>NZ_QPGM01000003.1:0-468018 GCF_003335195.1 Microbacterium sp. JB110 | reverse complement strand
GGCCCGCGCCATGGCGCCGCGGCGTCGCAAGTCGCGAGGGGCCCCGCCCGACGCGGCGCTGGGGCACCCGTGGGCACCGCCGACGGGCAGCTCGAGCGCCCGACGACGCGACCGCATCATGCCGAGCTCAGCGCGCGTTCGATGATGTCGCTGAGCATGCTGCGCACGCCGTCGGATCTCAGCACGGCGACGAGCAGCCCGGCCAACGCAACGGCAGCGAGCGTCACGATCGCGTACTCAGCGGTCGAGGCTCCTTCTTCATCGCGGAGCAGTTCGGTTGCGGTGTTCATGGTGTTCTCCTTCTTCTCTGGTGATGCGGCCGGCCGTAGAAACCAGTCGCGGGGTGGACATGCGATCCCGGACGTCACAGGTCGGGAAGAGAGGTGGTCTGCAGTACGGCGAGGAGCATCGGCACGACGCCGAGGCAGAGGAACGCGGGCAGCGTGCACGCACCGAGCGGCAGCAGCAGGCGGGTGCCGAGACGAGCCGCGCGCACCCGCCCGTCGGTCCGCGCGGTGCTGCGCTGCTGCTCAGCCGTCGCGCGCAGCAGGTCGATCGCGGGAATCCCCGCGCGGCGCGACAGGTCGAGCACGCGCTCCACCTCGTCGTCCGCCGAGGCCCCGCCGTGCGTCGCGGATCCTGCGTCAGCCGACGCCTCGGAATGCGCCGACGAAGCGTGCGCCCCCGCACCGGTCGCCCCCGCGACCAGGGCGCGGGCTCGGTCGAGCGACACCCCGCCGCCGAGGGCGATGGCGGTGAGCTCTGCGTGCAGCCCCGGCGTTCCCGGCGTCGGTCTGGCGGCGCGGATGAGACCGGACGTCCACAGCCGACCGCCTGCGATCATCGCGAGCCCCGCGACCAGGCACGCCAGCCCCGCACCCGGTGTGGTGAGCACGCCGATCATGTCGAAGCCGAGCGCGAGGGCGATGATCACCCCCACGAACGGCAGCACGCTCATCAGGCGAGCCGTTTGCGTCGGCTCGGCCATCGCGACGCGCACGTCGTCGAGCGTCTCCTGCGCATCACGCAGCGCGCGCGACATTCCGCGCAGAGACTCGGCGAGCGGGGCGCCTACTGTGGCGGCGATCTCCCACGCGGCGGCGATGTCGCGCCACGCCGCGGCCCTGTCGCGCTCGGCGGCTGCGCGTCTGCCCCATCGTCGTCGCACCGGGGCGACGGCCTCGCCGCCGATCGCCTCTGCGACGGCGGCTCCCCGATCGGTGCGGTCGGCGATCCGCTGCGCCGCGGCGTCTCCCGACTCTGCCAGGTGGCGCCACGCGGCGTGCGGCACCGCACCGGCCTCCAGCAGCGCCGACAGCCGCAGCACGCTGCCCGGCACGTCACGAGCAGTGCCGGCCTCGCGCGACCTCCCGTCTGCACCGTCGTTCCTTCGCCCTTCTCCCCCGCCGGTGCGGTTGCGCCGGGCGGACCGGATGCGCCCGCCTCGCCGGGGACGACCGCCCGGTGCGGCACCGCGCTCCTCATCACCGGCTGCTCGGTCCTCGCTCGAGCCGGGTGCTGACGATCTCTCTGACGACGTGCGCGACCGACCATGCCGGCGCCCGCGCCGCGCCCTGTTCACGTCCATGGCCGCACCTCCTCGATCGTGAGCCGCCCTCCGGCCGCGCCGAAGCGGCCGACGCTCGCCAGATGCCTGCGACCGCCGCCGTCGCGCTCCAGGTGCAGCACCCACGAGATCGCGCTGGTGACCTGGCGGGCGACGGCGTGGTCGTCCATGCCGGCGAGTGCGCCGAGTGCCTCGAGCCGTGCCGGCACGTCAGCCAGGCCGCTCGCGTGCAGGGTTCCCGCTCCCCCGTCGTGCCCGGTGTTCAGCGCGGTCAGCAGTTCGCGCACCTCTTCACCGCGGCACTCGCCGACGACGATCCGGTCGGGCCGCATCCGCAGCGACTCGCGCACGAGCCGGGGCAGCCCGACGCCTCCCGCCCCCTCGAGGTTCGGCTGCCTGGCCTCCAGCGCCACGTGATGGGGGTGCGGCACACGCAGCTCCGCGACGTCTTCGATCGTCACGATCCGCTCCGAATGCGGCACATGCGCCAGCAGCGCGCCGAGCAGCGTCGTCTTGCCAGAGCCGGTCGCGCCCGTGACGAGCACGTTCTCGCGCGCATCGATCATCCGCACCAGCCACACCTTCACGGTCTCGTCGAAGGTTCCTCCGTCAGCGAGCTCGACGAGGTCGGCTCCTGACACAGTCGGAATCCGGATGGAGAGCGCCGTGCCGCCCTTCGCCACCGGCGGCAGCACCGCGTGCACGCGTACGCCGCCGGGAAGCCGCACGTCGACGCACGGCGTCGCGTCGTCGATGTGCCGGCCGCCCCGTGCGATCAGCCGCACGGCCAGATCGCGCACCTCGCGCTCCGAGGCTCGCCATCCGACGGCACGCTCCGCACCCGAGCCGCGGTCGACGTACAGGCCGCTGGCACCGTTGACGAAGGCATCGGACACACCAGGCGCGGAGAGAAATGGGGCAAGCGGCCCGAAGACGTCCTTCGGCATCTCGATCACGGCGCGGGGCTCACCGGTGCGCACTCGCGCAGGCGGCTCGACGGGTTCTCGACCCTGCCGCGGCTGCACGACGAACGGTTGGCTCATGCTCCGACGCTATGAACGACCGGGCAGACGCGGGCCGCTGTCCACAGGCCGATCCGACGACACGCCGACGGCACGCCCCTGTGAGCGACACGATCGACCGGACCCCCGTCTTTCGGGGGTGGAAACGACCCCGCCTGCGGGCATAGATTCGATGAGTACCCACACCGTGCGATTGCGCACGCACCGACATCCGGATGCACCGGGCCCGCGAAGGAGCGCGCTACATGAGCAGTCAGATCGACCACCTTCTGAACGAGAACCGTGTCTTTCCGCCGAGTGCGGAGTTCGCCGCGAACGCGATCGCACAGCCAGAGCTGTACGACCGGGCGAACGCCGACCGTGAGGCGTTCTGGGCGGAGCAGTCGCGCGAGATCATCACCTGGCAGAAGCCGTTCACCGAGGTGCTCGACTGGTCGAACCCGCCGTTCGCGCGCTGGTTCGCCGATGGCGAGCTGAACGTCGCATACAACTGCCTCGACCGCCATGTGGAAGCGGGCCGCGGCGACCGCGTCGCATTCCACTTCGAGGGCGAGCCGGGCGACACCCGCACCCTCACGTACGCGGATCTCACCGACGAGGTGAAGCGGCTGGCGAACGTGCTCGCCGATCTGGGTGTCGGCGAGGGCGACCGCGTCGCGATCTACATGCCGATGATCCCCGAGGCCGTCGCCGCGATGCTCGCCGTCGCCCGCGTCGGCGCGATCCACTCCGTCGTGTTCGGCGGCTTCAGCGCCGACAGCCTTCGCGCCCGCATCGACGACGCAGGAGCGAAACTCGTCGTCACAGCCGACGGCGGCTGGCGCAAGGGCAAGGTCTCCTCGCTCAAGCCAGCGGTCGACCAGGCGCTCTCCGACCGCGACGGTTCCGGTGAGCAGGCGACGGTCGAGCATGTGCTCGTCGTGCGCCGCGGCGAGAACGAAGTCGACTGGGTCGACGGGCGCGACATCTGGTACCACGACGTCGTGCCGCAGGCATCGGGCGAGCATGAGGCCCGCGCCTTCTCCTCGGAGACGCCGCTGTTCATCCTGTACACCTCAGGAACCACCGGAAATCCGAAGGGCATCCTGCACACCTCAGGCGGCTATCTCACCCAGGCCGCGTTCACGCACCGCAACGTCTTCGACCTGCATCCGGAGACCGACGTGTACTGGTGCACCGCCGATATCGGCTGGATCACCGGCCACACCTACGCGCTCTACGGGCCGCTCGCCAACGGCGCCACGCAGGTGCTGTACGAGGGCACCCCCGAGTTCCCCGAGCCGGGCCGCTGGTGGGATCTCATCGAGAAGTACCGCGTGTCCATCTTCTACACGGCGCCCACCGCCATCCGGGGCTTCATGAAGCAGGGGCGCGAGATTCCTCAGGGCCGCGATCTGTCGAGCCTGAGGGTGCTCGGGTCGGTGGGCGAGCCCATCAACCCCGAGGCGTGGATGTGGTACCGCGACGTCGTCGGCGCCGGCACCGCCCCGATCGTCGACACGTGGTGGCAGACGGAGACCGGCGCGATCATGATCTCGCCGTTGCCGGGCGTCACGGAGACCAAGCCGGGTTCCGCGCAGGTCGCGCTCCCCGGCATCGCGTCGACCGTCGTCGATGAGCAGGGCGAGTCGGTCGACAACGGCAACGGCGGCCTGCTGGTGGTCACCGAGCCGTGGCCGAGCATGCTGCGCGGCATCTGGGGCGACCCGGATCGCTTCGTCGACACCTACTGGCGCATGTTCCAGGACAAGGGCTACTACTTCGCCGGTGACGGCGCGCGCCTCGACGAGGATGGTGACGTGTGGCTGCTCGGCCGCGTCGACGACGTCATGAACGTGTCTGGCCACCGCCTCTCGACCGCCGAGATCGAATCGAGCCTCGTCGCCCACGAGGCGACGGCGGAGGCTGCGGTGGTCGGTGCCAGCGATGAGACGACCGGCCAGGCGGTGGTGGCCTTCGTGATCCTCAAGGAGAGCTTCCTGCGCGACCATTCCGCGGCGGGACTCGCGGATGAGCTGCGCACGTGGGTCGGTACGCAGATCGGCCCGATCGCCCGCCCGCGCGACGTCTACATCGTCGGCGAGCTGCCGAAGACCCGCTCTGGCAAGATCATGCGGCGCCTGCTGCGCGACGTCGCAGAGGGCCGCGAGGTCGGCGACACGCAGACCCTGGCCGACACCTCGGTGATGAGCATCATCAGCGCGCAGGTCAAGTAGCACGGCGGCAGAGGGCGGCCCCGGATGATCCGGGGCCGCCCTCTCGCGTCGGTGCCGGATGCCGTGACGGCTCCGGATGATCAGGAGCCGGGCACGTCGCGCCTCGGCATCGCGCGCGCCCAGCCGCGGCATGATCCTCGAGCCGCGGCGTTCTGGGGTCGATTGTGCCGCGAACGGGCGACTATGCCGCAGCTCAGCGCCCTGGCTCGGCGCGGACTACGGGAAGGCGACCTCGACCTCGGCCTCAGCGACTCACTCGTAGAGTCGGTCGGCCAGGGCCTTCTTCCGCGCGGCGAGCTGCTTGACCTTCTTCGGGAAAGCAGGGTCGACCGTCGGCCTCGCCTCCGGCGAAGACAGGTCGGTTCCGGCAGGAACCACGTTCCAGCCCGTGCCGAGCTCCAGCAGCGACGCGTGCTTCACGTCGTAGTACCCGGGCTGTCCGGCGATGACGGTGCCCGCCGCCCCCGCGGCCGCAGCGAGCAGATGCGCATGGAACCGCGTCGTCAGCCAGCGCTGTCCGGCACGCGCCGGCAGACCGTCATGCCAGAGCTGCCCGAATGAATAGGCACGAGCGTCGGGCATCAGATTCGCGTAACGCAGGTCGTCCGGCGGAATCGCCTCGGCGAAACCCACCTCGGCGGCGCCGCTGGCGCCGGCGAAGCTGCGGATCGACTCGGTCGCCTCCTCATCGCTCCAGGCGAGCAGATCGCCCTGCACCAACACCATCCGTTCCGGTGCGTCGTCTTCTGCGAACACCGGCCGCGGCAGTGCGAGCGCGAGGAAGGCATCGTCGTTCTCCCGATGCGTCTTCGTGATCTCGGCGCTGGGTTCGTCACGCGCCTCGACGTGAGAGAAGGTCGCGAACTGGTCAGTCAGCCAGCCCCTGTGGGCGTCGTCGAGCGGCATCAGCCCCTGCCCGGTCGCGAAGACCGGCACATCGAAGGCACGACGGATCTCGGCCGCAGCGGAGACGAGGCCCAGGTTGTCGTGCCACATCGAGTTGACGTATCCGCCGCCGAGAAGGTGGAGGGAGTCTGCACCACGCAGCGTCAACAGTCCCTCGTCGAAGCGAGGCGACCCGAGGTCGCGCACCAGTCGCGCGATCCTGGCGGCATCGGCCACCGGATCGTGCGTCTCGCTGCCCATGGCGAGCTCCCAGAGCGTGCTGGTGGTGCGCAGGTTTGGATGGGTGTCGGCGAACAGATGTGCCGAACGACCCGGATGCGGGCAGTCCAACCAGACCACGGATTCAGGTTCGCGCTCAGCCAAGAAATCGAGCCAGGCTCTGGTGATCAGTTCGTCGCCGTAATTGGGGTGGCCGGAGGTCGAGACGAGGTACCGCGTACGACCGACGCGAGGTGCGGGGTCAGTACGGGTACGAGATCGGAACAGCGCCATTCCAGGGCCCTTCACTAGTTGAACTGCCGTCTCCCCGCCGACGCACGCCGATCCGCATCCGACGCGCAACCACGATATCGAGATTCGGCGAAGACCGTGAATCGCCGCACGATCCCGAAATTCTTCATCGCATTGCACGCAGGGCGCGTCCCCTACCGCTGTGCGACAGTTAAGACGCTACACTTTTGGTCGCCGCGCACCCTGCAGGAGTTCACTTGACCACGACCATCGTCATGCCGACATCGCTGCGTCAAGCGAGCGAGCCGCACGAACGGACAGAGGGCCGCGGAAGCTGGGTCTGGCGGGTGCTGGCTGTTGTCGGCCCGGTCGCCACGATCATTCTGTACTGGTACATCGCGCAGTCGGCGATCGCGCCGCGCACCGGCTATGACGAGAACCACCTGTTGCAGATGGCCCGTCTCATCTCCGGCGACGACAACGTGACCCAACTCGCCGGCAGCGGCTACTACCCGGGCTGGGCAGTCGTCCTGGCGCCCATCTGGTGGTTCACTCACGACGCCGCGACGGTGTACGCCGCCGCACTCACCGTGAGCAACGTGATCGGCGTCGCGACGATCGTGCCACTGGCTCTGCTCGGCCGCCGCCTAAGGTTGACCTGGCCGCAGAGCATCACGATCTCCTCGATCGTGATGATTCTGCCCGCGCGGAGCGCCTTTGCCGAATATGCCCTCAGCGAGCAGGCGATCGCGTTCTTCGTCGCGTGGGTCGTGCTCGCCGCCTTCGCGCTGTGGCAACGGCCGTCGTGGTGGCGCGTGGTGCTGTTCGTCGCGGCGATCGGCGCGGCATACGTGACACACCCGCGCACGATCGCACTGGTGGCGACGGCGGGGATCTGGTTGCTCGGGTTCGCCCTGCGGCGATGGCGCTTGGCCCTGCTCGGTCTCGCGCTGCTCTTCTGCGCATATGTGGCCGCCGATCGCTTCGCTCAATACGTTGCGGAGCGTGTGTTGCTCAACGGTTACGGCAAGGACGCAACTCTTCAGAACACGCTCGACAACTTCGACGCTTCGATCTTTCTGAAGGTCTTCCTCAACCAGACCTGGGTGCAGGTCGTCGGTACCGCGGGGCTGTTCGCGGTCGGGAGCGTGGTCGTGGTCGTCTGGACGATACGCGAACTGCGCGAGCGTCGGCTCGGTACCGGTACTTTCATGTTCGGAATGATCCTGTCGGCCGTACTGGTCAGTGCGATCTGGTGGACGCGACCGGACGTCCTGCTGCGCGTCGTCGGGTGGGTGCGGCTGGACGCGTGGACCTACTCCCGGTACATCGACCCGGTAGCGGCGATCGTCGTACTCGTCGCGCTCGCAGCACTGGTCCGCGGACTTCGTTGGAGCGTGGTCGCGACCGCCGTCGGCGTCTTCGCAGCCGGGGCAGCCGCGGTCGTTCTGGGGGTCGCTCGGAACGTTCCGCTCTGGGGTTGGTACTCGGCGTCGAACCCGGCGATTCTTCCATGGCGCTTCCTGTTCCCCGATGCCCCATTCGTTCTCCCGCTGACGCCGACGTTCACCAACGATGCCCGATTCTGGGTGTGGGCAACGACGTTTGTGTTCGTCTGTCTCGGTGCGTACGTCGTGCTGCGTAACCGTCCACGGACATTGGCCACCTGTCTGCTCGCCCTCTCATGCGCTCTCGCTCTCCTCGCGAACCCGAATATGACTCGACCTTACCCAGCAAACACCACAGGTGCGGTCGAGCAAATCGAGTCCGTGGCGCTCGGCCCAGACCGTGCCCGGATCGACTTCGATATCGCCTGCCGGGCACCGGGTAGATCGGATGCGATCAACTGGCTCCCCTTCTGGCTCTCGCCACGCGTCGTCGAGATCGTCGATCGTCGGGTCGGCGAGCGATTCGAATCCGACCTCGTCGTCTCGTGCGAGGACTGGCCAGAAGCCGACGCCTTCGGGGCGCGCGCATACGACGCCGACCCGGACTACAACTACAGCCTGTGGGTGCTTCCCGGAGAGTTGCAGACCGAGCTCGATGACGCCGGGCTGCTGAAGTAGCGCCGGTCCGCGGGGTCGCCGCCTCGCGCTACCCGCGAGGGGCGCGGACGATGTCGGCGATGAGGTCGGCCTGCGCGAGAGAGCGCTGCTTGACCTCGGGCAGATGAGCGTCGAGCTTCGCCTGCACGGCACCACGCTGCGCGTCGAGTTCGGCGAAGCGCTGCTGAAGATGGGCCGGGTTGAGCTTGTCGTGGCCGAATGCCCATTCCTCGAGCTCGAACATCTCCAGCACTTCGCGGTACTTGTGGCTCCAGCCGATCACCAGCGTCGGCACGGCCATCGCCAGCGACGACACCATGGCGTGGAAACGGCTGGCGACGAAGAGGTCGCAGCGACCGATGAGGTACCGCAGCTGCTGCGAGCTCAGTTCGCGGTCGATGAAGAGCAGGTCTTCGCCGTGAGCGAGCCGCGAGTCGATCTCCACGCACAGCGGCAGGTCGTTGTTGTGCGCCTTGTGCGTTCCGGTGCGCACGCTGTGCGGCACCAGAACCACCTTCTTGCCCTGCGCACGCAGATGCGCGATGAAGGAGACGATCTGGCTGATGTAGTCCCCTCCGCGCGCTTCGACCTTCTTCTGCAGCACCACGCTCGGGCATACGCCGACCACGTCGCCATCGTCGAAGAACGTCAGATCGACATGCTCGGCGACCTGCTCGGCCTCGGTGCCGTCCATCTCCAGCGAGAAGGCGTAGTCGGCGCCGGCGTGCAGGTTCTTCAGTCCGAGCCCCTCGGCGAGTTCGTGGGTGATCCGGCCGCGGGTAACGAGCGTGCGGACCTTGGGCAGGAAGACCTTCGAGACGAACCTGTTCACCGGGTTCGTGAACGGCCCGACCGCCTGCGCGCATTTGAACACCGGAGTCGAGGTGTTCAGCGCCGGCAGGATGGACGCGACGTTGTAGAGCAGGAACTTCTCGCGGCCGTCGGTGAAGGTGATGCCGCCCTGATCGAGCAGCACCTGGCTGGATGTGAGCGCCCGGATCGCCTTGGAGCGCTTGCGCAGCAGCGGACGCAGGAACGGCAGCAGTCGATGCCCCAGCGCGAGCAGGTTGATCGTGACCCCGAGCTGCTTCGGGTTCGCAGCGACGATGTCGAGGTTGTCGTAGTGGTTCTGCGCGCGATCCTCTCGCGGGTACATGCTGAACAGCGTGAACCGCGGGTTGTCGAGCCGTGCGTTCAAGGTCTGGATGGCGCTCTCCAGCATCGCAGAGGCGCCCTTGTTGCCGGAGAGCGCCGATCCGATGATGGTGATGTGCGGGGAGGGCTGGTCAGTCACGGACGGATCTCCTTCGGAATGGTCCGGCGGGTGATCAGGTACACGGCGGCGACGCCGAGATCACCGACGGTGGACAGCAGACGAGCGATCAGGCTGATCACAATCGCCTGCGCAACGGGGATGTACTGGCTGAGGACCAGCACGATGATGGCTTCGCGCACGCCGATGCCACTGGGCACGAAGATCGCCAGGATGCCGATGGCCCCTGCCAGCACATAGGCGGCGGCGAACGGCAGCCACATCTCGGGGCCGACATCCGACACCGTCACGGCGATCAGCACGAAGCCGACGCCGTTCAGGATGCGCGGCCCCAGGAACTCCACAGCCGACCGCAGCGACTGCCAGCTGCTGAGGAAGTACTCGCGGGGCACATCCTGTTTCAGCGCCCGCTTGGCCACCCGGCTCAGGATGCCGTGGAACAACGGCCGATACATCACCAGTGCCAGGGGGATCAGCACGAGCAGCGGCATCACGAGAGTGGTGACGTTGGCGCCGAATATCTGCGGACCGAGGCTGAGGAACAGGATGACGACGGCGGGTACGATCGAGGCCAGCTGCAGGAAGACGTTCTCGTAGATGAAGCTGATGACGACGAGCGTGCGACTGATGCCCTTCTTCTTCGCCCACAGCACCTTGTTCGCGACCGAACCGACCTGACCGGGGATGTACTTCAGCACCCATGACAGGCACTGCACTGCCACAGCTTCGACCGCGCTGATCCTGGCATCGGTGTCGCAGACGCGGATGATGCGTGCCCACAGCAGCCCGGTCAGCGGAACGGCGAGTGCGAACGCGACAGTTGCGACGATCCAGCGCCAATCGAAGTCGACAGGGTTCGCCTGCAGCTCCTGCCAGTTCTCGATCAGCGACCGGGAGAAGAAGTACCCGACGACGCCGACGACGACGATCGTGATCGCCCAGCGCAGCACCTGCTTCTTCACGGAGCGCCGCTTGCGCGGTGGTTCGGCGCCCGTCGATTCCTCAGACATCAGTTGTAGCGGCGGAAGGTGTCGAGCTCCTTCTTCTTCGAGTGCGGCACCATCCCCTCTGGATGGGCGTAGCCGAAGGCGATCAGCATGACGACGCGATCGGTCAAGTCGAGGCCGAGCGTCTTCTGCATCTTGCGCTCGAGCGGTTCGAAGTCCGGCCAGTTGATCACACTGGAGCTCAGCCCCATGGTCTCGAGACCGAGCATGAACTGCATGGCGGCGAGCGAACCGTCGACGTACACGGCGTGGCGGTCGCGCGGGCTGAAGTACGACTCCAGCTTCCCCACCACGACCGCGACGGCCGGGATGTTGTGACCGTATCCGGCGGTGCCGAACGGGATGTCGGAAACGGTGCGGACCATCTCGGGAGAGTCGAAGATCCGGAACTCGTACGGAAGCCTGTTGCACGCGCTCGGCGCCTGCCTGGCCAGCAGCAGCGCCTTGTCGATCAGCTCACGCGGAATCTCACGGTCCTCGTACCAGCGCACGCTGCGGCGCTGTGTGACGAGCGCCTCGAACGCGTCGTAGTCGATATCGGAGAGCTGCTGCTTCACGTACGGGATCTTCCCCGTCGGCTCCGCGTCGTACTCTGCGCTGTCGAAGCGCGCACGCGCGGCATCGACCGCGTCGTCACCAGAGGCCGACACTCGGAAGTACTCGGTGAGCACGTCGTGGGCCCAGTCCATCTCGCTCTGGTCCATCGTGCCGGGAGCCGTGCGGCACTGTTCCGCCGCCTGCTCGTAGAACTCGATGGTCTCGGTGATGTAGTCGCGGGCGAAGACGTCGCGCCGCGGACGCATGATCAGGCCCTTCTCGAGCCTGTGGATGTTGCGACGCAGCTCGACATGGGTGATGCGTTCGCGGTTCTTGTTGCGGTAGTAGTTCCGCCGCCCCCGAAGCACTGCGGCCTGCTCGCGGTTGAAGGTGATGAAGCTGACGAAGTAGACCAGGTGCGTGAGCACGCGGCTTCCCCCGAACACCTCGAGGAAGATCCGGTTCACCGTCTCGTAGACGCGACGGATCCAGGTGATGGCGAGCAGTGCTTTCGCGATCTTCTTGAGCTTGTTCAGCACGGTTGTATCGTCTCGATCCTGACGGCGCTATGCGCGGTCGGCTTCGGTTCCATCGTCGTGCATCCCCCGCATTGCGTGCGGAGGCGTCACCCTCATCGACGGGTGGCGCACCGCGTCGGCGGCGGACGGCACGGTCGGGTCGATCTGGTTCTGCGGAGCGTACTGCACGGCCCTGAGCCGCTCCAGACTCTCCTCGACCAGGGCGCGATTCGTTCGCAGCATGTCGGAGATCACCAGCAGCGCGAAGCACAGCAGACTGCCGACGAGCAGCGCGACGCCGAGGATGAGCGACTGCACATGGTCGCCGGCCGATCCGATCCACATCAGCACGAGGTACCGGACGAACGGGATCAGCGCCAGGATCAGGAACAGCAGCCCGAGACTCAGGAACACCGCGTGCGGCTTGAACATGATGTAGCTGCGCATGATGGCCTGGCCGGAGCGCCCCATGTGCTGGAAGATGTTCTTGAACAGCCGCGACTCCCGAGTCTTCGGGTTCGTCGTCACCGCCACGCTGTCGATCCGCATGCGCTTGTGTCCCGCCTGGATGATCGTCTCCATGCAGTAGCTGAACTCGGTGACCACGTTCAGCCGGTACAGCGATTCGCGCGAGTAGGCGCGGAAACCGCTGGCCGCATCCGGCAGCTTCGTGCCGCCGGCGAAGTTGACCACCTGGCTGCCGATGCGCTGCATCAGCTTCTTGAACGGCGAGAAGTGCGAGATCGTCTTCGTCTGCCGGTCGCCGATGACGATGTCGGCGGTTCCGTGCACGATGGGCTGCACCAGGTCGGAGATGCGCTCCTGCGGGTACTGGTTGTCGCCGTCCGTGTTCACCACGATGTCGGCGCCGTGCTGCAGCGCGTAGTCGACGCCATCGCGGAACGAGCGCGCCAGCCCCATGTTGCGCGTGTGGAACACGAAGTGTTCGACACCGAACGACCGCGCCACCTCGACGGTGCGGTCGCTCGATCCGTCGTCGATGATCAGGACGTGAATCTCATCGATCCCTGGGATCTCTTTCGGGATGCTCTCGAGCACGAGTGGCAGGGTCTGCTCCTCGTTGAGACAGGGGACCTGAACGAACAGACGCATTGCTGGTTTCTTTCGTAGACGGTTCGGCGCACACATCTTCACACCGCGTGCACGATTCTAGTGTCGCCGCGGGCGATCACGACGACGACCGCACCCCAGCCGCGGCAGAATCCCCGAGCCGCGGCGTATTCGGGTCGAAAGTGCCTCGAGCGGGCGATTGTGCCGCGGCTCAGCGCCCTGGCGCGACGCGCCCTACGCGAAGGTGAAGGCGACCTCGACCTCCACCGGCGCATCGAGCGGGAGCGCGGCGACTCCGACGGCTGAGCGGCTGTGTGCGCCGGCGTCGCCGAAGATCTCGCCGAGCACTTCGCTCGTTCCGTTGATGACGCCGGGCTGGCCGGTGAAGGCGGGGTCGGATGCGACGAAACCCGTCGCTTTGAACACACCGGTGATCCGGTCGACGTCGCCGACAGCGGCGGCCGCTGCGGCGAGCGCGTTCAGCGCGCACGTTCGGGCGAGGTCCTTCGCGTCGGGCGCGGGAACGAGACCGTGCCCGTCGCCGACCTTGCCCGTGGCCGGCAGGTCGCCCGAGACGAACGGCAGCTGTCCGGATGTCCAGACCAGGTCGCCGTGGATCTTGGCCGGAATGTACGCGGCAACCGGCGCGGCGACAGTCGGCAGGTCGATGCCGAGCTCGGCGAGGCGAGCCGAGACGCTCACTGCTCGCCCTCGAACTGCTTGGCGGCCTCGGCAGCGGCGCCAAGCCCCGCGTTGGCGGGCCCGGAATCGGTGACGGGCCGCTTCAGATAGGCGACGAGTCCGCCTTCCGGCCCCGTCACGACCTGCACGAGCTCCCAGCCCTGTTTGCCCCAGTTGTTCAGAATCTGCGCCGTGTTGTGGATCAGCAGCGGCGTCGTGAGGTACTCCCACGTGGTCATGGCACTCCCGGTGTCGTGTGCAGAAAGTCGGTGCGCGCTCCATGCGGATCTGTCCGGCAAAGCAGATTCTCCACAGGGAACGCTATTACCATCAGCCTATGCCTCACTCGAAGAGAACGCTCGGCGGTGTCGTCGGCGGCATTCTCGGTCTCGTCGGCCTGAGCGCCGTGGCCGGGCTGCTCGTCACCGCGACGGTCACTCCCGCTATCGCGCTCAGCGGCTACACCGCATCCGGCGCCATGACGATGTTCGAGAACATTCCCGCAGACCTCGAGGTCGACCAGCCGATGCTGCCGACCACGATCTACGTCGAGAACGACAAGGGCAAGAACGTCGAGCTCGCCACGTTCTACGACCAGAACCGCATCCCGCTCGAGTACGAAGACCTGCCGCAGGTCGTCATCGACGCTGTGCTCTCGAGTGAGGACCCCCGCTTCTACGACCACGGCGGCGTCGACCTGATCGGCACCTCGCGCGCGCTCCTCCAGAACGCCGGCGGCGGCAGCACGCAGGGCGCGTCGACGATCACCCAGCAGTTCGTCAAGAACGTGCTCGTGCAGCGCTGCGAGGCTGGCACGAGCGAAGACCTCCCGGATGACTTCGACAGCCTGGCATCCGAGGATCAGCAGGCGGCGATCATCGACTGCTACAACGAGCAGACGGATTCCAGCGGCACCGAGGGATACCAGCGCAAGCTCCAGGAGATGCGCTTCGCGATCGCCATCGAGAAGAAGTACACCAAAGAGCAGATCCTGCTCGGCTACCTCAACTTCGCGAACTTCGGCGGCCAGACCTACGGCATCGAGGCCGCGGCGAAGCGCTACTTCGGAAAGAGCGTGAAGGACATCACCATCGGCGAGGCCGCGATCCTCGCTGGCGTCGTGCAGAACCCGAACCTGCTGCGCATCGACAAGAAGGAAGGCACCCGAGAGATCCAGGGTGAGATGGTCAACTCCGCCGAGGACGGCTACAGGTACGCGAAGTCGCGACAGAACTACGTGCTGAACCGCATGCTCGAAGACGGAAAGATCACGGACGACCAGCACGACAAGTACCACGACGCCGAGATCAAGCCCAACATCACATCGAGAACTCAGGGCTGTCAGCAGGCGGGCGACGCGGCGTATTTCTGCGAGTACGTGCGCCAGACCGTGCTGAACGACGAGGCGTTCGGCGAGTCGGCGGACGAGCGTCGCCAGGTGCTCAGCCGAGGCGGTCTGAAGATCTACACGACGCTGAACCCGTTCATCCAGCAGGCGGCGGAAGATGCGATCAACAACTACGCACCGCAGACCGTCGACGGCATGAACTTCGGGTCGACGGTCGTCACGGTCGATCCGCGCACGGGCGACATCCTGGCGATGGCGCAGAACACCGACTACAGCCTCAGCCCGAACCACTCATCCGGCGACGGCTACACGAGCCTCGTGTACGCAGCGGGCGCCGACCGTGGCCATGCGAACGGCTTCTCGGCCGGTTCGACCTACAAGATGTTCACACTGCTCGACTGGCTCGAGAGCGGGCGCTCCGTGAGAGAGTCCATCGACGGCACCAGCCGGCCCTTCAACATGAACGTCTGCGGAGCGATCCAGCAGACCGAGATGCGCAACTTCGGCGGAATACAAGGGCGCGTGAGCACGCCGATGGACTTCACATCCGCCTCGCTCAACACGGGGTTCATGGCGATGGCCGAGCAGCTCGACATCTGCGGAATCAACAAGGTCGCCGACCGGCTCGGGGTCACACTCGGCAACGGCAAGAAGGTCACCGAGGAGAACGTCCCCAACAACGTCATCGGCGACAAAGCGATCGCTCCGATCGACCTCGCCTCCGCCTACGGAACGGTCGCCAACGGCGGCGTGCTCTGCGACCAGCGTGCCATCAAGAAGGCGCTCGATCCCGACGGCAAAGAGATGACCCTCCCCGAGCACGACTGCAAGAAGGTGCTCGAACCCGAGGTCGCCGCGACCGCGTCGTATGCCCTCGCCGGCGTCATGAACGGCGGAACCGGCTCCGGCGGCAACCCCTATGACGGCACTCCGCTGATCGGCAAGACCGGTACCCACCAGGACCTGCAGACCATGCTCGTCGAGTCGTCGACCCGCGCGGCGACCGCTGGGTGGGCGGGCAACGCTTCCGGGGACGACACGATCTTCGGGCACGGCCTGCAGTCCATCCGGTACCATATCGCGCGCGAGACGCAGCGGGCCGCAAACGCCCAGCTCGGCAGCGACCCGTTCCCGTCGCCCGACAGCGAGTTGACCCGCGTCATTCTGGCCGACATCCCGAACGTGAAGGGTATGTCCGTCGGCGACGCGACCGCCGCGCTCGAGGAGGCCGGTTTCAACGCGAGGGTCGGCAGTTCGGTGGCCGGAACGGAACCTGAGGGCACAGTGCACAGCACCGATCCCGGCGGCAGCGCGCCGAGCGGCTCCATCGTGACGATCCATCCCAGCAACGGAAACGGCGTCTCGGTGCCGGATGTATCCGGCATGTCCGTGTCGGATGCGAGAGGCGCGATACAGTCGGCCGGTCTCAACACATCGCTCGGCTCCTGCAAGAAGAACGGCGATCTGGACGAGGACCGTGCCAGAGGCACCGACCCGAGCGGCGGCTCCGTCGTCTCATCCGGCAGCACCGTCACGATCGAGTACAGCTCGAAGAGCTGCGGTGGCGGCGATGACGATGATGATGACGATGGCAACAACGGCAACGGCAACGGCGGCAATGGAAACGGCAACAACGACGATGACGACTAGTCGATGAGCGGGGCCGGCCGCACCGCACTCACCGCGTTCACGGCCGTTGCCACGACCGCGGCTGCGGCCGCAGTGTGGGGCATCGGAATCGAGCGGCACCTCTACACTCTGAAGTCGCACGTCGTGCGAGTGCTCGAGCCGGGGAGCCGCCCCATCCGGGTGCTGCACGTCTCCGACGCACACCTCGCGCCGTGGCAGCGCCGCAGGCGTGAGTGGATCGCGCGCCTGGCCGGGTTGCGCCCCGATCTGGTGGTCAACACCGGAGACAACCTGGGGCATCCGGATGGACTCGAGGCCGTGCGCGAAGCGTTCGCGCCCTTCGCCGGCACGCCGGGGGTGTTCGTGCACGGGTCGAACGATCTGTGGGCGCCCACGCCGCGCAACCCGCTCAAGTACCTCGCGGGCCCGTCGAAGCACCGTGTGCACGCGAACCCGCTCGACACGGCAGCGCTCGACGCGTTCCTGAGCGACGAGGTCGGCTGGACCGCGCTCGACAACACCGCCACGACGATCGAGGCGGCGGGCTCCCCCATCCGGTTCGTCGGCACGAACGACGCACATCACGACCTCGACGACACCGCTGCCGCCCGAGGCGCTCTGGCGGAGCTCCCGGCCGCACCGCTCACGCTCGGTGTGACACACGCGCCGTATCAGCGCGTGCTCGACGACTTCGTCGATGCCGGCGTCGACGCGCTGTTCGCCGGACACACCCACGGCGGTCAGGTGCGCGTGCCGTTCTACGGAGCGCTGGTGGCCAACTGCGACTTGCCCGCCGAGCAGGCGCGGGGTCTGTCGACCTGGGCGCACGCCGGCCGCGCCGTGCCGCTGAACGTCAGCGCGGGGCTCGGACATTCGATCTACGCGCCGGTGCGCTTCGCCTGCCGGCCCGAGGCGTCGCTGATCACGCTGGCCCCGCGTCCGGCATAGAACGCTCCCCCGGCCGGTCTCGCGCCGGTGCTCGATTCAGCCGCGACCCGGTGCTCACCATCGGCCTTACCCGCCGGTGTGCCCCGCACCACCGAGGCCGCCCGAGCATTCGCCGGCAGCGGCGGAGCAGAGACGCCGGCCAACGCTGCCGCCGGACACGATCCCCGCGTCGGTTCGAAGCACGGCTTCGGATCGGTTAGACTAGTCGGGTTGCGCCGCGTTCGCCGCGGAAGCAACGGGGTGTGGCGCAGCTTGGTAGCGCGCCTCGTTCGGGACGAGGAGGTCGCAGGTTCAAATCCTGTCACCCCGACACTATTGAAAGAGCTCTCGGCACATCGTGCCGAGAGCTCTTTCGTCTGTCCGGGAGCCAACGGTGCCGAGCTACCGGGGGCGACTGGCCAAAACGGAGCCCAGCTCCCACGCCTCCTTCTCTCGTCCGGGAACCCGACGGAGGGAGATTCGAACTCGGCCAGGTTCGTGCGCCCGGCGAGCGTTATTGCCGCGCAACATAGACGGTGTTGCTCGAGACGCCACCGGTGAGCGGGTTGGCGAACTCGACGACGTGGGCAGCAACGGTCGAGAACACCTCGCTCAGCACGGCTTCGAACACCTGATCGGGTCGGTCGTCCGACCACAGCGCGAAGACGCCGTCGTCTGTGAGATGACGGGACAGCGCGGCGAGGCTCGGTGCGGTGTAGAACGCCTGGTGCGTGGGACTGAGGGCGTGGTGCGGCGAGTGGTCGATGTCGAGCAGGATGGCATCGTATGTTCGCTCGGGCTCGGCCGCTGCCAGCCGGAAGAAGTCGTCCTGGACCAGCTGGCAGCGCGGATCGCTGCCCAGTTCGACGACGTCCGGAAGGAGCCCCCGACGGTGCCATTCCAGAACCGGTTCGTTGAGCTCGACGACGGTGACCTCGGCGACCCTGGGGTCTGCGAGCGCTGCCTGCGCCGTGTATCCGAGGCCCAGCCCGCCCACCATGACGCGAAGTCGCGGTCGATCGATCTCGGCGAGCGCGAGGTGCGACAGCTCGATCTCCGCCGCGGTGAAGAGGCTGGACATCAGGAACTCTTCGCCCAGCTTCACCTCGTAGACGTCTGAGTCAGTCACCAGGTCGTGGCGCCGGCGCAGGCTGATCTCACCCTGATCCGTCTGCTGCCAGTCGATCTCTTCGAATCGCAAAGCCATGTCTTCTCCTCGTACTTCCTCATTGCGGAGCGGCGAGGCTCGAGCCTGACGCGATCCGGGCTGGCGAGGATCCCTCGCCACCCGTCGTAGCACCCTGTCACATCAGTATCGATGAGACGAACCGCGCGTGGCTGCTCTCATCCGGGTGCTCTGCTTCTAGACTCGGCGAGTTCGTTCATGAATCAGCGTCAAAGGAGTCGCATGTCGACGACGACTATCGCGGGGCGCTCGGCCGCTCTGCAGGCCATCACCGCCAAGCCGGGGTTCAATCGCTGGCTGATACCCCCCGCGGCGCTCGCCGTGCATCTCTGCATCGGCCAGGCGTATGCGACGAGCGTGTACAAGGCGTCGCTCGTGGAGCACTTCGACGCCAGTCTCACCGCCGTCGGCATCATCTTCTCGATCGCGATCGTCATGCTCGGGCTGTCCGCGGCCATCTTCGGCACCTCGGTGGACAAGTACGGCCCCCGCCGCGCCATGATCGCCGCCGCGCTGTGCTGGGCCGTCGGGTTCTTCGTCGGCGCGCTGGGCATCGGCACAGGCCAGCTCTGGCTCGTCTATCTCGGATACGGCGTCATCGGCGGCATAGGTCTGGGAATCGGGTACATCTCGCCGGTGTCGACGCTGATCAAGTGGTTCCCCGACCGTCCGGGGCTCGCCACGGGCATGGCCATCATGGGGTTCGGCGGCGGTGCGATGATCGCCAGCCCGTTGTCGTCGTGGCTGCTCGGTGTGTACGACTCCGGCTTCGCCACCAACAGCGGTGTCGCCACCGGCGACGCCGTGATGAAGCTGTTCCTCACGCTCGGCGTGGTCTACCTCGTGGTGATGCTGTTCGGCGCCTGGATCGTGCGCGTCCCTGCTCCCGGATGGACGCCGAAGGGCTTCGATCCGGCCGCGGTGAAGACCAGTGCGATCGTGACCGACGCGAACGTCTCCGCCAACCAGGCGATCAGGACGCCGCAGTTCTGGCTGCTGTGGATCGCGCTGTTCTGTAACGTGACGGCGGGAATCGGAATCCTCGAACAGGCCGCGCCGATGATCCAGGACTTCTTCCGCGACAGCCCGATGGCCGTCGGCGCCACCGCGGCAGCCGGCTTCGTCGGCGTGCTCAGCCTGTGCAACATGGCCGGACGCTTCGGCTGGTCGTCGGTCTCCGACTACATCGGCCGCAAGAACGTCTACTACCTCTTCCTCGCAGTCGGCATCGTGCTGTTCCTGCTGCTGGCGTTCACCGGTGGTTCTGCGGTCTGGCTGTTCATCATCGTCACCGGCATCCTGATCTCGTTCTACGGCGGCGGGTTCGCCACGGCGCCCGCCTATCTGCGCGATCTGTTCGGCACCTATCAGGTCGGTGCGATCCACGGCCGACTGCTGACGGCATGGTCGGCCGCCGGAATCGCCGGGCCGCTGATCATCAACGGCGTTCTCGACACACAGGGCGAGCCGGGGACGCTGCACGCCGCCGCGTACCAGCCCGCGCTGCTGACGATGGTCGGCATCCTCGTGGTCGGCCTCGTCGGCAACGTGCTGATCCGCAGCGTGAACAGCAGGCACCACGTCGATCCGTCGAGGGTGCCGTCGGCCGCTTCGACCGAGAGCAAGGACGGCAGCGGGCACCACGTCAAGGTCGCCGGCGACGTGCACTTCCCCTCGTGGCTCGCGTGGCTGATCGTGGGAGTCCCGCTCACCATCGGCATCCTGCTGACGTTCGTCAATGCGCTGAAGCTGTTCTCCTGAGCCCTCTGGGGCGGGAGGCCGTTCCGGCAGGCGACTTCCCGCACCGGAACCATGGCGCGCAGGCGCTTCGCGAACCGGATGTCTGTGGCTGCGCATACGCTGGATCACATGGATGAAGAGGAGCTGGTGAAGGACGCCCTGCGAGGCTTCGACCGCTCCCTGCTGGAGTATCGTGCGCTGCGCGACGCCATGGAGCTGGAGATTCCCCAGCAGCTGAAGCAGTGGGGCGTGTTCGACTTCCGCGTCGAAGCCCGCGTGAAGAAGCGCGGTTCCTTCGAAGCGAAGGTGCGCCGCGACCCGGCCAAACCCGTGCACGACATGGTGGGTCTGCGCATCATGGCGTTCTTCCGCAGCGACCTGACCCGGGTGGAGCGGATGACCAGACGCGTGTTCGAGGTCGTCGAAGAGTCGTACATCGACAAGGGAAACCTGCTCGGCGACGAGAGCTTCGGCTACCGCAGTGTGCAGTTCGTGGGCCACACGCGCGGTGCAGAGCCGTTCGACGCGTTCGCGGCCGGGCTCCCGGTCGAGATCCAGATCCGCACCATGCTCGAGCATGTCTGGGCCGAGGTCGAGCACGACTTCCGATACAAGCCGCAATCCGCCTCACCGGATCCGGAGATCAACCGGCGCTTCGCACTCACCGCCGCTCTGCTCGAGCAGGCCGACCGCAACCTCGACGACATCCGGCGCTCGATGGAGGATCGCTAGGCGCACCGCCGCTGGCCTTCCGGTGTGGCTTGCTGCCGTTCCGCCGTGCCCACAGGCACTCCCGTGTGCCGAACTGTGCCTCGCGCGCCGCGGTAGCGCAACCTCGCACATGGGAACCGGCGCCCCGCCACCCGACCCGAGACCGGCACCGCCGGTAGGAACCCAGGCGGGGCGACCGGTGGGTCACCTCACGAAGGGGTGCTCCACGCCGAAGGCGCGAAGCAGCGCGTCGGCTTTGGCGACCGTCTCCTCTGCCTCGGCCTCGGGGTGACTGTCGATCGTGATCGCGCCGCCCGTGCCGATCGTGACCTCGCCGTCGGCCACCACCGCCGTGCGGATCACCACCGACAGGTCGACCGCGCCGCATCGCGAGAACGCACCGAGCACCCCGGAGTACACACCGCGAGGCTCGGCCTCGAGCTCGTCGAGCAGCTCCACGGACCGCCGCTTCGGTGCCCCGGTCATCGACCCCGGCGGGAACAGCGCTTCGGCCGCGCGCACCCCTGCCGCGTTGCGCGGCCGCAGCTGAGCGCGCACGGTCGTCACCAACTGGTGCACGGTCTCATATGACTCGACCATCATGAAGGTCGGCACGTCCACCGTGCCCGGCTGTGCGATGCGGCCGAGATCGTTGCGCAGCAGATCGACGATCATCAGGTTCTCGGCGCGCGTCTTCGGGTCGGCGGCCAACTCGCTCGCCGCACGCGCATCGGCATCCGGATCGGTTTCGCGCCGCACCGTGCCCTTGATCGGTTTGGTCTCGGCCGCCCCCTGCGGATCGACGCGCAGATACCGCTCGGGCGAGCACGACAGCACCTCGCGCCCCGGCAGTCGCAGGTACGCGGCATTCGGCGCAGGATTCGCCTCGCGCAGCTTCCGGTACACCGCGAACGCATCGCCGGAGAACCCGAACCGCAGGTTGTAGGTGTAGCACGCCTCGTACGAGTCGCCCGCATACAGCCAGGTGCTCACCTCGCCGAGATCGGACAGGTACTGCTCCCGGGTCACCGACGCGCGCGCAGCACCAGTACCGCTCCCGGCTGCGCCGACGACACCACCTGCGTCCGGCGCACCATCACGGGAAGCGCTCAACGCCCCGTCGACCACGACACCTGCACGGCACCCGCTCCCCCGTGCACCGCAGGCGACGGCCAGCGTCTCATCGAGCCATGTCTCGGCATCCGGAGCGTCCTCATCCGGCCCGACTGCCACCACGATCAGCTCGTCGGTGTCATGGTCGAGCACGACGAATCGGCTGAGATGCACGAGCTGCGCGGCCGGCTCGTCAGGTGCCGGCCGCGCGCCGAGCGTCTTCGCGTCGTACCCGACGTAACCGATGTAGCCACCCGCGAACGGCAGGTCGTCGATCGTGTCGACCGGGTGCTCTTCGATCCTCGCGGCGAGCGCGCCCCACACGTCGGCATCGCCCGTCTCGCGCCCGTCGATCCGGATGCCGCGGGGCGTCGCCTCGAGCGCGTGGTCGTGCGTCGTCTCCGGCGCCCCCATGATCGACCAGCGGCCCATGCCGTATGCGCGGCGGGCGCTGTCGAGCCATACCGCGGTCGAGCAGTCGCCGTACAGTGCCGCGAACAGCGCGGCGGGCTCGCTGATGTGCGCGCGGGTGCGACGCGTCAGCGCGCGCCAGACCTGCTCAGGCATCCGGCGTCCTCTCATCGAGGAAGGTCTCGATCATGCGGGCGCCGTGCCTGGTGCCGATCGACTCCGGATGGAACTGCACGCCCGTCCAGCGCCGGTCTTCGGTCTCGCCCGCCATCGGCAGGCCGTCGCGCGAGCGCGCCGTGATGCGAAGCGGCGCAGGCTCAGCGACGACGAGCGAGTGGTAGCGCACCGCGTCGAACGTCTCGGGGACGCCGGCGAACATCGCCGACCCGTCGTGTGTCACGGCTTCGACGAGCCCGTGCGCGGGCCGCGGTGCCTTCTCGACTCGCCCGCCGAGCGCCACGGTCATCGCCTGGAAGCCGAAGCACACGCCGAACACGGGCACGCGCGCGGCGTCGAGCACGTCGAGGGTGTGCCCGACGTCGGCTGCACGATGGGGCGAGCCCGGCCCCGGCCCGAGCACGATGTGCGTGGCCGCAGCGATCTCCGCGGCATCGACCAGGTCGCTCTGCACCAGGCGCGGCTCGGTTCCGGTGAGCACCCAGAGGATCTGCGCGATGTTGCCCGTGTACGAGTCGTAGTGGTCGACGAGCAGCACACGAGGCGGCTCGGGCGATCGGGTCATCCTCACATTCTCGCGCACACCGCAGCGCGGCCGGTTCCGCTCCCGCTGATCGGAAGGGCCGGATGCCGCAGCGGCGGCCCGGCACGGCCGGTCCGGATGTGCCGAGGTGGCGTTGTGCCCTCGGCACTCGCCCCGTCGTCGGCGTGCACGCCTTGTTCCCGCTCATCCGGGATCGCTCATCCCGGATCGCTCATCCGCGCTCGAATAGGATCGACGGATGCCGCAGAATTCCCCGCTCGTCGTCGCCTTCGACCTCGATGACACGCTCGCACCGTCGAAGAGCCCGATCGATCCGCGCATCGGCGACCTGCTCATCCGGCTCGCTGAGCGCGTCGAGGTGGCGATCATCTCGGGCGGGCAGATCGAGCAGTTCCGCGCGCAGGTCGTCGACCTGCTGCCGGACGCACCGGATGCGCTGTCGCACGTGCACCTGCTGCCGACCTGCGGCACGCGGTACGACCGTTTCGACGGCACGACGTTCATGCCGGTCTACGCGCACGGTCTCGAGGCCGAGGAGAAGGCTGCGGCGATCGACGCCCTCGAGCAGGAAGCCCGCGCGCTCGGGCTGTGGGAGGAGCTCAGCTGGGGCGAGAAGATCGAGGACCGCGGTTCGCAGATCACCTTCTCGGCCCTGGGCCAGAGCGCACCGGTCGACGCCAAGCGCGAGTGGGATCCGGACGGCGCGAAGAAGAACGCCCTGCGGCAGGCCGTCGCGGCCAGGGTGCCCGAGCTCGAGGTGCGCTCGGGAGGATCGACCTCCGTGGACATCACGCGCAAGGGCATCGACAAGGCGTACGGCATGCGCCGCCTGTCGGAGCAGACCGGCATCGCCCTGGGCGACATGCTCTTCTACGGCGACCGCCTCGACCCCGACGGCAACGACCGCCCCGTGCTCGACATGGGCGAGGTCGCCTGCGTCGCCGTCACCGGCTGGGAGGACACCGCCGACCACCTCGACGCGCTGCTCGAGGAGCTGCCGGCGCGCGGCTGATCCCGCCGGTCACCCCGCGAAAGTACCCCTTGTGATCGAGTGGCCCACTTAGATCCGGATGCAAGTGGTCCGCTCGGTCACAAACGGTACGCTCGCGCGCGGGGCGCTGCGCCCCGCCGCCGGCGGCTCACCCCACAGGCGTCAGGCGCGTGAGCTGGGTGACGTGGCGAGGCTCCAGCTCCTCGAGGGACGACACGCCCAGCAGCGCCATGGTGCGGCGGATCTCGGTGCTCAGGATCTCGATCGTGCGGTCGACGCCCTCGCGGCCGCCGGCCATCAGGCCGTACAGGTAGGCGCGGCCGATCAGCGTGAACTTCGCGCCGAGCGCCATCGCGGCGACGATGTCCTGGCCGTTCATGATGCCGGTGTCGACCATCACCGTGGCGTCCTTGCCGACCTCGCGCACCACCTCCGGCAGCAGCCGGAACGGGATCGGCGCGCGGTCGAGCTGGCGCCCGCCGTGGTTCGACAGGATGATGCCGTCGACTCCCCTGTCGATCAGCTTCACCGCATCCGGCACGTTCTGCACGCCCTTGACCACGATCTTCCCCGGCCACATCTTCCGGATCACGTCGAGGTCGTCGTAGCTGATGGTCGGGTCCATCGCGGCGTTGAGCAAGTCGCCGACCGTGCCGCCCGTCGACGACAGCGACGCGAACTCGAGCTTCGGCGTGGTGAGGAAGTCGATCCACCACCACGGCCGCGGAATCGCGTTCGCGATCGTGCCCAGTGAGAGCTGCGGCGGGATGGAGAAGCCGTTGCGCCCGTCGCGCATCCGGTTGCCGGCGACCGGGGTGTCGACGGTGAACTGCAGCGTATCGAAGCCGGCTTTCGCCGCGCGCTCGACGAGTCCGTACGAGATCTCGCGCTCGCGCATGACATACAGCTGGAACCAGTTGCGCCCGTTCGGGTTCGCCTGCTTGACGCTCTCGATCGAGGTGGTGCCGAGCGTCGACAGCGTGAACGGGATGCCCGCTGCCCCCGCCGCACCTGCGCCCGCCGTCTCGCCCTCGGTCTGCATCAGCCGGGTGAATCCGGTCGGCGCGATGCCGAACGGCA
Organism: Microbacterium sp. JB110; assembly: GCF_003335195.1. NCBI lineage: Bacteria > Bacillati > Actinomycetota > Actinomycetes > Micrococcales > Microbacteriaceae > Microbacterium > Microbacterium sp. JB110. Next base: position 442,868 of record NZ_QPGM01000003.1, on the reverse strand, counting down.
GCGCCGACGTGCCGCCGAGGATCTCGGTGGAGGTGTCGACGTTCGGCGCAGGGGTGAGGATGTCCGGATGGAACTCGATGTCCTCGAACGCCTGCCTCGCGCGCTGGATCGACAGCTCCTGGTCGGCGGCGCCGTCGGTGTAGTCGAAGGCTGCTGCCGGGGTGCGACGCTGGGCGATGTCGCGCAGGTCGTAGATCGAGAACGCCTTCTTGAGCCTGGCGTCCCTGCCGAACTCCGGCAGCTTGATCTTCAGGAACTCCATCACCTCTCGGGGATTGGGGAACTGTCGCTGAACCATGGGGTCCTCTCTCGTCAGACGTTCTCGCGCATCTGCGCGTAGTAGCCGGTGATGTGGTCGTTCACGAGGCGCGCGGCCTCGTCTGGAGTGCTGTTCCGGATGGCGTCGAGAAGGCCGGCATGCTCGTCGCGCAGACGCGCCGCGGTCGCCTCCCAGTCGGCGATCGTCGCCGCGCCCGCGGTGACGTAGGCCTCGATCGCACTGCGCAGGCCGGCCATCACTGTGGAGATGACGGCGTTTCCGGATGCTTCGGCGAGCGCGTGGTGGAAATTCTGGTCGAGCACGAGGAACTCTTCTCGTGTCAGATCCTGCGTGGCCATGGCGTCGAGCAGAGCGTCGGCGACCGACAGGTCGGGCTCGTCGCGGCCGGCCAGCTCGCGCACGACGGCGCCCTCGAGCACGAGGCGTGTGGTGACGATGTCGGGGAAGGCGAACGCCTGTGCCGCGGTCTGCAGCCGCAGCAGCGCGCCGAGGCCGCCCGCGGGCGTCGAGACGATCATGGCCCCGGATGAGGGACCCGAGCCGACCGCGGTGCGCACGACGCCCATCACCTCGAGCACGCGCAGCGCCTCGCGCACGCTGGACCGGCCGACGCCCATGGTGCTGGCCAGCTCCCGCTCGCCGGGCAGCCGGTCGCCGGGGCCGAGTCGACCGCTGAACAGGTCGGCTTCGACACGGTCGAGCACGCTCCGCCAAGCCTTCGGCGTCTCAGCCATCCGCGCCCTCTCGTTCCGTCTCGCCTGCTCCGGACATCCGGTGTGGTCAGACCACTATGGTCCGACCACAATAGCACCCGGCGCACCGGAGCGAAGTGTCGAGGTGATGGACATCCTGCGCAGAGCGACGTCGGTGGCGATCGTCGAGTTCCGCCACAAGGGGCTGGAGGAGCCATACCGAAAGGGCACCAAGAGAAGCATGCGTCGGATCACGTGCCCAGCACCGCCGCATCTCCACTGCATCAGTACCATCGCGCTTCGCAGTTGTGGCACGATTCAGCACTCGGTGGGCTCAAGGAATTCTGCTTGCCGCAACTCTCCGAGCACAGCATTCACCACGCATCACCGGCCCGCGCCGGACATCCGCTCAGGTGCGACGAACGGTCGCTGAAGCCGCGGAATGAGGGCAGTTCGCCGCACCTGAGCGGCAGGGCGCGGGCGCTCAGCCCTCGTAGCCGGCGGGGTTGCGCTGCTGCCAGTTCCAAACGTCGCGGGTCATGTCGTCGATGGTGCGGGTGGCCTTCCAGCCCAGCTCCTGCTCGGCGACGGCCGGGGCGCAGTAGGTGGCGGCGAGGTCGCCGGCGCGGCGGTCGGCCATCGTCTTGGGCAGCTCGCGGCCGACGGCCTTCTCGAACGATGAGATCAGCTCGAGCACGCTGACCGGGTTGCCGGTGCCGAGATTGTAGGCCTTCAGACCCGGCTGTGCCTTTTCGAGCGCGGCGACGTGGCCCTCGGCCAGGTCGACGACGTGGATGTAATCGCGTTGACCGGTGCCGTCTGGGGTGTCGTAGTCGGTGCCGAACACGTTCACCTCGGGCAGTGCGCCGACGGCGACGCGGGCGACGAAAGGCATCAGGTTGTTCGGGATGCCCTTCGGGTCCTCTCCGACAAGACCGGACTCGTGGGCGCCGACCGGATTGAAGTAGCGCAGCATCGTGATGTTCAGTTCGGGGTTCACGCGCTGCACATCGGTGAGCACGACCTCGTTCATCAGCTTCGACTTCGAGTACGGGTTCGAGATCTCGACCAGGTTGCGCGTCGCCGTCTCGGCGAACGGCAGGTCGGCCGGGTCGGAGTACACGGTGCCCGTCGACGAGAAGATGAACGAGGCGATGCCGTGCTCGATGCCGACCTCGAGCAGTGCGAACGTCGTATCGAGGTTGTTGCGGTAGTACTCCAGCGGCTTCTCGACCGACTCCCCCACGGCCTTCTTCGCCGCGAAGTGCATGATCGAGTCGAACGGCCCGAACTCGTCGAACGCGCGCCGCACGTCGTCGACGCTCGCGGCGCTCCCGGAAGCCAGCGGCGCCCGCTTCCCGGTGATCTGCTCGATGCGCTCGGCGACGACGGCGCTGGTGTTGCTCATGTCATCGAGCAGCACCGCCTCGTGACCCGCCTCGAGCAGAGCGATCGCAGTGTGGGTTCCGACATATCCGGCACCGCCGGCAAGAAGTACGCGCATGGCTCCAGGTTATGCGGCAATCATTCGGGAACCATGAATGCGCACCGCCGACGGCGCCTCGGATCAGGTCAGCTCGACTCGCGGATGGCGCTCACGTACTCCTGCACCCGCGCGAACACCTCTTCGTCGTACGGCCCCCACTCCGGATGCGGCGTCGCTTCACCGCGGTAGGGTTCGTCGGCGTAGCGCTCCTGGTATTCGGCGAGCTTGCGCTCCAGGTCGACGCGGATGCCGGCGTAGCCGGGGTCATCGGCGACGTTGCGCACCTCGGTCGGGTCGGCGTGCAGGTCGTACAGCTCCCACTCCGACTCGTAGATCGTCTCGGATGCGCCTGGCACGCCGAGACCGGCCCCGTAGTAGTGGATCAGCTTGTAGTCGGCCGTCCGGATGCCGTAGTGGGCCGGGGCGCCGTGGATCGGGTCGTCGTGTTCCCAGTAGCGGTAGTACGCCGCATCGGGCCAGTCCTCGACGTCTTCGCCGCGCAGCAGCGGTCGGAAGCTGCGCCCCTGCGACGTGGGAAGCGCCTCCTGCGGGTCGAGGCCCGCGATGTCGAGGAAGGTCGCCGCGAAGTCGACGTTCGTGATGATCGCCTCGCATCGCGATGCCGCAGGCACCTCGGCGGGCCAGCGGATCAGCATCGGCATCTGCAGCGACTGGTCGAACATGAGCCGCTTGTCGAACCAGCCGTGGTCGCCGAGGAAGAAGCCCTGGTCTGAGGTGTAGACCACGAGCGTGTTCTCTGCGAGCCCCTTCTCCTCGAGGTGGTCGAGCAGGCGGCCGACGTTGTCGTCGATCGACTGCACCGTCTGCAGGTAGTCGCGCATGTAGATCTGGTACTTCCAGCGCATCCGCGCCTCGCGATTCTCTTCGCCCTGCAGGTGCTCCGGAACCTCCTGCTTGAGGTCGTCTGCGCCCATGTCGTCGGCGAGCGTCATGTGCACGTTGCGCACCGCCTTGCTGCGCGTGGCGTAGTCGTCGAAGAAGGTCTCCGGCTCTGGGATGTCGCCGTCGGCATAGAGGTGCTTGTGCTTCTCATCCGGAATCCACGGACGGTGCGGGGCCTTGTGGTGCACCATCGCGACGAAGGGCTCGTCGCCGACCGAATCGATCCAGTCCAGCGCGAGGTCGGTGACGATGTCGGTGGCATAGCCGGAAACGGTCTGACTGCCGTTCTCGTCGATCATCTCCGGGTCGATGTAGTCGCCCTGACCGGGGAAGATCTTCCACGCGTCGAAGCCGCGAGGCAGCGATACGCCGTGCTCGCCCAGATGCCACTTGCCGAACATGCCGGTGGCGTAGCCGCGCTCGTGCAGCGCGTCGATGAAGGTCGGCACCCGGTAGTCCATCTCGGTCCAGATGGAGGAGACGCCGTTGACGTGGCTGTAGGTGCCGGTGAGGATGGACGCCCGCGACGGGCTGCAGATGGAGTTCGTGCAGAACACGGCGTCCATCCGCACTCCCTCCTCGGCGATCCGGTCGAGGTGGGGCGTGCTGTTCACACGGCTGCCGTACGCCGAGATGGCGTGGGCGGCGTGGTCGTCGGACATGATGAAGATGATGTTGGGCTGAGCCACGGTTCCTGCTCTCGCGTTCGATTCGATCAGTTTGCTGCGGGGATGCGCACGTCGTCGCTGCCCAGGTGACCGAGCCGCCAGGCACGCGCCCAGCGCTCTTCGTCCGACGGCGGAAGCGCGCCGACGGCGATGCGCCAGACGCGTCCGTCCTGCTCCGGATTGCCTCCGATGCGCTCCTGGAGCCCTCGCTCAGGCAGTGCGACGGGCGGCTCGGACGTCCATGCCACGAGCGCGCCGTCTGTGTCGCAGTTCAGCTCCACCGAGCCGTCCCCTCGCGCCAGCACTCGGGGCGCCGGCGTCGTGGGAATGGTGCCCTCCGGTCGCCACGAGCGGATCAGCTCCTCCTCGTCGACGACACCCAGGTCGCCGACTCTCTCGATCCACCCGTCCAGCGCCGCGGCGAGCTCGTCGCGCACCTCGCGGAACTGCGGGTCCGTCGCGAGGTCGACGGTCTCGTGCGGGTCGGCCGCGATGTCGTACAGCTCCTCCACAGGCTTGTTCTCGGCGGTCACGCGGCGCTGCAGCGGGGTGAGCCTGTCCTCCGGATCACCGGCGGCACGCTGACGGGCCTCGTCGTTGACGCGGCCGCGCAGGTCGCGCCACGTCGAGAACTTCTCGGCGAACTGCTGGTGCTGGAAGGGGGAACGATCCGGATGCGCGTGGCGCACATAGCGGAAGCGTCGATTGCGCACGGTGCGTGAGCTGTCGCGCTGCTCATCCATCCGGTCCCTGCCGCCGAAGGCGTACTCCCCCTGCTCGTGCGCGAATCCTGCCGCGTCGAACAGCGGCGACGTCTGCATGTGCTCCGGCACGTCGAGCCCCGCCATCCGCAGCATGCTCGGGGCGATGTCGGCCAGGTGGACCACGTCGTCGCGGGCGGCGTCTGCCGCGACCCTGCCCGGCCAGCGCACGATGAGCGGAATGCGCAGGCCGGCCTCGGTCGCCCAGCGCTTCGCCCGCGGGAATCCGGCTCCGTGGTCGCTCCAGAACACCACGATCGTGTCGCGCTCCAGACCGTCCTCCGCCAGCTCGGAGAGGATGCGTCCGACCCATGCGTCCATCGTGGAGATGAGGTCGTGGTACCGCGCCCACGCGGTGCGGAACACCTCGTCGTCCGGATGATACGGCGGCACGGGAACGGTCTCCGGATCATGCCTGGCGCCATTCGGAAGCTCAGATGTCACGCGCACGAAGTCGTCATCGTCGAGGTAGATCTGCGACTCGTGCGTCACCATGCCGTGGAAGGAGGCGAAGAACGGCTGATCCGGATCCGGCCTGTTCCGCCAGTGCGCCGTCGGCGAGCAGTCGTCGAACGCCGTGCCGGGCACGGGGAGCTGGAAGTCGGTGAACACGTTGTTCGTGGCGTAGTAGCCGGCCTGTCGGAAATACTCGCTCAGCAGCCGCACCTCGGGCGGCGGCACCGCCTTGGAACGCATGTTGTGCGTGCCGATCGAGGTCGGGAAGCACCCCGTCATGATCGACGAGCGCGACGGAGCGCACACAGGGGCCACCGCGAACGCGTTGTCGAAGCGCGTGCCCTCTGTGGCGAATGCGTCGAGATTCGGCGTCACAGCGGCTTCCGCCCCCGGCCATACGTCGCGATAGCAGCCGAGTTCCGGGTTGATGTCGTGGGTCGAGATCCACAGGATGTTCGGTCGCTTCGCCTGCACGGTCATGCGTCGGTCGCCATCAGTGCTTTGCGCTGCTCGCGGCGGGTGCGCTGCTCCTCGGGGTCGGAGACGGGCGAGGCCGCCAGCAGCCTCTGCGTGTACGGATGCTCCGGATGGTCGGTCACCTGCTCGCCGTCGCCGAACTCGACGATGTCACCGTGGTACATCACCGCGATCCGATGGCTGATGTGGCGGACCACCATCAGGTCGTGTGAGATGAACAGGTACGCCACCCCCGTGCGGCGCTGGATATCGATGAACAGGTCGAGCACCTTCGCCTGCGTCGACAGGTCGAGCGCGGACACGGGCTCATCGCACACGATGAGCTTCGGGTCGAGCGCGAGCGAACGGGCGATCGCGATGCGCTGCCGCTGGCCGCCGGAGAACTCGTTCGGGCGACGACCTGCCGCGTCGACGGGGAGGCCGACGGCGTCGAGCAGCTCGTGCACCTGCACACGCGCCTCACGATCGGAGGTGCCCCGCACGGTGAGCGGCTCGGCGAGGATGTCGCCGATCGTCATCGCGGGGTTGAGCGAGGTGTACGGGTCCTGGAACACCGCCTGCACATCGATGTCGCGACGCTGCTTGCGGGTGAGCCCGACGAGCGAGCGCCCCTCGAACTCGATGGAACCCTCCGCCACGGGTGCGAGGCCCAGGATCGCTCGCCCGAGCGTGGTCTTGCCTGAGCCCGATTCCCCGACGAGCCCGACGGTCTCGCCCGGTGCGATGTCGATCGACACTCCCTTCAGCGCTCGGAACCTCTCGCTCCGCCTGCGCCCGGGGAACTCCACGACGAGGCCGTCGACCTCGAGGATCTTCTCAGTCATCGTGCTGCCTCCTGCTGCTGGGCGAACTCCCGGTCGTTCGTGCGGCGCGGTGCTGTGCCGTCGAGCGTCGAGGCCAGGAGGGACTGCGTATAGGCGTGCTGCGGATCGCGGAGCACCGCGTGCACCGGACCCTGCTCGACGACGGCGCCCTGCTTCATCACGACGACGGAGTCGCACAGGTCGGCGACGACGCCGAAGTTGTGCGTCACGAACACCATCGAAAGGCCGCGCTCGTCGCGCAGGCTGCGCAGCAGCTCGAGGATGTCAGCCTGCACCGTGACGTCGAGCGCCGTGGTCGGCTCGTCCGCGACGATCAGGTCGGGGTCGCAGGAGACGGCACCGGCGATCAGCACGCGCTGCGCCATGCCTCCCGAGACCTGATGGGGGTAGGCGCCCATCGTGCGCTCCGGATCGGTGATCCCGACACGGGCGAGCAGCTCCAGAGCCCTGCGGCGAGCGTCGTCCTTGGACACGCCGAGGTGCTTGCGCATCGGAGCGATGAGCTGATGACCGATCGTGAACAGCGGATCGAGGTTGGACATCGGCTCCTGCGGAACGTACGCGATGCGACTGCCGAGCAGTGCGCGCTGCGCCGACCCGTCGTCGGCGAGCAGATCGGTTCCCTCGTGCAGGATCACCCCGTTCTCGATCACGGCACCGCGCGGCAGCAGGCCGAGCACCGACCATGCGGTCTGGGTCTTGCCCGATCCGGATTCTCCCACCAGGCCCACGATCTCGCCGCGGCCGACGTCGAATGCGACATCCTCGATGACGGTCTTCAGCCGGTCGCCGTCGGGATATCCGACCGTGAGGCCGCGCACGCTGAGCACCGAATCTGCGTCCGCATCGGACGGCTGTGTCTTGACGCGCTCCGTGCCGCCGCGCCATTTCGGGGCGATCGGCTTGTCCTCGAGCGCGTCGCGCAGGGCGTTCGCGAGTAGGATCAGCGCGCCGATCGTCAACGCGATCGCGAGACCGGGCCACAGGATCAGCAGCGGTGCGATGTACAGGTTGCGGAACGCCTCGCTCAGCATGACGCCCCAGGTCGGCACGGTCTGGTCACCGAGGCCGAGGAACTCCAGGCCGGACTGGATCGCGATGGCGATCCCGCCGATCGTCGCCGCCTGGATGATGATCGGGGCGCGCACGACGAACAGGATGTGGCGCGCGATGATGCGGGCGTCGGACAGACCGCTCACGCGGGCCGCGTCGACGTAGAGCTCCGCGCGCACTTCGCGGACGCCGCTGCGCACCAGGCGGAAGATGCTCGGCGAGATCAGCACGCCGAAGATCGCCATCGTGATCCACAGCGACGGCCCGACGACGACCCTGACCGCCAGCAGGATCATCATGCTCGGCATCGCCATCACCAGGCTCGTGGTGAGGTCGCTGAGAGTGTCGAACCAGCCGCCGTAGAAGCCGGCGATGAGGCCGGCGACGAGGCCGACGACGACCGCGACGATCAGGGAGACGGCGGCGCCCAGCAAGGTGAGATGGCCTCCCGCGAGGAGGCGTGACACCACGTCGCGCCCCGCAGAGTCCGCGCCGAGCCAGTGTGCGGCGCCAGGCGCCGCAAAGGCGTCCTCCAGGTTCACCAGATTCGGATCGTGCGGAGCGATCACCGCGGCGAGCGCGCTGAGCACGATGACGGTGCCCAGGATGATGACAGCGGTCAGGCCCAGCGGATTCCGCAGGAGCCGCCCGGTGAGCGAGAGGTTCTTGCCGCCCTTGTTGGCCTTGAGGGCGACGGATTCCAAGGTTCCAGTACTCATGACAGACGCGCTTTCGGGTTGATCCATCCGGTGACGATGTCGATCAGCAGGTTGACGACGACGACCATGGCGACGCTGACGACCACCACGCCCATCACGAGCGGGATGTCGCCGTTCGTGGTGGCGGAGGCGATGGTCTCGCCGAGGCCCGGCAGGGCGAACACGCGCTCGACCACCACCGCCCCGCCGAGCAGGGCCACGAACTGCAGTGCGAGCACCGTCAGCGCCGGCGTCGCCGCCCCGCGCAGAACGTGCACGAACAGCACGGTCCGCTCGCCCAGCCCGCGACTGCGCAGGGTGCGCACGTAGTCGCGCCCCTCGACCTCGATGAACGCGCTGCGCACCTGCTGCGTCACGGCCGCGATGGCGCCCAGTGCCAGCGCGATGATCGGCAGCGTGATCGATGCCGTCCATCCGGTGAATGAGTCCGATGGAGAGACGAAGCCCGTGGCAGGGAACCAGTGCAGCGACAGTGCGAACACGATCACGAGCATGAGGCCGACCCAGAAGTTCGGTGCGGCGGCGCCGAACACCGAGATCACCTGCACGACGCGGTCGACCACGCCGCGCCGCGTCGCTGCGAGCACGCCGAGCAGGGTCGACACGATGGCGGTGACGATGACGGTGCCGACCACGAGCGACATCGTCACGGGCAGGCGCGAGGTGACGGTGTGCCAGACTCCTTCGCTGGTGAACCAGGAGGCGCCGAAGTCGCCGCGCACGGCGGAGAACAGCCACTCACCGAACCGCACGGCCAGCGGCCGGTCGAGCCCGAGCTCAGTGGTCTTGGCCGCTATCTGCTCTGCGGTGGCCTGGTCTCCCAGGATGCGGATCGCGATGCCGCTGCTGTTCGCGTTCATCAGCAGGTAGGTCAGCGATGATGCGACGACGAGCAGCACGATGCCCCCGACGAGGCGGCGAGCGATGAAACTCAACATGGTTGTCTCCTGTCGTCACTCGTCGAGCGTGTAGTTGTAGATGGAAGGCGCGGCCTGGCCCGCCTGGCCGGCGACGGTGAGGCCGTTGCGCGAGACGACGCCCTGCTGCACGCGGTAGAACACGACGTTCCATGCGTCTTCGACGGCCACGGAGTTGATCTCCTGGGCTGCCGCGTCGTAGACATCCGGATCGGTGAGGTTCGACAGCGCGCGGCTGGCGGCGTCATCGATTCGATCGTCCTGGGACTTGTAGACGTTCCACGCCGAACTCGGCAGCAGGAACCGGCTGATGGTGCCCCACGCGGTCGGCGGCTGAGCGAACGACATCCAGCTCACCGCGAACTTGCCCTGGCGCAGTGACGGGATGAAGTCCGCCGGTGCGACTTCCTGCCACTTCACGCTGATTCCCACGGCTTCGAGGTTCTGCCCGACGGCCGCGAGCATCGCCGGGTCCATAGTGGAGCTGCTCGGCATGGTGATCGAGAAGCCGTCCTCGTAGCCGGCCTCGGCGAGAAGCTCGCGCGCCTTGTCAGGGTCGTAGGAGTAGTAGTCGTCGTACTCGGGGGCGTACGCCTCGGAATCGACGTTGAAGGTCTGGTCAGTCGGCTCGCCGTACCCGAGGTCGACGGCCTTGAGGATGGCATCGCCGTTGACCGCATAGTTCATTGCCTGGCGCACCCGCACATCAGCGAGCGCCGGAACGATCTCACCGCCGCGGTCGAAGATCGACAGCCCGTACCAGTTCACCTGGAACTCGGTCACGTTCAGGCCGGATTTCTCCGCCTCGGGAATCTGCTTCGGCTCGATGATTCCGGTGTCGACCTCACCCGACTTCATCGCGTTCATGCGTGCAGACGAATCGCTCATCGGCCGGATCACGAGGTTCTCGAACCAGTCCCACTCTGCGTCGTCATCCCAGTAGTCGTCGCGCTTGACGTAGGTGTATCGATCACCCGCGACCGTCTCGCTGCGGATCAGTTCGTACGGCCCGGATCCGATCGGCACCGTGTCGACGGTGTCGCTGTCGAACTGCGCAGGGCTGGCCATGTAGCCGGCGCTGTTGCCGAGGTACTGGAAGATGTCGGGGTCGGGCTGGGAGAACTGCAGCTCGATCGTGTCGTCGTCGACGACGACCACATCGGTCATGTTGGCAAGGTTCGCCGAGAACGGGCCGCCGGAATCGCGGAACCGCTCCAGGTTCACCTCGGCGACCTCTGCTGTGAACTCCTCGCCGTCGGAGAATGTGACATCGTCACGCAGGTCGAGCGTCGCGGTCAATCCGTCGTCCGACAGGCTCCAGTCGGTCGCCAACATCGGCGCGAGCTCGCCGTCCGGCATCCGCCGGATCAGCGTGTCGAACACAGGCTGGAAGTACTGGGCGAAGTTCGCCTCCGCGGCCTGGCTGGGATCGAAGCTCGTCGGCTCGGTGACGGCCGCGACAGCGAGCGTCGACCAGTCATCCTTCGGCGCCGCTCCTCCCGTCGATGCGCACGAGGCGAGTCCGATCGCAGTTGCGCCGGCCAACAGCATCGCGCCGCCGATGCGGGTCACTCTCTTCACAAGCACCCCTTCGTCTGTGTGAATCCGTCGGCATCTGTGCCGACCCACGAGACATTAGCACTTTGCACATACATCGACAAGAGAGTGGTGCGTGAAATCTCACACAGTCGAGGTCACTGCGGGCGCCGCGCCTCCCACGCCGGATCCGGCCACACGGCGCCCGTGCGCTCGATGTAGCGGCGCAGTCGCCGCGCTGTCGTGCGCAACCACGAAATATGTGCGGTGGCGAGCATGTTGCCGCGCGCATCGCCCAGGTGGTGGACCTCGTCCATCCACTCGCCGTCCATGAGCGAGTTCGTGCTCCGGATGAACTGCACATCCGGCTCCCAGATCGATTCCTGCTCCTCGCGGAAAGCCAGCTCCGTTTCGACCAGGCGAAGCGCGATGACGGGCGACACCACGCCTGCCAGGCTGAAGTGGAGCTGGAAATGCGCATCCAGCGGGCGTTCGGACGGCACGAAGGGCGCCTCGATCCAGTCGAGGTACACCCCCCATCCGTCAGGCGTGAACGAGTAGACCTTCGCGTCGGGCCCACTGCGCGAATCGTCCACCTCGAAGGAGATCAGCCCTCGCTCGACGAGTTTCGCCAGCTGCCGATAGATCTGCGATGACTGCGGCACATAGCCGTAGATGCGACCGGACTGCTCGAGGTATCGCCGGATGTCGTATCCGGCGCTCGGCTTGCGCATGATGATGCCCAGGAGCACCGACTCCAGCAGGTTGAGTTTTGCCACAATGTCTCCGTACTCTGTCACTAGTGACATAGTTGCTTCGTCGCCAACATGTGACGATGCCTGGATCGATAATAGATCCGTCCGACTCGACGAGGAGCAGGCGATGACCGGCAGACCGAACATTCTCTTCATCACCGCAGACGACATGGAGGGCACGACGCCCGGCGCGTTCGGCGGCCAGAACGATGTCACGCCCGCGCTCGACGCGCTCGCCGCATCCGGAGCCGTCTTCGAGCGCGCCCACGTGCCGATCGCGGTATGCCAACCCAGCCGGTCCGCCATGATGACCGGCAGATGGCCGCACCGCAACGGCGCAGAGGGCTTCGAGCCGATCGACGACGATGTGCCCGTTCTCACCCGGCTGCTCGCCGATGTCGGCTACCGGGCAGGCATCCTCGGCAAGGTGACCCACCTGCAGCCCGTCGAGCGCTTCGAGTGGGATCATGCGGTCGACATGGCGGAGCTCGGCATGGGCCGCGACCCCGATCGCTATGCGGAGGAGATGCGAGCGTTCCTCGAGGGCGCGGACGACGAGCCGTGGTTCCTGATGCTGAACGCGCACGACCCGCACCGGCCGTTCCACGGCGCGGAGGATGTCGGGCGCTTTTTCTCGGATCAGCAGCAGGAGGGCATTCCTTCCCCCAGCCGCATCTTCTCCCCCGGTGAGGCGGAATCCGTTCCCGGTTATCTCCCCGACCTTCCCGAGGTGCGGCGCGAGTACGCCCAGTACCTCAGCTCGGCCAGGCGCTGCGACGACGTCGTCGCCGCCGCCCTACGGGTGCTCGAAGACACCGGCACCTCGGAGGACACGGTCGTCGTGTTCCTCTCAGACAACGGCATGGCCTTCCCGTTCTCGAAGGCGAACTGCTACCTGCAGTCCACCCGCACGCCGCTGATCGTGCGCTGGCCGGGCAGCGTCGCCCCCGGCACGCGCGTGGAGTCCGCGTTCGTGAGCATGCTCGACCTGTTCGCCACGTTCTGCGACATCACCGGAGCAACGGCGACGCCGAACGACGGCTCGTCGCTGGTGCCTCTGCTCACCGGCACGACCGAGCAGCATCGCGACCATGTCGTCACGGTGTTCCACGAGACTGCCGCGAAGAAGCGCTACGAGATGCGGTGCGTGCAGGACGGAACGCACGGATACATCTGGAACGGCTGGGCCGACGGCGAGACGGAGTACCGCGCAGAGAACATGATCGGGCTGACGTGGAACGCCATGGTCGAAGCGGCACAGCAGGACTCCGCATTGGCCGAACGCGTGTCGTTCTACCAGTCGCGGCAAGCCGAAGAGCTGTACGACCTCGCGGCCGACCCGGATGCGCTGCACGACCTCAGCGGCGATCCGAGCGTCCGACTGGCGCTCGCCGGGATGCGCGAGGCGCTCCGTGCGTGGATGGTCGAGACCGCGGATCCACAACTCGCCGCGTTCGACGCGTCGCTGCGCGACTGAGCCTCACCGCTCGGAACAGAAGAAGCGGCCTCCCCGCCGAACTGACTCGGAAGGGAGGCCGCTTCTTCGCGGGTGTTCCTACTTGCCGGCTTCGAGGATCCGTGCCACGACATCCGGATCGGTGCCGAAGCTCACCAGACGGCTGAGCGGCAGGTCTCGGCCCATCGGGGTCAGCTCCCCGTCGATCATCATGCTCTCGCGCAGCCAGCCCTTTGCAAGCTCCTCACGGGCGATCGGGCCGGCGACCGGATGGGCGAACGCCTCGCCGAGCGACGCGTCACGGTTGAGGGCGATGACGAACTCGTCTCCGGAGAGCTCCACGCTCGCCTCACCTCGCAGGTCGCGGCTCGACGCGCCGACGGAGACGACGTACTCGCCGTTCTCGACGATCCAGCGGCCCACGCGCGTCTCCCAGTACGCCAGGTCGCGACGGCGCACCGTGAGGCTCACCGCCACAGTCTCCCCCGGCTGCACCTCGACGCTGCGGAACGCCTTCAGCTCGCGCGGCGCCCGCTCCACGGCCGAGCCCGGTACTGCCACGTAGGTCTGCACGACCTCGCGGCCGGCGACGGAGCCCGTGTTGGTCACCTCGACCGTCACGTCGATGCCGCCCTCGGCGTTCACAGCCGCCGTCGGTGCACCGTAGGAGAAGCTGGTGTAGCTCAGGCCGTGCCCGAACGGGAAGGCGACATCCATCGTGCGCGCGTCGTACCAGCGGTAGCCGACGTACAGCCCCTCGCCGTAGCTCACGTGCTGCCCCGCGCCGGGGAAGGATGTGTAGGACGGGGTGTCCTCGAGGCGGTACGGGAAGGTCTCGGCGAGGCGACCGGAAGGGTTCACCGCGCCGAAGAGCACGTCGGCGACACCCGACCCGCCCGCCTGGCCCAGCAGCCAGGTCTCGACGATCGCCGGCACGCGGTCGGCGAACGGAAGTGCCACGACGCCGCCGTTGGAGAGCACGACCACCACGTTGTCGTTGACCTCGGCGACCGCGTCGAGCAGTGCGAGCTGCGCCTCGGGCAGGTCGATGTGCTCGCGATCGAAGCCCTCCGACTCGTCTTCGTCGGGGAGCCCGACGAAGACGAGCACGGCATCCGCACCCTTCGCCGCCTCGACAGCCTCGGCGCGCAGTCGCTCGACGACCTCCGCGGCCGGCTTCGGTGCCTTCGCCCCCGACATGCCGATGCCCTCGGGGGCCTCCGGCAGCACGTAGCCCGGCGCGTAGACGACATCGCCTGCGACCTCGCGAATGGCCTCGAGCGCGACATCGACGCGGGTCGGGTTGATGTGGCTCGATCCGCCGCCCTGGTAGCGCGGCTTCTCGGCGAACTCGCCGATCACGGCGATGCTCTGCTCGGGCTTCAGCGGCAGAGCACCATCGTCGTTCTTGAGCAGCACGATGGAACGCCCCGCGGCCTCGCGGGCCAGCGCGTGGTGAGCCTCGATGTCGAGCGCTCCCTCTGCGGCGGCGCGCTCGTTCGCGCGGCGGATGAGATTCAGCACGCGACCGGCCGAGCGATCGAGGTCGGACTCGTCGAGTGTGCCTGCCCTGACCGCGTCGACGAGCTGGCGGTCGGTGAGGCCGCCGGAAGCGGGCATCTCCAGGTCCATGCCGGCACGGATGCCCTCAGTGCGCACGTTCGATGCGCCCCAGTCGCTGATGACGAGACCGTCGAAGCCCCATTCGTCGCGCAGCACCTCGGTGAGCAGGAACGGATCCTCCGATGCGTACACGCCGTTGACGCGGTTGTAGGCGCACATCACCGTCCACGGCTGGGTGTCTTCGACGACGCCCTGGAACGCGCGCAGGTAGATCTCGCGCAGCGGCCGAGGCTCGATGTCGCTCGACGTGCGCATCCGGTCGGTCTCCTGGTTGTTCGCCGCGAAATGCTTCAGCGACGTGCCCACACCGTGCGACTGGATGCCCCGCACGATGCCCGACCCCATGTCGGAGGCGAGGATCGGATCCTCCGAGAAGTACTCGAAGTTGCGACCGCACAGCACAGAGCGCTTGATGTTCACACCGGGGCCGAGGACGACCGCGATGTCCTCGATGGCCGCTTCCCGGCCGATCGCTTCGCCGACCCGGCGCGCCAGATCCGGATCCCACGACGCACCGAGACCGACCGCCGGCGGGAAGCAGGTGGCGGGCACGGAGGCGTTCAGGCCGAGGTGATCGCTCGCCCCCGCCTGTTTGCGCAGCCCGTGCGGGCCGTCGGTGACCATGATGCTCGGCACGCCGAGGCGCTCGATGCTCTTGAGACGCCAGAAGTCGAGCCCGCTCGTGAGCGCGGCCTTCTCTTCCAGCGTGAGGTCCGAGATGTCGGGGAATGACGCGTCGGTCATGACTCTCCATTGGGTCGAGGGATGAACTCTAAAAACCATATGCCGTTCGCTTTTGAATGACAAGTGCGATTCGGCTTTAATGGAGATATGACACAACGGGGCGCGTACGCAAAGGGCATCGCCAAGCGCGAGGAGATCCTCACCGTCGCGCTCGACGTGATCGCACGGCACGGGTACCGCGGTGCGTCGGTCCGCGAGATCGCCGAGGCGGTCGGCCTCAGCCAGGCGGGGCTGCTGCACTACTTCGACAGCAAGGACGAGTTGTTCACGGCCGTCCTGATGAAGCGCGACGAGGTCGACAGCGCCTCCCCCGCGACCGACGCCCTCCACGATCTGGTCCGCATCGTTGCGCACAACGCGGAGGTGCCAGGGCTCGTGCAGCTCTTCGCCCAGCTGTCAGTCGAGGCCGCCGACCCCGCCCATCCGGCACACGGCTACTTCGCCGAACGCTACGTGATGCTGCGGCAGCGCTTCGCCGAGGCGCTGCGCCAGGGGCAGATCGACGGCACGCTTCGGACGACCTTCGAGCCGGATGCCGCCGCGGCGCTGGTCATCGCGGCAACCGACGGCCTGCAGACCCAGTTCCTGCTCGACCCGGGCATCGACATGGCCGCGCACATCAGCTCGCTGCTCGACGACCTGCGCGTCTGACCACGCGCCAACGGTGGGCGCCGGGCGCGGACGCTACGGCGCGAGCACGCCGCCGGACTCGCGCAGGTAGCAGGCGCCGCAGAGGGACTCGTAGGTGACGAGGTGCTCATCGAGCGCGGCCGCACCCTCGGCGTCGATCGCCACCTGGTCGCCGTCGAACACGAACCTCCCACCGATGAGGCGACCGTTGAACAGCGCCTTGCGCCCGCACCGGCACATCGTCTTGAGCTCCTCGAGCGAGTGCGCGATCTCGAGCAGACGGGCCGACCCGGGGAAGGCCGCCGTGCGGAAGTCGGTCCGGATGCCGTAGGCCATCACAGGAACGTCGTCCTCGACGGCGACGCGGAAGAGACCGTCGACCTGTGCCGGTGTGAGGAACTGCGCCTCGTCTACGAGCAGGCAGGCGATATCGCGCGGAGCCTCCGATTCGATCAGTGCGTCGGCGGCCCGCCGGCGGTAGGCGTCTCGCTCTGCGAGGAATCGCTCGCGCGCATCGTCATCGGGGCCGATCAGGAAGTCGACGGCCTGCGAGACGCCGAGGCGCGAGGACACCTCGTCCACTGCTTTGGTGTCGATCGCCGGTTTCGCCAGCAGCACCGCCTGGCCGCGCTCGGCATAGTTGAAGGCCGCCTGCAGCAGTGCGGTGGACTTCCCCGAGTTCATCGCCCCGTATCGGAAGTACAGCTTCGCCACCCCTCCAGCCTACTGAATGCGAGAGGCGGGATCCGCTCATCCGGACGCCGCTTCCCTCACAGGGCTGGTTTTCCCGACTTTCGCGTCCACAGGCACCGGTTGCCCTGCCGCCGCAGCGGGGCGGGTTCGTAGCGTTGCTGCACAGATTCCGCCCGATACGAGAAGGAGAACGCCATGCCCATGTACACCGTCGACAGCGAAGAGGTGCAGACCAAGGCCTCGTCCATCCAGGCCACCGTCGGCCGCATGCAGTCAGAATCAGGGCTGCTGCACGGACAGCTCGCCGACCTGCAGCGATCGTGGACCGGTCAGGCCGCCGCCGCGTTCCAGGCCAGCGCCGAGGAATGGCGCTCCGTGCAGGTGCGCCTCGACGAAGCGCTCACCGCACTGGGCGCCGCCCTCGCCGCCGCCGGCACCAGCTACGCCGACGCCGAGCAGAGCGCCGTCGCCATGTTCCGCTGACAACGCGAAGGGGCGGTCCCTTCCCGAAGGAAGGAACCGCCCCTTGAGCCTGAGGCTTCTGGATCAGAAGTCCATGCCACCCGTCGGGTCGCCTGCCGGAGCGGCCGAAGCCTTCTCCGGCTTGTCCGCGACGACGGCCTCGGTCGTCAGGAACAGACCAGCGATCGATGCGGCGTTCTGCAGCGCCGAACGCGTGACCTTGGCCGGGTCGATGATGCCCGCGGCGAACATGTCGACGTACTCACCGGTCGCGGCGTTGAGACCGTAGCCGGCCTCGAGCTCCGCAACCTTGTGAGCGACGACGCCCGGCTCGAGACCGGCGTTCAGCGCGATCTGCTTGAGCGGTGCGCCGATGCCGACGCGGACGATGTTCGCGCCGGTCGCCTCGTCGCCCTTGAGCGCGAGCTTGTCGAACGCAACAGCAGCGGCCTGGAGCAACGCGACGCCACCACCGGGGACGATGCCCTCCTCGACGGCCGCCTTCGCGTTGCGAACGGCGTCCTCGATGCGGTGCTTGCGCTCCTTGAGCTCGACCTCGGTCGCAGCGCCGGCCTTGATGACCGCAACACCGCCGGCGAGCTTCGCCAGACGCTCCTGCAGCTTCTCGCGGTCGTAGTCGCTGTCCGTCGACTCGATCTCACGGCGGATCTGGGTCACGCGGCCGTCGATCTGGTCGGCCTCGCCTGCACCCTCGACGATCGTCGTCTCGTCCTTGGTGACGATGACCTTGCGCGCACGGCCGAGCAGCTCGAGCTCGGTGTTCTCGAGCTTGAGGCCGACCTCTTCGGTGATGACCTGGCCGCCGGTGAGGATCGCGATGTCCTGCAGCTGTGCCTTGCGACGGTCGCCGAAGCCGGGCGCCTTGACGGAGACCGACTTGAAGATGCCGCGGATCTTGTTCAGCACGAGCGTCGCAAGAGCCTCACCCTCGACGTCCTCAGCGATGATGACGAGCTCCTTGCCCGACTGGATCACCTTGTCGACGACAGGCAGAAGATCCTTGATGTTCGAGATCTTCTGGTTCGCGATGAGGATGTACGGCTCCTCGAACACCGCTTCCTGGCGGTCGGGGTCCGTGACGAAGTACGGGTTCAGGTAGCCCTTGTCGAAGCGCATACCCTCGGTGAGCTCGAGCTCGGTGCCGAAGGCCTGGGCCTCCTCGACCGTGACGACGCCCTCCTTGCCGACCTTGTCGATGGCCTCGGCGATGAGCTCGCCGATCTCCGTGTCGGCGGCCGAGATCGATGCGGTGGCAGCGATCTGCTCCTTCGATTCGACCTCCTTGGCGCCGGCCAGCAGCTCCTCGGAGACGGCCGCGACGGCCTTCTCGATGCCGCGCTTCAGGCCGATGGGGTCGGCGCCGGCTGCGACGTTGCGCAGACCCTCGTGAACGAGCGCCTGAGCGAGCACCGTCGCCGTCGTCGTGCCATCGCCCGCGACGTCGTCGGTCTTCTTCGCGACCTCCTTGACGAGCTCAGCACCGATCTTCTCGTATGCCTCATCGAGCTCGATCTCCTTGGCGATCGAAACGCCGTCGTTCGTGATTGTGGGAGCGCCCCACTTCTTTTCGAGCACGACGTTGCGGCCGCGGGGGCCGAGCGTCACCTTGACGGCGTCGGCCAGCGTGTTGAGGCCGCGCTCGAGGCCGCGCCGGGCCTCCTCGTCGAAAGCGATCATCTTTGCCATGAGTGTGTCGTCCCTCCCGGACGTAGGCGTATGGGATTAGCACTCCGAACCGAGGAGTGCTAATACGCATTCTGGCACTCGGCACCATCGAGTGCAAGCCGTAGCGACAGGTTCGACGCAACAGACGAGAAGGGCACCGGATGTCGCCATCCGATACCCCGCCTGCGTGCGTCAGAGAACGACGCCCGGCGGCAGCACGCCACCGACCGCGGCGATCGCCGCGGTCGTGTCCGCGGCGCCGAGCAGCGAGCTGTTCTGGAACAGGGCGAGGAAGCCGACGATGCCCGCCGCGAGGAACACGACGATTGCGATCAGAACCCACATCACGACGACGATGCCGCGCCCACCAGGCTTCTCCGCCCGGTGCGCGCCGACTCGCCCTCGATTTCGGGGCACGTCGTCGAAGCGGTCTCGTGAAGAAGTCTGGGTCGGCACCCCATGAATGGTACTAGGACGCACTGCCGAACGGATGAGCACTGCGGCGCGAAGTGATCAGGTGCCCCCAGAGACTCGATCAGGACGTCTGCCTCGCGAGCGGAGCCGCCCGTCTCGCCACGCGCTCGTCCCGCACCCTGCGCAGCCGCTTCACGAGCAGCGGATCATGCTCGAGCGCATCGGCCGTATCGATCAGCCGACCCAGCAACTGGTAGTACCGCGCCGGTGTCAGACCGAGCTCCGCGCGGACGGCTTCTTCCTTCGCGCCGGCGTGCCGATACCACTGCGCCTCGAACGCGAGGATCGCGCGGTCCTGATCGTGCAACGCCATGAGTTCCACGGTACGCGCGCGGGCCACGAGAACGGCGCCGCCACACCCGGACGGACGTAAAGTGGATGCATGGATTACGAGGTGGCGAAGACCGACGACGAATGGCGCGCCGAGCTCGACGACGAGCAGTACGCGGTGCTGCGCGAGGCGGCGACGGAGCGGCCGTTCACCGGCGAACTGCTGGACGAGGAGCGGACCGGGCTGTACACCTGCGCCGGATGCGGCAACGAGCTGTTCCTCAGCGGCACCAAGTTCGACGCGCACTGCGGATGGCCGAGTTTCTACGAGTCGGTGCGCCCCGACGCCGTCGAACTGCTCGAAGACCGCGCGCACGGCATGGTGCGCACCGAGGTGCGCTGCGCCCGCTGCGGCGGCCACCTCGGCCACGTGTTCCCCGACGGGTTCGGCACGCCGACCGGCGACCGCTACTGCATGAACTCGCTCTCGCTGAGCTTCACGCCGGAGGACTGAGCGTCGGCGCAGACAGCGCAGCGACGCCGGCGAGGCAAGGCGGTCCCCGATCACTCACCCATCGCCTCGCACCACAAGCCTCGACCGGGGCCACCCACAGGGCGCTACCCTGACTCGGCCCGCCCGCAGGGGCGCCACGTGCCCCGCCGCCCGCAGGGCACGGCACGATCTTGCGCACGAAGTGCGCAAGATCGCATGCCGAGCCCGAGGACTCCAGAGAAAACGACTGGATCTCCTCGGCCTTCAGCCGAGGAGATCCAGTGCTCTCACCTCGCCTGCGGCGAGACGCTCAACAGACTCAATCGCTTCGGCCGTGAGCGCGAGCGCTCACGGCTCTCAGCTCAATCGTCTGTGCCGGCTGAGGGGCTCGAACCCACGACCCCCGCTTTACAAGAGCGGTGCTCTACCAACTGAGCTAAGCCGGCGCGCTTCCATCCTATGACGAGGACGGACCGCGAAATGACACTCCCTACTCCGATGGCTCCGGAGTCGGGCTCTGGAAGTACTCGTCGCTCTCGACGGTGAGCACGAACTGCGACAGCTCACCCGGATCATCGAGCGCCCCCGTGTACGGCATGCCGCTGACGAGCACCATCGGCGCGCCCGTGAGCTGCTGGCCGCCCTGCCCAGGCAGGCCGCCGTCGCTGAGTTCGGTCGTCATGTCGCGCGCCCACGTCGCGTACTTGTCGGACTCGATGCACGAGAACACGTCGGAGTTCTCCACCCCGACCGATTCGGCGATGTCGACGAGCTCCTCGCTCGTGTGACCCGGAGTGTCCACAGCCGGCTGATCGGTGAGGAGCGCGTCGTTGAACGGCACGAAGCGTTCCGGATCGCCGCTGGCGACACAGGCGGCAGCCCCCATCGCGCGCTGGGAGTAGCGGGTGCCGTTCGACTTCGCCGTCAGCAGGGCGACGGGGTGATAGGTCAGCGAGATCGCATCTTCGGAGACCCAGCTCGCCAGCTGAGCCGCGTTCGCCTGGTGGAACAGAGCGGATTCCGGTGAGAGGTAGTCGACGTACACGTCGACCGTGACCCGCTCCGGTTCTTCATCTTCCGTCTCGGCGGAGCCGCCGTCGTCCGGATCCTGCGTGTCGGACCCCTCCTCTTCGGTGTCCTCCTCGTCCGACGAGTCCTCGAGCATGCTCGAGAGGTCCTGCCCGTCGAACAGGAAGGCGCCGTCCGCGATGTTCCCCGGCTCGGGAACCGGCTCGGTGACCTCTGGCACGACGTTCTGCTTGATCCAGAACCCTGCCGCCACGAGCGCGGCGATGATCACGACAGCGATCCCGGAGCGCACCAGCACTCGGCGCATGCGCTGCTTCGTGGTGACCTTCTTCGCCTTCTGCCGCACGAGGTGGCGACGCCCTGCTGCGGCGCCCGGCTCGGCCAGATCGCCGGCTGCGTCGCCCTCGTCGAACTCGGCCACCTCATCCGTGATCTGCTCGTCAGCGGGTTCGACCGACGCACCAGCGGCCGCGGCCTGCTCGTCCGCCGTCTCGAACTCGTTCGCACCCGACTGCTCGTCGCGGGGCTCGCCGTTGTGGCTCGACATTGTCCTCCCTCGCCGCCCGTGCGGCCCTACTCAACCCACCGAGAATACCCATACCGCGCTGTGAACGCGCAGGGGCGTCGCACGTCAGCTTCACTGAGCACGTGGTGCGGCGCGCACGGATACCTGCGGCATGACATACTTGTCGTGGCCCAATGGTGGGTCGCGGTGGGTCGTACCCGCCGTTCCATTCACAACGGATCGTCCGGCACGTACCTGCCGGTGAAGGAGAAGATCATGGCATCGGTCACTTTCGACAGCGCAACGCGCCTCTATCCCGGCGGCACCCGTCCGGCTGTCGACAAGCTCAACCTCGAGGTCGCCGACGGCGAGTTCCTCGTACTCGTCGGCCCGTCCGGTTGCGGCAAGTCGACATCGCTCCGTATGCTCGCCGGCCTCGAAGAGGTCAACGACGGGCGCATCCTGATCGGCGACCGCGACGTCACTGACGTGCCGCCGAAGGATCGCGACATCGCGATGGTGTTCCAGAACTACGCGCTGTACCCGCACATGACGGTGGCCGAGAACATGGGCTTCGCCCTGAAGATCGCCGGAGTCAACAAAGAGGACCGCGCAAAGCGCGTGCAGGACGCCGCGAAGCTGCTCGATCTCGAGGACTACCTCGACCGCAAGCCGAAGGCCCTCTCCGGTGGTCAGCGTCAGCGCGTCGCGATGGGTCGCGCGATCGTCCGCGAGCCGCAGGTGTTCCTGATGGACGAGCCGCTGTCGAACCTCGACGCGAAGCTGCGCGTGCAGACGCGCACCCAGATCGCGTCGCTGCAGCGCCGTCTCGGCGTCACGACTGTCTACGTCACGCACGACCAGACCGAGGCCCTCACGATGGGCGACCGGATCGCCGTGCTGAAGGACGGCCTGCTGCAGCAGGTCGGCTCGCCGCGTGAGCTGTACGAGCGCCCCTCGAACGTGTTCGTCGCCGGCTTCATCGGCTCCCCCGCCATGAACCTGTTCACCACCGAGATCGCCGACGGCGGCGTGAAGTTCGGCACCGCGAACGTCCCGCTCTCGCGCATGACGCTCGACGCGGCGACCAGTTCGTCCGTGACCGCCGGCATCCGCCCCGAGGACCTCGCTGTCGCCGCAGACGGCACGCCGGGCCTCCAGGTCGAGGTCAACCTCGTCGAAGAGCTCGGCGCCGATGGGTTCCTCTACGGCACGATCGTGGGAACCGATCAGGAGATCGTGACGCGCGTCGACGGTCGCTCGCACCCGAGGGCCGGCGAGACCGTCACACTGGCCCCGGTGTCCGACCACGTGCACGTGTTCGACGGCGAGACCGGCGAGCGCCTCACGCAGGAGGCCATCGTCACCACCGTGTGACGCTTCGCACATGCGCACAGCGGCGCGAGTCGACCTCTTGGTCGACTCGCGCCGCTGTCGTCTCCGGCCCGTCCGGAGCAGCCCGTCCGGCGACCGTGAACGCCCGGGCACCGACAACATCCGGCATCGCCCCTCGCACCGCCACAACCTCATCCGGGAGCCCCTCATGCCCCTTCGCATCACGGCCAGCGGGCCGGACCCCCAGCTGCTCAGCCTGCCGTGGCAGCTGCCGCTCGAGCAGTGGCCGAGCAAGCACATCGTCAAGCTGCCGAAGGGCATCTCGCGGCACGTCGTGCGGTTCAGCGAGCTGTCGGGGCGGGTCGTCGCCGTCAAGGAGACCAACGAGGAGATGGCCACGCGCGAGTACGAGCTGCTCGGCTCACTCCGCCGGCTCGACATGCCCTCGGTTGATCGCGTCGCCGTGGTCGCCGGACGGGAGAGCGCGAGCGGCACCCCGCTCCCCTCCGCCCTCGTCACCGCTCACCTGCCGTACTCGATGCCGTACCGCGCACTGTTCACCCAGACGCTGCGCCCCGACACCCTGAACCGCGCACTCGACGCGCTCGCGCTGCTGCTCGTGCGACTGCACAACGTCGGCTTCTCGTGGGGTGACGTGTCGCTGTCGAACACGCTGTTCCGGCGCGATGCGGGTGCATTCGCCGCCTACCTCGTCGACGCCGAGACGGGCGGACTGCACGAGGTGAACGTCGACGGCGACGGCGGCCTCACCGACGGGCAGCGAGAGTACGACGTCGATCTGGCGCATACGAATATCGCGGGCGAGATCTTCGACCTCGCGGCCAGCGGACGCATCGATCCGGATGTCGACGCCGTCGGCATCGCAAACGGCCTGGTCAACGCGTACCACTCGCTGTGGTCGGAGCTGACGAAGCAGGAGGAGTTCGAACTGAGCGAGTCGTGGCGCATCACCGAGCGCGTGCGCCGACTCAACGGCCTCGGCTTCGACATCGGCGAGATGTCGATGAAGACGACCCCAGACGGCACCCGCGTGTCGATCAGGCCGAAGGTCGTCGATGCGGGGCACCACCAGCGGCGCCTGCTGCGGCTGACGGGGCTCGACGTCGAGGAGAACCAGGCGCGGCGACTGCTGAACGACCTCGACGAGTACCGAGCGAAAACGGGTCACACCGGCGAGGAGGACGACAGCGTCGTCGCGCACGAGTGGCTGACGACGGTGTTCGAGCCCGTTGTGCGCGCCATTCCGTTCGAGCTGCGCGCAAAGCTCGAGCCCGCCGAGGTGTTCCACGAGGTGCTGGAGCACCGCTGGCATCTGTCGCAGATGCACGATGCGTCGGTGTCACTGGCCGAGACGCTGTCGAGCTACATCGACACGGTGCTGCGCCATCGCCGCGACGAGGCCACGATCATGGGCCCGCCCACCGAGACCCTGACATCAGGGATCGACATCGCCCCGCCCCGCAACTGGCGCGATCTCGTATAGCCCCGCGGAGTTACTCCGCTTCGGCAGCGGCGCGCAGCGTTGCCACCTGGTAGAGGGCCACGGATGCCGCGATGCCGGCGTTGAGGGACTCGGTTGCCGCCGAGATCGGGATCGACACGATCTGGTCGCAGTTCTCGGCGACCAGCCGGCTCAGTCCCTTGCCCTCGCTGCCGATGACGATCACGATCGGCCGGTCGGCGAGCTCGAGCGACGGCAGCGACACGTCGCCGTCGCCATCGAGGCCGAGCACGAACACGCCCTGCTTCTTGAAGTCCTTCAGCATCGAGGTGAGGTTGCCGGCCAGCGCCACGGGTACGCGGGCCAGTGCGCCGGCGCTCGTCTTCCACGCCGCCGAGTTCACACCGGCGGAGCGCCGCTGCGGCACGATCACTCCGTGCCCGCCGAATGCCGCAGTCGACCGGATGATCGCACCCAGGTTGCGCGGGTCGGTCACTCCGTCGAGGGCGAGCAGCAGCGGTGTCTCGCCCTGGTCGAACGTCTCCTCGAGCAGCTCCTGCGGGTGGGCGTACTCGTACGGCGGGACCTTCAGCGCCACACCCTGGTGCACGCCGTCGTATCCGGCCATCCGATCGAGCTCCGGACGCGTCACCTCGAGCACCGACAGCTCGCGCTTGTGCGCGATCGCCAGCATCTCCTTGACGCGGTCGTCCATCTCGATGCGCTGGGCGATGTACATCGCCGTCGCGGGGATCTTCGCCCGCAGCGCCTCGAGCACCGAGTTGCGACCGGTGACGTGCTCGATGTCCGAGCCGTCGCGCGAGCGTCCGCGCGCGGATGCCGGCTTGCCGCCATTCGGCTTGCCGGCGCCCGGCTTGCCAGCGCCCGGCTTGCTCGCCCCGCGCTCCGCGGTCTGCTTGCGCTTGTGCGCGACGTGGTACGGCCGGTCCTCGGCCTTCGGCGTCGGCCCGCGACCCTCGAGGGAACGGCGGTGCTTGCCGCCCGAGCCCTTCGTCGGCCCCTTCTTGCCACTGCTCGCGCCGGGGCGCCCTGGCTTAGCCATCGATACTCCAATGTGTTCCGTCTGCGGTGTCTTCGAGGGCGATCCCCGCTGCCGCGAACGTGTCGCGGATGCGGTCGGCGGTGCCCCAGTCCTTGTCGGCGCGCGCCTGCGCGCGCTGCGCGAGAAGGTGCTCGACAAGTGTGCCGAGCGCCTGATCTGCGGCTCCGGATGTCGCGACCACGGCATCCGGGCCGGGAAATCCCAGAACGTCCATCATCCCGGTGACAGCTGAGAGAGCGCCTCGCGCGGCACGATCGTCGCCGGCGTCGAGGGCCGTGTTCCCTGCCCTCACCTGCTCGTGCAGCGAGGCGAGGCCCTGCGGGATGCCGAGATCGTCGTCGAGAGCCGCCTCGAATTCGGCAGGCAGCGGCCCGGATGTCGCGGGGCCGAGCGCACGGAGCGCGCGGTCCTGGAAGCCCCGGATGCGATCGAGCGCTGCCGCCGCCTCGTCGAGCGCCTGATCGGAGATGTCGAGGTTCGAACGGTAGTGCGCCGCGGCGAGCGCGTATCGCACGACGTCGGCCGGCCGCTCGTCGAGCAGGTCGGATGCGAGCGTGAAGTTGCCGAGCGATTTCGCCATCTTCTGGCCTTCAACCGTGACGAGACCGTTGTGCACCCAGTACTCGGCGAAGCCGTGCCCTGCTGCCGCCGACTGCGCGAGCTCGTTCTCGTGGTGCGGGAAGCGCAGGTCGAGCCCGCCGCCGTGGATGTCGAACTCCTCGCCGAGGTAGCGGCGCGACATGGCGGAGCACTCGATGTGCCAGCCGGGCCGGCCCTCGCCCCACGGCGACTGCCATGTCGCGCTGGACGGCTCATCCGGTTTCGCGCCCTTCCAGAGCGCGAAGTCGTGCGGGTCGCGCTTGCCGCGCGGGTCGGCGTCGGCGGCGTCCTCCATCGCGTCGAGCGACTGACGAGTCAGCGCACCGTATTCCGGCCACGAGCGCACATCGAAATACACGTCTCCGGCCGCGGCATAGGCGTGGCCCCGTTCGATCAGCTCGGCGATCAGCTCCTGCATCTGGGCGACGGATGCCGTGGCGCGCGGCTCGTAGGTCGGCGGCAGGATGCCGATCGCCTCGTAGGCGGCGGTGAACTCACGCTCCATCCGGTACGCCAGCGCCCACCACGGCTCGTCCGCCGTCGCGTTGGCGAGCACCTTGTCGTCGATGTCGGTCACGTTGCGCACGAACGTCACCCGCGGATAGCGGTGCGCGAGCCAGCGGCGCAGCAGATCGAACGACAGTGCGGCGCGCACGTGCCCGATGTGGGGGCCAGACTGCACGGTCGGCCCGCAGACGTAGATCGTGACGTTCTCCGGGTCGAGGGGCGCGAAGTCGCGCAGCGCCTGCGCGCGGGTGTCGTAGAGCCGGAGAGTCACCCTCCCAGCCTACGGCGTGACCCCGCTGTGTTTCGTGTCGCGACGCGGCGATGCCTCACCCCGACGGCGCAGCTTCTCCGTTCATTTGTGGCTTCGTCGATGATTGCGCCGGCAAACACCGCGATCGGCGCAATCGAATCGCGTTCGCGCCCTCAGCTGCGGATGAGGAGGGCGGTGGCGAACGCCTGCACGCCGTCAGCGGCGGTGAAGCCGAGCCCGTCTGTGGTGGTGGCGCTCACCGAGACCGCGGCGCCGTCGAGCGCGGCGGACAGTGCGCGCTCGGCCTCCGCGCGGCGCGGGGCGAACTTCGGCTTGGACGCCTGGAGCTGCACCGCCACGTTCCCGATCTCGAAGCCCTCGGCCCGGATGATCCGCAGCGTCTCTGCAAGGAACGCTTCGCCGTGCGCTCCGGCGAACTCGGGTCGATCGACGCCGAAGTGCGCACCGATGTCGCCCAGGCCCGCCGCCGACAGCAGCGCGTCGACGATCGCGTGGGCGACGACGTCGCCGTCGGAGTGACCGGACAGCGCGCGCTCCCCCGGCCACTCCAGCCCGGCCAGCCACAAGTCGCCGTCTCCCCCGTACGCGTGCACATCGGTGCCGATTCCGACGCGCGGTGCGAGGACGGTTCCGGATGTCGCGGTGCGGTCGGTCACGGGGGCGCCAGCGACGCCGTCGGCGTCACCGGAGACGACGAGGGTGCGGGCCCGTTCCAGGTCGGCCGGGGTCGTGATCTTGAAGGAGTGCGCGTGCCCTTCGACTGCGGCGACCGGATGCCCTGCCTCCATCACGACGGCGGCGTCGTCGGTGTGCTCCTGACTCACGACGGCGTACGAGGATTCGAGGATGTCGCGCCGGAAGCCCTGCGGCGTCTGTGCGGCGCCGAGCTGCGAACGATCGACTGCGCCGGAGACCCGCTCGCCGTCGACGCGCTTGATCGTGTCGATGACGGGAAGCACGGGCATCGCGCCCCAGCCGGTCTCGCGGATCTTCTCGATCACGCGGGTGAAGACATCCGCAGGCGTGAGCGCGCGCGCCGCGTCGTGCACGAGCACGATCTCGACTGCGGGGAGCACGCGCTTCAGACCGGACTGCACGGAGGCGTGCCGTGTCGCCCCGCCGGCGACGACCGAGACGAGTTCGACGGCGCCGCCCGCAGCCTGTTCTGCCTCCGTGAGCGCCTCGCCCGTGCGCTCAGCCGGAGCGACCACGATCACCTGGCACGGCTCGGGAAGCGCGAAGACGCCGTCGAGCGCGTGGCGCAGCATGGTGTGCTCGTCGAGACCGACGAACGCCTTGGGAGCGTCCGCCCCCAGCCGGGTTCCGGAACCTGCGGCGACGACGATCACGGCCACGCGCGGAGAGGAGAGCTCAGTCACGCCCTCAACTTACCGCGCCGCACACACGAAACCGCCGGCCCGTGGCGGACCGGCGGCTTCGACTGCAGCGTGAGTTACTCGGAGGCGAGGACCTTGTCGAGGATCTCGCCGGCCTTCTCCTCATCGACCTTCTCGGCGAGAGCGAGCTCGCTCGTGAGGATCTGACGGGCCTTGGCGAGCATGCGCTTCTCGCCGGCCGAGAGGCCGCGGTCCTGATCGCGGCGCCAGAGGTCGCGCACGACCTCGCTGACCTTGATCACGTCGCCAGAGGCGAGCTTCTCGAGGTTGGCCTTGTAGCGACGCGACCAGTTGGTCGGCTCCTCGGTGAACGGAGCGCGCAGCACGTCGAAGACCTTGTCGAGGCCTTCCTTGCCGATCACATCGCGCACGCCGACAAGGTCGACATTATCGGCTGGAACCTCGATCACCAGGTCGCCCTGTGTGACGTTCAGCTTGAGGTAGGTCTTCTCCTCGCCCTTGATCTTGCGGGTCTTCACCTCGGTGATAGTTGCTGCACCATGGTGCGGGTAGACAACGGTCTCGCCAACCTCAAAAAGCATAGATTTTCATCCTTTCGGCGTTCTCCAGGGTATCACAGCCGAATGTGTACTAGGCTCTGCCACTTCCATTCACGCGCACGAAGATAACAGCCGGATGACACCCTCCCGGCGCGCTCCTGCGCCGCGCTTCGACTGACGCTCCGGAGCACGACCAGCTTGCCGCAACGGGTGGAGACGCCCCCCGCAGGCCCCGTCGGGCAGGCACACTCCTATACGCTCGCGGGCATCGCATTCCTGCTGCTGCGCAGGCGCCGGGTGAGCTGATCCCTGCGGCGTTCGGAGACGCCATCCGGAGCATCTAGACTGGTGGGCAGGGTCCGCCGGCCGGCGGCCGACCCGCAGCACCTGGAGGATACGTGAAAACGCGCTCTCTCGCGTCCGTGGCACTCGGCGCAGCCGTCATTCTCGGCACGGCCGGCTGCGGAGCCATCACCCCGCAGGCCACCACCATCGACTTCTCGCCGAGCGACGGCGTGAACGTCGCCGTTCCGGATGACGCTCCCGTCCAGATCCTGAACGCCCTGCTCGTGAAGAACGATGGCGAGGCCGACGCGAACTTCGTCGCCGCTCTCGTCAACGACAGCGACAGCGA
This sequence comes from Microbacterium sp. JB110, assembly GCF_003335195.1. NCBI lineage: Bacteria > Bacillati > Actinomycetota > Actinomycetes > Micrococcales > Microbacteriaceae > Microbacterium > Microbacterium sp. JB110. The sequence continues at coordinate 413,507 of NZ_QPGM01000003.1, read as the reverse complement.
TCAGACGGTGACCCTCAGCTGGGACGGCGGGTCGGCCGCGATCGACGTGCCAGCGGACTCCGTCGCCAGCTACGGCGCCGACGACTCAGCGCTGCTGCTGACGAACATCTCGGCCGCTCCGGGCGCCACCGAGGAGATCGTGTTCCAGGCTGGTGCAACGGAAGGCGTCGCGCAGGGCATTCAGGTGTTCGACACCGAGCTCGCGCACCTGTCTACGCTCGCGCCGGAGCCGGCGCCCACCACGGACGCCGACGAGTCAGCTGACGACGATGCCGCGGACGAGGAACAGACGGCCGACGACGAGGCCGCGGCAGACGAGGCCGAGCACTGACCGACGTGCGCCTCGAACGAACAGCAAGAAGGGGTTCCCGCCATCGGCGGGAACCCCTTCTGCATCCGTGTGGCAGAGCTCAGGCCTCGAAGCGGTAGCCGAGTCCGCGCACGGTGACCAGCATCTCCGGGGATCCCGGCGTCTTCTCGATGCGCGAACGGATCCGCTTGATGTGCACGTCGAGCGTCTTGGTGTCGCCGAAGTAGTCGCTGCCCCACACCCTGTCGATGAGCTGGCCGCGAGTGAGCACCCTGCCGGCGTTGCGCATCAGCAGCTCGAGCAGCTCGAACTCCTTCAGCGGCATGTTGATCCCTTCACTGTCGACCTGCACCGTGTGGCGGTCGACATCGAGGGTGACGCGGCCGCCTTTGAGCACCCGCTCGTCGATGTCATCCTCCTCCTGCTGAGAACGGCGCAGCACGGCGCGCATACGGGCGAGCAGCTCGCGCGCCGAATAGGGCTTGGTGACGTAATCGTCCGCGCCCAGCTCCAGCCCAACGACGATGTCGATCTCACTGTCCTTCGCCGTGAGCATGATGATCGGCACTCCCGAGGTCGTCCGCACCTGCCGACACACCTCCGTGCCCGGCATGCCTGGCAGCATCAGGTCGAGCAGGATCACGTCGGCTCCACGCTCCCTGTAGGCCTCGAGCGCCACGTCGCCGTCGTCGGCGATCTCCACGTCGAAGCCCTCCCGGCGCAGCAGATACGCCAGGGGGTCCGCGAGGTCGGGTTCGTCCTCCACGAGGAGCACTCGTGTCGTCATGCCTTCTCCTTCGTCCGGCGGTTCGCCTTCTTCGTTTCCTTGTGCGATGGCTGCTCGCGCTCCGGCGGCTCGGTCAGCGGCAGCCGGATGGTGAACGTCGATCCCTTTTCGGGCTGGGACCAGAGCTTCACCTCGCCGCCGTGCCGATACACGGCGTGCTTCACGATCGAAAGCCCCAGGCCAGTGCCTCCTGTGCGCCTCGAGCGGGCCTGGTCGGCCCGGTAGAAGCGCTCGAACACTCGCTGCTGATCCGACTCGGCGATTCCGATGCCCTGGTCGCTCACCGCGATGTCGACGCTCACGCCGTCGTCCTTGACCCCGATCCCGACACGTGAGCCGGTCGGCGAGTACGAGATCGCGTTCGAGATCAGATTGGCCACTGCCTCGATGAGCACGTGCACGTCACCGCGCACATACAGCCCCCGCTCCCCTCCGCGCACCAGCTCGACACCGGCACCGGATGCGGGCACGGTGTTCGCCTCGACCGCTGCGGTGACCACCTCGTCGATCGCGACGTCGCCCAGATCGGTGACGGCGTCGGACGCCTGCAGGCGGGACAGGTGCATGATGCGGCCGGTGAGCTGCCCCAGCCGTTCGGCTTCCGCCGTGAGCCGGGACGCGAACCGGCGCACCTCATCCGGATCATCCGCGGCGAAGTCGATGGCCTCGCTGAGCAGCATGATCGCGCCGACGGGAGTCTTCAGCTCGTGACTGGTGTTGGCGATGAAGTCCTGACGCATCGCCTCCAGTCGCTCCTGTTCGGAGATGTCGCGCAGGATCAGCAGGAAGAACCGCTCGGTCAGCCTCGTCACGCGGGCGGCGACGAGCCGTTCCTGGCCCTGCAGCGGCCCCAAGCGCAGCCGGATGGTCTCGGTCGCCGTGCCGGCCGTGCGCGCGATCTTGAGCAGATCACGGAGCCCGCCGTTGGAGAGCGTCGTCTGGTCCTCGACGCCCAGTGTGTGCGCCGACGGCGACGTCGCGACCACCAGACCCGACGCGTCGATGGCGGCAGCCGCGTCATCCATGGAGGTGAGCACCGACGTGACACCATCGGGCAGAACACTGCTGCTGCGCTCCTCTGCACGCTCGCGGGCACGCCGCGCCGCGAAGAGGATCGTGCAGATGCCGGCACCGATGATGACGCCGACGAGCAGTGCGAGCAGCAGGAGCTGCGAGTGGGGCATGCCACCAGAGTAAGCGGGGCGGAGCCATTCGGTTCACCGAATGTGCACCTTTCGGGCGTGGCGGGCACCAGATTTCTCACCCAGGTCACCGTTCGTTAACCTTCGACGACGACAATCGGGAACGGCCGGTAGTGCGGGGTCTTCCGCGCGTACTCGGTACTGTCGCTCCAGGTGCAGGTTCCCGCCGACGAAAGGTCCCACAACGATGCGCGAAGTTTTCCACCAGTCTCTCGAGGAAGTGCAGTCCCGCCTCGTCGAGATTGCGGAGATGGTCACAGTCGCCATCGAGAAGGCCACGAAGGCGTTCAGCACGAGCGACGTGGCCCTCGCCGAAGAGGTCATCGTCGGCGACGATCTGATCGATGAGCGCTCCGTCTCGCTCGACGAGCTCGCCATCGAGATCCTCGCAATGCAGCAGCCTGTGGCCCGCGACCTGCGCATCGTCGTCACGGCGCTGCGCGCGAGCGCCTCGCTCGAGCGCATGGGCGACCTCGCCGACCACATCGCTCAGCTCACCCGCCTGCGCTACCCCGAGCGGGTCATCCCGGCCGGCCTGCGGCAGACGTTCGCCCGCATGGGCGAACTCGACGTCGACGTCTCGCGCCAGCTCACCGAGCTGCTGCGCACCGAGGACCTCGCGATCGCCGAGAGCATCCGCAATGCCGACGACGAGGTCGATGAGCTGCACGCCAGCGTATTCGACAAGGTGCTCAGCGCACGGACCTCCGAGGACGTCACAGCTGTCGTCGACGCGACGCTCGCCAGCCGCTACCACGAGCGCTTCGCCGACCACGCCGTCGGCGTCGCCAAGAAGATGATCTACCTCGCCACGGGCGACTGGGCCTCCCAGGGCGACGAGGACCCCGAAGGCTGAGCCCGCTCGTCCCCCGAATCGCGCAGACGAAGAAGAGGCCGCCCGCTCCGGATGGAGCGGGCGGCCTCTTGTCATGATCAGACCAGTGCGCGGATCAGGTCGCGAGCGTGGCTATCGCAAGGCGGAGGAAGGAGTCGGGCCGACAGCCCGGCGACCGACGACAACGCAGCGAGAGGGGCGCTCGCGGTGCGCGGATCAGGTCGCGAGCGTGCCTATCGCAAGGCGGAGGAAGGAGCCGGGCCGACAGCCCGGCGACCGACGACAACGCAGCGAGAGGGGCGCTCGCGACCTGATCACTTGCCCTGGTTGGCGACGGCGGCGGCTCCGGCCGCTGCGGCCTCGGGGTCGAGGTACTCGCCTGGTGCGACGGGCATGAAGTCGTCGCCGAGCTCGTACTTCAGCGGGATGCCGGTCGGGATGTTCAGGCCGGCGATCTCCTCGTCGCTGATGCCGTCGAGGTGCTTCACGAGCGCGCGCAGCGAGTTGCCGTGAGCGGTGACGAGCACGGTCCTGCCCGCCTCCAGATCCGGGACGATCTCGTCGCGCCAGTACGGCAGCATCCGGTCGATGACGAGCTTCAGCGACTCCGTTGCCGGCAGCTCACCGTCGATCCCGACGTAACGCGGATCGTCGGTCTGCGCGAACTCGTCGTCCGCGGCGATCTCCGGCGGCGGCACATCGAACGAACGACGCCACGTCATGAACTGCTCCTCGCCGAACTCGGCGAGCGTCTGGGCCTTGTCCTTGCCCTGCAGTGCGCCGTAGTGGCGCTCGTTCAGGCGCCAGGAGCGCTTCACGGGGATCCACAGACGATCAGCCGCGTCGAGCGCGATGTCGGCCGTCTGGATCGCCCGAGAGAGCACAGAGGTGTGCAGCACGTCGGGCAGCACGCCCAGCTCGCGCATCAGCTCACCGCCGCGGCGAGCTTCGCCCTGCCCCTTCTCGGTCAGGCGGACGTCGACCCATCCGGTGAACAGGTTCTTCTCGTTCCATTCGCTCTGCCCGTGACGGAGCAGGATCAGCGTGTGCGTCATGCGTCCAGCCTACCGAGCCTGCAAGCCCCCCTTGCACGCCGACGGCCATCGGCATCCGGAACCGTTCCGCCTCCGACCCGGCTCGCGAGATGCGCACTTTTACGACGAAACCACGTTCAAACGTGCGCATCTCGGCGAGAAGTGCGCATCTCGGCAGCCCGCTACTCCGCGAGGGGGCGGCGGGAGAGCCGGGTGATGCGCGGGATCTCAGCGGTGGCGCCGGCGTCTGCCGGAACGATGACCTCCTGCGACGCCGCGACGCGGGTGCCGTCGGCGTCGACGACGAGGGCCGCGTCGGCTGCGGTGCGGCGCGACACGATCGCCAGCGCGATCGGCCCGAGTTCGTGGTGGCGGGCGACGGAGGTGACGCGCCCGACCTCGCGATCGCCGTCGAACACGGGCGCTCCCGGGGCCGGAAGCGTGCTCTCCGAACCGTCGAGGTGCAGCATCACCATGCGGCGCGGCGGGTGGCCCAGGTTGTGCACCTTCGCGACCGTCTCCTGCCCGCGGTAGCACCCCTTGTTCAAGTGCACCGCACTGCGCAGCCAGTCGGACTCGTGCGGGATGGCCTTCTCGTCGACCTCGCCTGCCCACCGAGGGCGCCATGCGGCGATGCGCAGCGCCTCGCTCGCCGCGGTGCCCGCCGGCTCGGCTCCGGCGAACACGTCGCCTTCCGACGCCTCATTCCGATCGACGATCGCCTCGCACCACGCGCGTTCGGCGCCAGGGTGCTCATCCGTCTGCGCGTACTGCCAGCCGCCCGCCGACACGACGGACCACGGGTCGCGCCACACCCGCCCCTGTGCAAGAGGAACGATCGCCTCGGCGGCCTTCCCCTCCGGCGCGAATCCGACCACGACGAGGTCGTCGCGCTCCGCGACTTCGACGCGCGAGCGGAAGCGCATCATCGTCAGCCACTTGGCCAGTCCAGGCGCATCGGCGGCGTCGGTGATCAGCCACGTCGTCTCACCGTCTTCGAGCACGGCTGCCGCGTGCTCGATGTGCCCCTGCGGCGTGAGCACGAGCAGCTCGGTGCTCTCCCCCGCCGCCAACGTGCTCACGCTCTGCGACGTGATCGAGTCGAGCCAGGTCAATCGGTCCTCGCCCCGCACCGCGATCACGGTGCGGTCGGCGAGGGGCGCGGCGGCGCGACCGGCCGCCAGCGCGCGCTGTTCGCGCACCGGGTCGCCGAAGTGCACCACGACGCCGCCTTCGACGACGGCTCCGGAGATCTCCGCGCCGAACGACGGCACGGTTCCGGGCCCGGCCGTGTGATGCCGATCTCCTCCGGCGCCGCCGTTCGCTCCCCCGAGATGCTCGGTCATCACTGCACCTTCGCCAGGCGCGCCGAAGCGTGCGATGCGAGGCTGCGCCCCAGGGCGGCGATGTCCCACGCCCACAGCAGGTGCTGGTCGACGAGGCCGTACATCCGGGTCGCCGCCGCGTAGTCCTTCGCACCCTGCGTGCGCACCACGGCGTCGGTGGCCAGGTCGACGCGGGGGCCGGCGACCTGGCCGATGTACAGCTCGCTGACGCCGTCGGAGCGCACGATCGACGCCTCGATGTCGAAGGCGTCGTCCGTGTTGCGCAGCTTCTCGATGTCCTCCGCTGTGCGAGGAGCGCGCGTCGCCGCCGCCGGCAGCAGCGCGGGCCCGGGGTCCGCCTGCTCCTGAACGATCGAGAGGCGCCAGAATCCCGTCTCGGCCGCGAGCGACTTCGTCACCCCGAGAGCGGTCGTGGTCGTCGCGGTCGCCGCGTAGTTCAGGTAGGGGCCGCCGTCGTGGCTGAAGCTCACCCGCTGGGCGAACTCGCCCTCGTAGTGGGCGTCGCCCGCGGTGTAGTCGATCACGCCGGTTCCCTCCCACACTCCGATGAGCCAGGAGAGGGGAACGATTTCGGCGGGGAGGTCGCTCGGAATCTCAATCATGATCCCTCCAGCGTAGAGGCTGCACCGATGGGGCGGCGCTGAAGCGAGTCAGGCGACCTATCGGCGCGACCTCGTCGTCCGCGTGCGCAGACGAAAGCGCCGGATGCGACGAGGCATCCGGCGCGGAGCGGTGACTACTTCTGACCGCGGAACAGGTTCACGATGACGGCGCCCGATACGAACGCGATCGCCAAGCTCGCCAGCCCCAGCAGGCCGATGAAGAACATCTCGAGCGCGAAAAGGTCCATGCCTCAACCCTACACCGACGCGACCAGCGCCGTGATGCTGATGAGGAAGAACACGAACGCGATCACACCCATCGCGACCAGCGCGCCGAGGGCGGCGACTGCGGTGCGCACGATGAACCCCTCTGCGCGGCCGTAGGCGAGGTTCACGGCGAACGCGACGAACACGCAGGCACCGGCACCCACCGCCAGCCAGAGGAAGCGCTCGCCGAGCGGAGACAGCAGTCCGACCGCGACGGCTGCGAGCGCCCCGAACGCCCATGTCGCGATCATTCCGGCCAGCGGCGAGCGCGGGGTGAGCTCAGGCGACGTCATGGCGCCCATTCTGCCCCACGACACATTCCCGAAACACGCCTGACTCTAAACTGGCAGGCATCCGCCACCGGAAGGACACACGTGACCCGGCTTCTGGTTCTGAGCTCCGCCTCAGAAGGAGCAGTGCTCCCCGCACTCGAACTCCTTCCCCACGACACACGACAGCTGCCCTCAGGGGTGGGCAGCCTCGCGAATGCGCCGGAGACCGACGTGATCATCGTCGATGCCCGTACGGATCTCGCCGGTGCGAAGTCGCTGTGCAAGCTGATGGGCACCGTGGGCCCCGTGGCACCCGTCCTGCTCGTCGCCACAGAGGGCGGGCTCTCGGTGGTGGGACCGGACTGGGGCGTCGACGACGTCGTGCTCGACACGGCGGGGCCTGCGGAGATCGATGCGCGCCTGCGCCTGGTCGTCGGCCGCCGCCCTGCGCCGGACGACAACGGCGGCCGCGTGCAGACATCCGGGATCACGATCGACGAGGCCTCCTACTCGGCGAAGGTGCGCGGAAAGCCGCTCGATCTGACGTTCAAGGAGTTCCAGCTGCTGCACTTCCTCGCCACGCATCCCTCCAGAGTGTTCACGCGCGAGCAGCTGCTCAGCGAGGTGTGGGGCTACGACTACTTCGGCGGCACTCGCACGGTCGACGTGCACGTCCGGCGCCTGCGCGCGAAGCTCGGTGACCTCGAACAGCTGATCGGCACGGTGCGCAACGTCGGCTACCGGTTCAACGTCGTCGACGAACACCCGGAGCAGCAGGCATCGTAGGACGGGCGCGACACGCGCCGGACACCCCCGGATGACGCCCGCCACGCGGGTTGTTAACCACGAGGCCACCTGCGGGTGCCAGGATGGGAGCCCACTGAATCGATCGGCAGGAGCAGCCATGACGGACGCATCGATCGTCGACACCGGGCTGGGAGACTCGGAGGACGACGACTTCGACGAGCTCGTACCGACGGCCGACGTCGATCTGCCTGACAATCGCTACGTCGACCGCGAGCTGAGCTGGCTGGCGTTCAACCAGCGTGTGCTCGAGCTCGCCGAGGACCCGAACGTGCCGCTGCTGGAGCGCACCAACTTCCTCGGCATCTTCGCCAGCAACCTCGACGAGTTCTTCATGGTGCGCGTGGCGGGTCTGAAGCGTCGCATCATGACGGGGCTCGCGATACCGAACAACATCGGCACCGCACCAGCGAAGGTGCTCGAGTCGATCGGCGCCGAGGCGCACGCGCTGCAGGAGCGTCACGCCGCTGTGTGGCACGAGCAGGTGCGCCCCGCTCTGGCCGCCGAGGGTGTCGAGATCGTGGCGTGGCACGATCTCACCGGCGAGGAGCAGGCGGAGCTGTACGAGTACTTCCAGGTGCAGGTCTTCCCCGTGCTGATGCCTCTCGCCGTCGACCCCGCACACCCGTTCCCCTACATCTCCGGGTTGTCGCTGAACCTCGCTGTGCGCATCAGGAACGCCCGCACCGGGCGTCAGGACTTCGCGCGCCTCAAGGTGCCTCCGATGCTGCCCCGGATGGTGCCCGTGCCCGGCACGGAGCAGACGAACCACGGTCGGATGCTTCCGCTGGAGGATCTCATCGCCGAGAACCTCTCGGACCTGTTCCCCGGCATGGACGTACTCGAGCACCACGCCTTCCGCCTCACGCGCAACGAGGACATGGTCGTCGAGGAGGACGAGACCGAGAACCTGATCCAGGCGCTCGAGCAGGAGCTGCGTCGGCGGCGCTTCGGGCCGCCCATCCGGCTCGAGATCGCCGAGGAGATGGACGACGTCACGCTCGACCTGCTGCTCGACGAGCTCGACATCTCCGAGCAGGAGGTCTACCGCCTGCGCGGACCGCTCGATCTGCGCGCCCTGTTCGGCTTCTCCTCCCTCGACCGGCCGGAGCTGAGGTACCCCAAGCACGTTCCCGTGACGGCGCTCGAGTTGCGCCCGAAGGACGCGGACTCGAAGCACGCGAAGGCCGATATCTTCCAGGCCATCCGCGGCGGCGACGTGCTCGTGCACCACCCGTACGAGTCGTTCGCGACCAGCGTGCAGGCCTTCCTGGAGCAGGCTGCCCGCGACCCGCACGTGCTGGCGATCAAGCAGACGCTGTACCGCACCAGCGGTGACAGCCCGATCATCGCCGCGCTGATCGAGGCCGCCCAGAACGGCAAGCAGGTGCTCGCCCTCGTCGAGGTGAAGGCGCGCTTCGACGAAGCCAACAACATCGAGTGGGCGCGCCAGCTCGAGAAGGCCGGCGTGCACGTCGTGTACGGCCTCGTCGGACTCAAGACGCACTGCAAGCTCGCCCTCGTCATCCGCGAAGAGCGCGGCCAGCTGCGCCACTACAGCCACGTCGGCACGGGCAACTACAACCCGAAGACCAGCCGGATGTACGAGGACTTCGGGCTGTTCACCTGCGACCCGGCCATCGGACTCGACCTGACCCGTCTGTTCAACGAGCTGAGCGGCTACGCGATCGAGAAGAAGTTCAAGCGACTGCTGGTCGCGCCGCTGCACCTGCGCAAGGGTCTGGTCAAGCTGATCGAACGCGAGACGAAGCATGCCCGCGACGGCAAGCCGGCCGCGGTGCGGATCAAGGTCAATTCGATGGTCGACGAGCAGATCATCGACGCGCTCTACCGCGCCAGCCAGGCCGGTGTGCAGGTCGATGTCTGGGTGCGCGGCATCTGCAGCCTGCGCGTCGATCTTCCCGGCGTCAGCGACAACATCCGGGTGCGCAGCGTGCTCGGACGCTACCTCGAGCACTCGCGCATCTTCGCGTTCGAGAACGACGGCAGCCCCGAGGTGTTCATCGGCAGCGCCGACATGATGCACCGCAACCTCGACCGCCGCGTGGAAGCACTCGTACGTGTGAAAGAAGAGCGCCACATCAGGGAGCTGCTCGACCTGTTCGCGATGGCGATGGACGACTCGTCGGCGACATGGCAGCTCGGCGCGGACGCCGTGTGGACCCGCCATCACCTCGACGCAGACGGCAGCCCGATCGTCGATGTGCAGGATCGGACTATGGAGATCGTCGCGGGTCGCCGCCGCTCGCGCTCACCGCGATGAATAATGACACGGTGAGCACGAGCACGGTCTACGCCGCGGGCGGCGTCCTCTGGCGCGTCACCGGCGGAAGACTGCGCGTCCTCGTCGTGCATCGCACCACCCACGACGACATCAGCTTCCCGAAGGGCAAGGTCAAGGCGGGTGAGATCCTCGCCGAGACCGCCGCGCGCGAGGTGCGGGAGGAGACGGGCATCGCCGCGCCGCTGGGCCCACCGATCGGAGACACGCGCTACGCACTGCCGAACGGGCGCGACAAGATCGTGCACTACTGGGCGATGCGCGCGAAGGATCGCGCCGTCCGCGAGAGCACGTTCGCCCCCAACCGCGAGGTCTCGGCTGTCGAGTGGTTGACGGCAGAGAAGGCGCTGAAGCGGCTCACCTACGAGTTCGACGTCGACATCCTCGAGCAGTTCCTCGCGCAGTTCGAGAACGGCGCTCGCGCGACGTTCCCCGTCGTCGCCCTGCGGCACGGCGCGGCGATGTCGCGCAAGGACTGGCCGAGGGCAGACCACCTCCGCCCTCTTCTCCCCAAGGGCAGGGACCAGGCCAAGGCGCTCGCCGGCGAGCTGCGCGCGTTCGGTGTGCGCAAAGTGGTCTCGAGCACCGCCACGAGGTGCCTGCAGACCGTGCGTCCGCTGTCGAAGGCGCTGGGACGCCCCATCGCCGAGACCGATGCCATCAGTCAGGACGCCTGGGAGGACGGGCTCGACGACGTGCGCAGCGTCGTTTCCGAGCGCCTCGCCGCAGGCAAGGGAGCGGTGCTGTGCAGCCACGGGCCCGTGCTGCCGGGGATCCTCGAGCAGCTCTGGCTCGAGACGGGTGCGCGCAGAGCGTCGCGGGTCGACACGCGTTCGGCGATGTCGACCGGGTCGTTCACCGTGGCGCACATCAGCAAGCACGAACCGGAACGGAGCATCGTCGCCGTCGAGGCACATTCGCCTCTCGTCTGACGTGCACGCCCCATCCGGATCTGCGCGGCTGCGGTGCCGCAGCATAGTCATCGTGGCACCGGATTCCCCATTCGAGGCGGATATGCGCGCCCTTCGCTCCCCGTTCACCTTCCGTTCACCCAGGGAGCGCACTCTCGTTAACGCGTCCGCCTAGCGTCAGTGCGTGCCCCGGAGTTCTGCGGGGTCATCCCTGACCACATGACTGAACGGAAACACAGTGAAGATCACCCGTTTCACCAGCGTCGCGGTGCTCGGTGCCGCTGCCGCTCTCGCACTCACCGCCTGCGCGGCTAACGAAGGCGGATCCGGCGACGCCGCGAACGGCAGCGAGGACGGCACGGCACTCGAGGGCACGATCAACGCCAGCGGCGCCTCCTCGCAGGTGGCCGCTCAGGAGGCCTGGGTCGCCGGCTTCCAGACCGCAAACGACGGCGTGACCGTCAACTACGAGTCGACCGGCTCCGGCACGGGCCGCGAGAACTTCCTCGCCGGCGCGAGCAACTTCATCGGCTCCGACCGTGCGTTCGACGACGAAGAGGTCGCCGCAGGCGGCTTCGGCGCCTGCTCGACCGACGACATCGTCGAGGTTCCGATGTACATCTCGCCCGTCGCCGTGGCATTCAACCTCGAGGGCGTCGACACCCTGAACCTCGACGCCGAGACGATCGCCGGCATCTTCGCCGGTGAGATCAGCAACTGGTCCGACGACGCGATCGCCGAGGCGAACCCCGACGCCGAGCTGCCCGACCTGGACATCACCCCGGTGCACCGCGCCGACGACTCGGGCACCACCGAGACGTTCGTGACCTACCTGCAGGCAACCGCTCCCGACGTCTGGGACTTCGAGATCTCCGGTGAGTGGCCGCTCGACAGCGGCGAGGCCGCCCAGCAGACCTCGGGCGTCGCGCAGGTGCTCGGCAGCGGTGTGGGCACGATCGGCTACCTCGACGCGTCGCAGATCCCCGAAGGATCCGGCCAGGTGCACGTCGGCGTCGACGGCGAGTACGTCGAGTACTCCTCGGACGCGGCCGCCGCGCTCGTCGAGAACTCGCCGCTCGTCGAGGGCCGCGGCGAGGGCGACCTCGTCTTCGACATCGACCCGGCAGGCGCCACCGGTGGCGCCTACCCGATCGCCCTGGTCAGCTACGCCATCGCGTGCGAGCAGTACGAGGACGAGAACGTCGCCGCTCTGGTGAAGGGCTACTTCGAGTACATGGCCAGCGCTGAGGGTCAGGACGCCGCAGCCGAGAACGCGGGCAACGCACCGATCTCCGACTCGCTCCGCGAGCAGGTGCTCGGCGCGATCGACACCATCCAGGTCGGCTGATCGTCTGATCGGTCGCCGGTGCCCCCGTCGCTCTCTGACGCGCACGACGCGTGAGAGGCGACGGGGGCACCGCCACGATTCCCCGAGTCGAAACCACCGAAATCCGAGGACCAGGAGCCAATGAGCGCGTCTGAGAAAACGGCCGACGCCGAGAAGCCGTCGCCCGAGTCCGAATCCCAGGCCCAGCCGGGTGCGATCAAGGCGAAGAAGCGCCCAGGAGACCTCATCTTCTCCGGCTCGGCGCTCGGTGCCGGCTGGATCATCCTGCTCGTCCTCGCCGCTGTCGCTGTCTTCCTCGTCGTGCAGTCGATCCCGGCGTTCAAGCCGGACACCAGCGGCAACCACATCCTCGAGGGCGAGTCGTTCTGGTCCTACGTCGGCCCGTTCGTGTTCGGCACGGTCTGGTCGTCGTTCCTGGCGCTCATCATCGCGACGCCGATCGCGATCGGCATCGCGCTGTTCATCTCGCACTACGCGCCGCGCGCACTCGCCGCGGTGCTCGGCTACGTCATCGATCTGCTGGCCGCCGTGCCCTCTGTGGTGTTCGGCTTGTGGGGCGGCCTCGTGTTCGCCCCGCTGCTGCAGCCCGGATTCGCATGGCTGAACGCGTACCTCGGCTGGATCCCGCTGTTCGGCGGCGTGGTCTCACCGACGGGCCGCACGATCCTCACGGCGTCGCTCGTGCTCGCGGTGATGATCCTGCCCGTGATGACCGCGATCTGCCGTGAGGTGTTCCTGCAGGCGCCGCGCCTGCACGAGGAGGCCGCACTCGCGCTCGGCGCCACACGCTGGGAGATGATCCGGATGGCGGTGCTCCCGTTCGCACGCGGAGGCATGGTCTCCGGAGCGATGCTCGGCCTCGGCCGCGCGCTCGGCGAGACGATGGCTGTGACCATGGTGCTCTCGGTGACGGGCGTCGTCTCCTTCGAGGTGCTCACCTCGGTCAACCCCACCACGATCCCCGCCAATATCGCCCTGGCCTTCCCCGAGGCCCACGGCGAAGGCGTCAACGCCCTGATCGCGACCGGTCTCATCCTGTTCGTCGTGACCTTCGCCGTCAACGCGCTGGCGCGCTGGGTCGTCAACCGCCGCGCCGAGTTCTCGGGAGCGAACTGACATGACCACAGTGACCACAACGGCCGCGCCCTCGAGCGCCTCCGTCTCGCTGACCGCGAACCGTCTGCCCGGCTGGGCCCCATGGGGCCTCGTCGCCGTCGCCTTCATCGTCTCGTTCGCCGTCTTCGGCATCGTCGCGATCGGCGAGGACGGGCTGGCGGGCTTCAACGTCGCCGGCGCCGTCATCGTCGCGATGCTGCTGTACATCGTGCTGATCGTGACCGTCTCACTCGCCGCCGAGAGCCGACGACACGCAATGGACCGCCTGATGACGGGTCTGGTCAGCACGGCGTTCGTCCTCGCGCTGCTGCCCCTGCTGTCGCTGCTGTGGACCGTCGTCAGCAACGGCATCCTGCGCTTCGACGGGGAGTTCTTCACCTACTCGATGCGCAACATCGTCGGCGAGGGCGGCGGCATCGTGCACGCGATGTGGGGCACCGTGCTGATCACGCTGATGGCCACGCTCATCTCCGTGCCGATCGGGCTGATGACGTCGATCTATCTCGTCGAGTACGGCAACGGCGGCAGGATCGCCAAGGCGATCACGTTCTTCGTCGACGTCATGACCGGCATCCCCTCGATCGTCGCCGGTCTGTTCATCTATTCGGTGTTCGCCCTGCTGATCGGCCCTGGCATATCCATGGGCTTCATGGGCTCTCTCGCGCTCAGCGTGCTGATGATCCCCGTCGTGGTGCGCGGCAGCGAGGAACTGCTGCGCATCGTGCCGAACGAGCTGCGTGAGGCCTCCTACGCACTCGGAGTGCCGAAGTGGCTCACGATCGTCAAGATCGTGCTGCCCACCTCCATCGCCGGAATCGTCACGAGCATCATGCTCGCCATCGCGCGCGTCATCGGTGAGACGGCTCCGCTGCTGCTCACCGCAGGTATGACGATGGGGATGAACACGAACCTGTTCGACGGCCAGATGATGACCCTTCCGGTGTTCGCCTACAACTCGTACATGAACCAGGGAACGACACCGGACGCGGCTGTGGCGAACGCGTGGGGCGCAGCACTCGCGCTCATCCTGATCGTGATGGTTCTCAACCTCGTCGCCCGCCTGATCGCGAAGATCTTCGCGCCCAAGTCCCGATAAGAAGGAATCACGTTGTCCAAGAGCATCGAAGTCAACGATCTGAACGTCTACTACGGCGACTTCCTCGCCGTCGAGGGCGTCTCGATCGACATCCAGCCGCGCAGCGTCACGGCCTTCATCGGTCCGTCCGGCTGCGGCAAGTCCACCTTCCTGCGCACCCTGAACCGGATGCACGAAGTGATCCCCGGCGCCCGCGTGGCGGGTGAGGTGCTGCTGGACGGCAAGAACCTCTACGACCCGGGCGTCGATCCCGTACTGGTGCGCCGACAGGTGGGCATGGTGTTCCAGCGCCCGAACCCGTTCCCGACGATGTCGATCCGCGACAACGTGCTGGCCGGTGTGAAGCTGAACAACTCCCGGATGTCGAAGAGCGATCAGGACGATCTCGTCGAGCGGTCGCTGCGCGGCGCGAACCTGTGGAACGAAGTCAAGGACCGGCTCGAGAAGCCCGGCTCCGGCCTCTCCGGCGGGCAGCAGCAGCGCCTGTGCATCGCACGCGCGATCGCGGTCTCGCCCGAGGTCATCCTGATGGACGAGCCGTGCTCGGCCCTCGACCCGATCTCGACGTTCGCGATCGAGGAGCTGATCGCAGAGCTGAAGAACGACTACACCGTCGTGATCGTGACGCACAATATGCAGCAGGCCAGCCGCGTCAGCGACAAGACGGCGTTCTTCAACATCGCGGGCACCGGCAAGCCAGGCAAGCTGATCGAGTTCGACGAGACCACGAAGATCTTCACCAGCCCGGCCGTCCAGGCCACCGAGGACTACGTCTCCGGCCGCTTCGGCTGACCCGTCCCCGGATGATCCGCACCTCGGGGGACGCGGATCATCCGGCTTCTCGGCCCCGTGCGCCCCGCGCACGGGGCCTTTCCCGTCCCCCGCCGCTCACCTCACCTCGCACCCACCAGCTGCCGAGATGCGCACTTCTCGTCGAGATGCGCCGTTCTGGACGTGATTCGGTCGAAAATGTGCGCATCTCGCGAGCCGCACACGGGCCCGGATCTGGCATTTATATTCGCATGCATACGCTCCCCTCCCCTTCGACGCGAGTCGTTCCTGCGGCGTGTCGGATTCCGGATGGTCCCTACGCATGACAGGGAAGGCGGCGCTGCGAGCGGGCCGCTCCCGATCGGTGGCCGATTTGGGTTCCTGACAGATCGCTGTATCGTGCAAGCGAACGATTAGCGTCTGGAAGAAACCTGTGACTCTCAACCGTCGACACATCCTCGGAGGGCTCCTCGGAGCCTCCGCAACCCTCGGCCTCGCCGCGTGCGGGGCACCGCCCCTGCAACTCGCGGACACCGCGGCAACCGGCAAGGCGAAGCCCGGCGCCGCCATGCGCATCGCCCGCCCCGCGGCCTCGGCCGCCGAGACCCTCGACCCGGCCAGCTCACTGTCCGCATACGAGTACCTCGGCGCGATCTACAACCGCCTCGTCAAGCTCGACCGTGCGGGCGAGACCGTTCCGGATCTCGCGACTGACTGGTCGGCGAACGCCGACGCGACGGTGTGGGACTTCCGCCTGCGCAGCGGCGTGACGTTCCACGACAGCCGCGCGCTCACCGCCCGCGACGTGCGATACACGTTCGGGCACATCCTCGATCCGGAGACGGCGTCGCCGCAGGCGGGCCCCCTCGAGCAGATCGAGCGCATCGAGGCCGTCGATGCGACCACCGTCCGGTTCCGGCTGACCTCCCCCAATGCGGAGTTCCCCTCGCTGCTGACCGCCTACCAGTGCTACGTGATTCCTGAGGACTCGGCCGCCGACATCGGCCGCACCGGCATCGGCACCGGTCCGTTCGTGCTGGAGAGCTTCACACCTGCCGGCCAGGGCGCCATCCGGGCGAACGAGGAGTACTTCGGCGGTCGCGCCGCCCTCGACCGGATCGAGTTCTTCTCGATCCAGGACACTTCGGCCAGGGTGAACGCGCTGCTCGCCCGTCAGGTCGACCTCCTCTCGCAGACCAATCTCGACAACCCCACGGCGCGCGTCGTCTCCGGCTCCCCCGGCGTCACCGTCTCCCGCGTCGAGAACGCGCAGTGGTACACGATCCCGATGCTGCACACCAGCGACGAGTTCGCCGACCCGCAGATGCGCCAGGCGATGAAGCTCGCCTACGATCCGCGTGCCGTCCTCGACACCGCCCTGCAGGGAACCGGCACACCCGGGTGGGACAACCCTGTGCCTCCCCAGCTGGCCGCCTTCGTCGACGAACAGCGCGAGTACGACCCCGAGAAGGCGAAGAGCATCCTGGCCAAGATCGGCAGGGAGGGCTTCTCCGCGAAGATCCACACCTCGGCGTACGAGCCGAACTTCACCGCGATCGCCACGGCCTACGCCTCACAGGTGAAGCAGGCGGGAATCGACCTCGACATCACGAACGTCGCCGCCGACTCGTACTACACGCAGATCTGGATGGCCGAGCCGCTCATGGTCAGCTACTGGTTCACGGGGCGCCCGATCGACCAGCTGCTGAACCAGATCTTCCGCTCCGGCTCCAGCTACAACGAATCGGCGTGGTCCAACCCCGATTTCGACCGTCTGCTCGACGAGGCCCGTGCCGACATGAACGATGCCACGCGTCTGCAGAAGTACCAGGACGCACAGCGGCTCATCGTCGCCGACGGCGCCGATATGACGCCCGTCTTCGGCGACCGTCTCGTCGGGCTCGGCGAGAACGTCGTCGGCTACGACGAATATGGCTTCGAGTTCGACTACATGTCCATCGGGCTGAAGGAGGGCTGACCGGCCATGCTCCGCCTCATCGCAACGCGCCTCGCGACGGGCCTCGTCACCCTGTTCCTCGCCGCGTTCTTCGTCTTCTTCGCCGTACAGGCGCTGCCCGGCGACGTCGCCCAGCAGCTGCTCGGACAGAACGCCACGCCGGAGGCCGTCGAGACGCTGCGCGCGCAGCTCGGCCTCGACCAGAACGTGTGGTTGCGCTTCGGCAGCTGGATCGCCGGTGCCGTCACCGGTGACTTCGGCACGTCGCTCGTCTCGGGCGGGCCCGTGTCCGACGAGATCTGGAACGCCTTCTCCCACACGCTGATGATCGCCGCCCCCGCCATCGTCTTCGGCATCGGCATCGCCGTCGCCCTCGGCGTGCTCGCCGCGCACCGCCGCGGCACGGCGACCGACTCGTCCGTGTCGGTGCTCTCGCTCGTGCTGATGAGCATCCCCGAGTTCGTCATCGCGACTCTGCTGATCCTGCTGCTGGCGATCGTGCTGCCGGTCTTCCCCGCTGTCGTGCTGCAGGGGCCGGACGCGGCGTTCACCGATCTGCTGCCGTCGATCATCCTGCCCGCGGTGACCCTGATCATCGCGATGGCCGCGTACATCATCCGGGCAATGCGCTCCTCGACGATCGACGGGCTCTCAGCCGAGTACGCCGTGACGGCGGAGCTGAAGGGCGTGCCAAGGCGCACCGTGCTGTGGCGCCACGTCGCACCCAGCGCCCTGCTGCCCGTGCTTCCCGTCATCTCGATCAACGTGGCGTGGCTGCTGGGCGGCGTCGTCGTGGTCGAGTCGGTCTTCAACTACCCCGGACTCGGCAAGCTGATGATCGAGTCGGTCTCGACGCGCGACCTGCCGATGCTGCAGGCGATCGCCGTGGTCAGCGCCGTCGTGTACGTCGTGGTCAATCTCGCGGCAGACCTCGCCGCACTGTGGATCGACCCGCGCCAGCGCACGCTGCACCGACGAGCCGTTCGCCAGACGAAGGAGGCCGCCGCATGATCCGGCTCCGCGATCTCACCGCAGGCACCCGCATCGGGCTGCTGCTCGTCGCCCTCACCGTGATCGTCGCCGTGGTGGCGCCATGGCTCTCACCCTATGACCCGATCGCCACGGATTCGCCGAATGCGCTCGCCGGTGCCAGCTGGCAGCACCTGCTCGGCACCGACCAGTACGGCCGCGACGTGCTGTCCCGCACGCTGGAGGGCGGCAGGTTCGCGCTGCTCGTGGCTCTGCTGGCGACCCTCGTCGCCGTCATCGTCGGAACCCTCATCGGCACGGTGGCCGCGTACTACGGACGCTGGGTCGACGGCGGCATCACCCGCGTGCTCGATGCGATCCTCGCCGTGCCCGCCGTGCTGGCGATGCTTCTCATCGTGAGCGTGTTCGGCAACAGCCTCTGGGTGCTCGTTCTCGCCGTCGCCGTCGTGTACGTTCCCGCCGTGGCGCGCGTCGTGCGCGGAGCGACCTTCCCCGTCCTCTCGACCGGCTACGTGGCGGCGGCGAGGGCCCGAGGCGAACGCTCGCTTCCGATCATCGCGCGCGAGGTGCTGCCGAACATCCTCGACACGATCCTCGTCGAGTTCGCGATGCGCGCATCGTGGGTCGTGCTGCTCGTCTCGACGCTGTCGTTCCTCGGCTTCGGTGTGAACCCGCCGACGCCCGATTGGGGGCTCATGATCCAGGAGAACCGCGCCGCGCTGACCGTGGCGCCCGCAGGAACCCTCGCGCCCATCGTCGCGCTGTCGATTCTGGTGGTCGGGCTCAACCTCGCCGCCGACGGGCTCGGCAAGCACTTCGGAGTCGACCGCGCGAGGAGAGGAGCGCCCGCATGACCGCCGCCGCCGCCGCCGTCGCACAGGTGCGCGACCTCACCATCTCCTACCGCACAGGTGATCAGCGCGTCACCGTCGTCGACGAGCTGTCGTTCTCCCTCACCGAAGGCCGGACACTCGGCCTCGTCGGAGAGTCGGGCAGCGGCAAGTCGACCGCCGCGCGCACCCTGCTCGGGCAACTGCGGGACGGCTCGCGCATCGATTCCGGTTCCGTCACCGTCTTCGACGACGACGTCTTCTCGCTTGCACCCGAGGCGCTTCGGCGGCTGCGCGGCGAGCGGGTGGCCCTCGTCGCGCAGAACGCCGGGCACGCGCTCACCCCGACGATCCGCGTCGGCGAGCAGATCCGCGAGGCGCTGCGCGTGCACGACCTCCCTTCGGGCGACGAGCGGATCGCCTCCCTGTTCCGACTCGTGCGCCTCCCCTCCCCCGAGACGATCGGCCGCCGCTACCCGCACGAGCTCTCCGGCGGCCAGCAGCAGCGCGTCGGCATCGCGATGGCGGTCGCGACGAACCCGAAGATCCTCGTGCTCGACGAGCCGACCGCCGCGCTCGACGTGATCACCCAGGCCGCTGTGCTCGCGCTCGTGAACGACCTGCGAGCGGAGCTCGGCATGGCGGTGCTGATCGTCAGCCACGACCTCGGCGTCGTCTCGGCAGTCGCCGACGACGTGCTCGTGCTGCGCACCGGCCGCGAGGTCGAGCGCGGCGAAGTGCTCGACGTGCTCGAGCGACCCGTCGAGACGTACACGCGGAAGCTGCTCGACGCGGCGCCGCGCATCGAGGGCGCAGCAGTACCGGATGTCCGGGAGCGCGCAGACGACGCCGTGCTGAGATGCGAAGGCATCGACATCCGGTATCCGGGAGCGTCGACGCGCGCGGTGCGCGACTTCGGCCTCGACATCCACCGCGGCGAGACCGTCGCGATCGTCGGAGAATCCGGCAGCGGGAAGTCGACGGTCGCCACGGCGTTCGCCGGGCTCGCGCCCGTGCTCTCCGGCAGCGCGCTGCTGACAGATTCCGACGGCTCGAGGCACGACCTGCTGAAGCCCGTCGCGAAGCGGCCGGTCGACGTGAGACGGTCGGTGCAGCTGATCTTCCAGAACGCCGATCTCGCGCTGAACCCGCGGCGCACCGTGGGCGACGCGATCGCCCGTCCGCTGACGGTGTTCTCTCGCGTGCGCGGCCGGGCCGCCCGTCGCGAACGCGTCGAGGCGCTGCTGACCGAGGTGGGGCTCGGGCCGGAATTCGCCGACCGCATCCCCGCACAGCTGTCGGGCGGGCAGCGCCAGCGCGTCGGCATCGCCCGCGCGCTCGCGGCCGACCCGACGCTGCTGATCGCCGACGAGATCACGACGGCCCTGGACGTGTCGGTGCAGGCCGATGTGCTCGAACTGCTGGCCGCGCTGCGCGACGACCATGACCTGTCGTGCCTGTTCATCAGCCACGACCTCGCCGTGGTGCGCAACGTCGCCGATCGGATCGTGGTGATGAACGGCGGATGCATCGTCGAGGCCGCGCCGTCGGCCGAGCTGTTCGCCGACCCACGCCACCCGTACACCCGGTCGCTGCTCGATGCCGTCGTCGAGCCCGGCCACACCGACCTGCCGGATGCCGACGCGGACGACCGACGCGCCCGCGTCAATCCGGAAGCACGAATGGTCGCCCTCGGCGGCGGCCGCTTCGTGCGCGACGATGAGGGGGCCCTGCTCCAGATATGAAGCTGATCGACATCGACCAGGACCAGATCGACACGCGCGACGTGTGGATCCCGATGCCCGACGGCGTGCGGCTGCACGCGAGGGTCTGGCTGCCGCGGGACGCACAGCAGCATCCGGTGCCGGCGATCCTGGAGTATCTGCCGTACCGACTGGACGACTGGACGAGCGTGCGCGACAGCGAGCGCCATCCGTACTACGCCGCGAACGGCTACGCGTCGATCCGCGTCGATGTGCGCGGCTCAGGCTCGAGTGAAGGGCTCTTCGACGACGAGTACTCCGCGGCGGAGCTCGACGACGGCATCCGGGTCATCGAGTGGCTCGCGGAGCAGCCGTGGTGCTCGGGCGACGTCGGCATGTTCGGCATCTCGTGGGGCGGATTCAACTCGCTGCAGCTCGCCGCTCGCGGACCGGAAGCGCTGAAGGCGATCGTCACGGTGTGCTCGACGGACGACCGCTACGACAACGACGTGCACTACATGGGCGGCGCCGTGCTGGCCATCGACATGGCCGCATGGGCCGGCACGATGCTCGCCTTCGCTTCCCGTCCGCCGCGGCCCGAGGTCACAGGCGACGGATGGGTCGAGCAGTGGCGCGAGCGTCTCACGCACCAGCGTCCGCTGGCGGAGACGTGGCTGGCGCACCAGGAGCGCGACGACTACTGGCGCCACGGCAGCGCGTGCGAGGACTACGACAGCTTCCGCGCCGCAGTGCTGGCGGTGGGCGGCTGGTCCGACCCGTATCGCGACACGGTGCTGCGCCTGCTCGAGAACCTCGAGGTGCCGACCAAGGGCATCATCGGGCCGTGGTCGCACCAGTACCCCGACCGCGGCCTGGCGCCGGGGCCCGGCATGGACTTCCTCGGCGAGACGCTGCGCTGGTGGGACCGCTGGCTGAAGGGCGCAGACACGGGCGTCGAGCACGCCCCCGACCTGCGCGCGTGGGTGAACGACCCGGTCGCGCCCGCCACCTACGTCGACGAGCAGCCGGGCCGCTGGGTCGGCGTCGACTGGCCGGGCGAGACCCGCAGACACGAGGTGCCGCTGGGCACCGGCCGCGCGATCGTCGATTCGCCGTGGAACACCGGGCAGGACGCCGGGCGCTTCTTCCCGTTCGGCAACGTCGGAGACCTGCCGCCGGATCAGCGCGCAGAGGACGGCCGTTCGACCTGCGTCGATGTCGCCGTCGACGAGCCGTTCGAGCTGCTAGGGCGCGCGGAAGTGCGCCTGCGGCTGCGGTCGACGCACGATCGGGGCAACGTGATCGTGCGCCTGTGCGACGTCGCCCCCGACGGATCCTCGACGCTCGTCACCCGCGGCGTGCTGAACCTGCTCAAGAGAGCGGGCCGCGACCGCTCGGCCCCGCTGACGCCGGGTGAGGACGTCGATGTGACATTCGACCTCGTCGCGTCCGGCTACCGCTTCGAGCCAGGCCACACCATCCGGATCGCGATCAGCAACCACTACTGGCCGTGGATCTGGCCGCACGGCGTCGACGGCTCGCTCGACGTGGACCTGTCGGCGAGCACGGTGACTCTTCCGCTTGCAGCCGACATCCAGCAACCGGTGTCGTTCGGTCCGGCCGAGCACGCTCGTCCGATCGAGATCACGGTTCCGGATGGCGCTGCCGCACCGCGCCCGCCGCGCGTGGTCACGAGCGACATCGCCACAGGGGAGACCGTGCTCGACATCGACCCGAACTACGGCGGCACCCGCCACTACCCCGACGGTCTCGACTTCCTCGAGAGCGCGCGGGAGATCTACCGCATCCGGGAGGGGCATCCGGAATCCCCCGAGACGGAGTCACGCTGGTCGCTGCGACTGTCGAACGACGGCTGGGCAGCCGACATCGAGACGAGCTCGATCATCCGGTGCGACGCCGACAGCTTCCATCTCGAAAACGCCGTGACCGCCTTCGCGGAGCGCGACGGTGTGCGCGAGAAGATCTTCGAGTGCACGCAGGCGAACACGATTCCGCGCACGTCGGCATGAGCGACGAGACGAAGCCTCCGCGGCGCCGGATGAGCCCCGCGGCTCGACGCGAGCAGATCGTCGCGGCGGCGCGCGCCGTGATCGTTCGGCGGGGCCTCGGCTCGTCGTCGCTGCGCGACATCGCTGCGGAGGCCGACGTGTCGATGGGCACGGTGACGTATCACTTCGACAGCGTCGACGACATTCTCGGGGCGGTCGTGATCGCCGAATCCGAGCGCTTCTACGAGCAGGTCGTCGCCGCCGCCGATGCGGAGCCGGATGCCCGACGGGCGCTGGACATGCTGATCGAGCCGCTGTTCGCCGAGGGCGACGAGGTCGAGGCGCACTGGCGCATCTGGACGGACTACTGGGCGGCGATCTCGCAGCGGCCTGGCATGAACGACGCGTACGGCGCGCGCATCCGGCACTGGGAGCGGTGCGTGGCCAGGGTGATCGCGCGCGGAGCGTCCGACGGCACGTTCCGCGAGGTCGACTCCGACGCCGCCGCGCTCAAACTCGCGGCCTACTCCGACGGCCTCGCGACGCAGCGCGCCCAGGGTGTCACCGCGCTGACGCGCACCATCGCCCGCGCCTGGTTCCTCCAGTTCGCGGACGCTCTCCTCGCCCCCTGAACGCCCCGTCACCAGGACGGACGGATCTGCGGAACGGCGCAGGCGCGATATGATGACTTCATCATGCCATTCAGTGATCTTCCTCGGCCGCTCTATGAGATCAAGGCGAGCCTGTTCAAAGGCCTCGCCCATCCGCTGCGCATTCGGATCCTCGAGCTGCTCTCGGAGAGCGACGAGCTGAGCGTGGGCTCCCTTCAGCGCGAGACCGGTCTCGAGGCCTCCCATCTCTCACAGCACCTGTCCGTGCTGCGCCGGTACCGCCTCGTGACCTCGGAGCGGCGGGGAAGCCACGTCTACTACCGGATCACGGGAGCCCGCGTGGCCGAGATGCTGACCGTGGCGCGGGCGCTCCTGCTCGATGTCCTGTCGGAGGAGGGTTCCCGCCTCGAGGGCGTGCTCGCCGAGACCGAGCCGTCCCGATGAGCGGCAGGGCGCGGAGATTCGCCCGCCTTCTGCCGTCGCGCGCCGACTACCGGGCGGTGCCTCGGACCTGGCGGGGCGACCTCATCGCGGGCATCACCGTCGGCATCGTCGCCCTGCCGCTCGCGCTGGGCTTCGGCGTGAGCTCCGGCGCCGGAGCGGAAGCGGGTCTGATCACAGCGATCATCGCCGGCGTGATCGCGGCGGTGTTCGGCGGATCGCATGTGCAGGTGTCTGGCCCGACTGGGGCGATGGTGGTCGTGCTCGCCCCGATCGTCGCGCAGCACGGACTCGGCGCCGTCGCCACAGTGAGCGTCATGGCGGGGATCATCGTCCTCGCGGCGGGAGCGGCCAGGCTCGGGCGCGCCGTGAGCTTCATCCCCTGGCCGGTGATCGAAGGGTTCACTCTGGGGATCGCCGTCATCATCGGCCTGCAGCAGATCCCGTCGCTGGTCTCGGATGAAGCCGGGTCGCACCACACGAACGCGGCCGTCGCCGCATGGGAATCGATCGTGACCGCGAACGGAACGTACGCGTTGTGGGCCCTCGGCGCCGCCGCGATCGTCGCGGCCTGCATGATCGTGTGCCCGCGCATCCATCCGGCGATCCCTGGATCGCTCGTCGGCATCGTCGTGGTCACGATCATCGCCGTGGTCATCCCGAATCCGCTGACGACCATCGGCGCACTGCCGGCGACGCTGCCCGCACCGTCCCTGCCCGTGGTCGACCCTGCCATGCTCCTGGAGCTCGCGGGCCCGGCCGCGACGGTCGCCGCGCTCGCCGCGATCGAGTCGCTGCTGTCGGCCCGCGTGGCCTCATCACTCGCCGACACCGGCGCGATCCATCCTGACCGGGAGCTCGTCGGCCAAGGACTCGCCTCCATCGGCGCCGGAATGTTCGGGGGCATGCCCGCCACGGGTGCGATCGCCCGTACAGCAGTGAACGTCCGCGCCGGCGGGCGCACGCGTTTGGCAGCCGTGACGCACGCGGTGCTCCTGCTGGCGATCGTGTTCGTCGCCTCTGCACCGGTCTCGGCGATCCCGGTCGCGGCGCTCGGCGGGGTCCTCATCATGACAGCGGTGCGAATGGTCCGTCTCACCACGGTGCGCGTCATCCTGCGGTCGACGCGGTCGGACGCCGCGGCCTTCATTCTCACAGCGATCGTCACGGTCTCCTTCGACCTGATCGTCGCCGTCGTGATCGGGGTGATCTTCGCCGGCTTCTTCGCGATCCGGCATCTGGCCGGGACGACCAGGGTCACTCCGGAGACGCTGCCCGGCGCCGCTGTCGAGGGTGACGAGCGCATCGCGCTCCTGCGATTCGACGGGCCGCTCATCTTCTCCGTCGCGGATCGCGTATTCGACGACGCACAGAACCTCGAGCGCGTCCAGGTCGCGATCCTGCGGATGTCCCGTGTGGAGCTCGTCGATGCGACAGGGGCGAACGTGCTCAGCACGCTGGTGCGCACGCTGGAGCGGCGCGGGATCACGGTGCTGATCAAGGGCGTCCAGCCGATGCACAAGGAGCTCTTCCGCAGGGTCGGAGTGCTCGCCTCGCTGCGCCACCATCGACATCTGTTCACGGAACTCGACGA
Organism: Microbacterium sp. JB110; assembly: GCF_003335195.1. Lineage (NCBI taxonomy): Bacteria > Bacillati > Actinomycetota > Actinomycetes > Micrococcales > Microbacteriaceae > Microbacterium > Microbacterium sp. JB110. The sequence continues at coordinate 388,369 of NZ_QPGM01000003.1, read as the reverse complement.
CGCCGTCGCACACGCACGCGACCACATCCGCCGCGCGGCGTAGCCCCGCTGCCGAGATGCGCACTTCTCGTCGAGATGCGCAGGTTTGGACGTGATTCTGTCGAAGAAGTGCGCATCTCGCGAGCCACGCACGGGCCCGGATGGCCGGATCAGCCGCGCAGGTGAGCGTTCAGTGCTCGAGTGAGGTCGTGGTCGACGGGGACTTCGCGCCCGTCGATGTGGGTGACGGGCGCGGCGAGCCTGATCGACGAGACGAACCACGCGGCATCCGCGGCCGCGAGCGCTGCGACCGGGATGTGCTCGTAGCCGGTCGGGTGGCCGTTCTCCTCGAGCCAGTCGAATGCGGCGAGCTGCGTCGTGCCGTGCAGGATGCCCGCGGTCGGCTCCGGTGTGATGAAGTGGTCGCCGCGGCGCAGGATCACGTTCGCGGTCGGCGCCTCGAGCAGGTAGCCGTCCGTGGTCGTGAAGATCGCCTCGTCGGCGCCGCGCCTGTGCGCTTCTCGGGCCGCGGCCATGTTCACCGCATACGAGAGCGTCTTGGCGCCCATCAGCAGCCACGGGGCCCGCTGCGCCGCGCCGGAATCGTATCCGCGGTCGAGGGTGACGACCCGGATGCCCTTCTCGCGCGCCGCCGTGAAGTCGGCCGCGGGCGACGCGGTGATCCAGGCGGTCGGCCCGCTCGCGGGTGCGCCGGGCCCGCCGATCTGCACGCCCCGACTGAGCAGCAGCTTGATCGTCCACTCCCCCTGGTCGGGGATCGCCGCCACGGCGCGGTCGACTGCGCGGCTCCACTGCGCGATGTTCGGCTCGGGCAGTTCGAGCAGTCGCGCGGATTTCGCCAGCCGCTCCAGGTGCGGCGCGCCCTGCTTCGCCCTGCCGTCGAAGACGCCGATCGACTCGAACACGCCGTCCCCGCGATTCGCGCTGAGATCGCCCACGCTGAGCGCGGGAGCATCCGGATCGATCTGCGTGATCGTGGAGTCGATGTCCCTGGTCGCATCCGCCGGGACCGGGCTGATCAGAAAGGCGAACCGCGTCATGTTCCGACCCTACGCCGCGGACAGAAGAACCGGGCCGCAGAAAACGCCTCTCGGCGCGTGGTCCGCTCGAAGCGGCAAAAATTGGAGCCCGGGGTTTGCTGCGGCCCGGCTATAGAAGTCTAACGTCTGCGGTGCCGGGCTATTCCCAGCGCGTGTCGCCTGCATGGTCGGACCCACGGTCCTCATCCGCGCGCACGCCGGCTCGACGTCGGTCGACGAGCACGGCTGCCACTGCCGAGGCGACGGAGACGACCGGCATCAGGAAGGTGAAGATGGGCAGCAGCCAGGCAGAGACGCCCCCGTTCCGGACGAGCAGAGTGGCCAGGAGATCCTGGACGAACAGCGCCAGCAGTGCCCCGCCGACCAGGCCGAGGGCGCCGATGCCCAGCATACGAGCGACTGCGGCGCCGCGCTTCTGAGGTGCTCCGCTCATCGCGACGCCCTCACCGACGCTGGCTGCTGCGGCGGACGATCGCGCTGAGGCCCCAGGCCACGAGACCGGCGACCGCGCCGACGAGCGCACCGGTGAACAGACTCGACGGGATCGAGAACAGCCGGATGATCACGTCCTGGGCCGCGGGATCGAGTCCCTCGAGGTTTCCTCCGAGCCGCGGCGGATTCCCCGCGAACGCCGTGCTCCACAGCAGCTGATGGACGACAGCCAGGATGACACCGGAGAACAGTCCGATCACGAGTACGGTCAGGAACGGACGGTGCGCACCGGCGAGAAGAACGACGACGATCCATACGACGGCAGGCACGAAGACGAACAGCGCGTTGACTCCCGTGCCCTCGTGCAGGATGCCGAGGTCGTGCAGGACGACGCGGGGGACGGTGAGCAGAGCGAGCCCGATGACGGCGATGAGCGGCAGTCTGAGGAGACGGCGTCTCGGCACAGCGGCGGACGGGTCGGACGAATAGGGTGTGTGTTCTGTCATGCTTCTGACGCTACGAGCGGCTTCCGGCTGCCGTCATCGGACCTCGGTCTCGACCTCGGTCGCTTCGCCGCGTCATCTCGGTACGTTCAGAAGCGACACCGGGAGTCTCCTGAGGCGGGTGGGCAGCGGCCGCCCCGCCTCCTACGCTGAGGAGATGACCACAGCCAGGCGAGAGCGCAGGAGGTCTGCGCTCGTCGATGCGCTGCTCGCGGTGGGCGTTGCGGCCGTGCTCTCGACGGTCATCGCCCTGTCCCATGCGGCCGCGGCGACGCCTCCGGACCCGCTGGCCTATGTCTTCGCCTGCGGGTTCGGAGCGGTGCTCCTTCTGCGCAGAATCGCGCCGGTGCTCGTCCTGCTCGTGAGCGTGCTCGGAACGTTCGGGTACTACATCCTCGATCTGTCGCCGATCGGGGTGGCGCTCCCGGTCGTCGCCGCGCTGTTCTCGGCTGCCGAGCTCGGCCTGACCCGCTGGGCCGTGGGCGCGGGAGCGGTCGTGTTCGCCGTCTCGCTGTATTTCCGCCTGCGCGACGCGGAGGCTCCGCTCGGCGATCTCCTGGGCTACGACGCCGTCTCGAACCTCGCGCTCATCGCGGCCGGCGTCGCGCTCGGGTACAGCGTCCGCGCGCGCCGCATCCGGTCCGCGCAGCAGGCGGAGATCTCCCGGCTCACCGAGGAGCAGATCGCGCGCGAAGCGGCATCTCAGATGCAGACGGAACGGGAGAGCATCTCCCGAGAGCTGCATGACACGATCGGGCACACCATGTCGGTCATCTCCCTGCATGCGGGCGTCGGCTCAGAGGCTGTCGGACGCGACGATCGCGCCGCCGGAGACGCATTCGATCGCATCCGCGCTGCCAGTACGCGATCGCTGCACGAGCTCCGCGCGATGGTGCGCATCCTGAGGTCCGCGTCCGGTCCCGACGGAACGACCGGCGTGCATTCGCTGTCCGCTGTGCCGGATCTCGTGGACGCCGCGAGCGCAACCGGCCTCGAGGTCACGGTCGATGTCAGCGCAGCGCCGTCGGAGCTCGCCGCACCCGTCGATGCCGCGGCGTACAGAGTGATTCAGGAATCGATCACCAACATCATCCGCCACGCCGGTGCGACTCGCGCTCGAGTGCGAGTCGACATCAGCGAGGGCATGCTCCGCATCAGCGTCACCGACAACGGTCGCGGCACGACGGACGCCGGCGATGCAGCGGGCGGATACGGCCTGGCGGGAATGAGCGAACGCGTTCGGCTTCTCGGAGGCACGCTGACCGCGCGCCCGTCCGCCGTCTCGGGGTTCTCCGTCGAAGCCACGATGCCGGCGAGGCTGCCATGATCCGGGTCGTACTGGTCGACGACCAGGAACTCGTCCGCACCGGACTGCGCATGCTCGCCGAGCACGACGGCGATGTACAGGTCGTCGCCGAAGCCGACAACGGCATCGCCGGCGTCAGCGCCGTTCGACGGCACAGACCCGATGTCGTCCTGATGGACATCCGGATGCCGCAGCAGGATGGAATCGCGGCCACACGCGCGATCGTCGCGGACCCGGCGCTCGACGGCGTCGGCGTCCTGATCCTGACGACCTTCGACGACGAGGAGGACGTCTTCGCCGCGATCCGGGCCGGGGCGGCCGGATACCTGCTCAAGGACGTCGCCCCGGACGACCTGCGTCGAGCCGTCAGGGCGGTCGCCGCGGGCGACTCCCTGCTCTCCCCCGCGATCACGCGGCAGGTGATGGGTGCACTGTCCGCGCACCCGCGGGCCGTCTCGCGCCCCGAGCTGCTCGAGTCGCTCACGGGCCGCGAGCGCGAGGTCCTGTTCCGGATCGGGCTGGGCGAGTCGAACGACGAGATCGGTGCGAGTCTCCACATCAGTCCGGCCACCGCGCGCACCTACGTCAGCCGTCTGCTGACCAAGCTTCCGGCGCGCGACCGCTCCCACCTGGTGATCCTCTGCTACGAGTCCGGGCTCATCCGTCCCGGCTCGACCGAATCCGACGGCGGATAGCAGACGCCCGGATCCGCAGAGTCAGTCGAACAGAGCCGCTGCCGCTCGCGCCACGTTCGCCGCGTCCTCGAGGTCGTCGCCGAACGCGTTGATGTGGCCGACCTTGCGGCCGGGCCGCGGTGCCTTGCCGTAGGTGTGGATCTTCGCCGTCGGGTGCTCGGCCGCCGCCACGCCGATCCGGTCCGTGAGCTCCTCGCCCTCGGGGCCGCCGAGGATGTTGATCATCACTGCGGCTTCGCTCACGGGCGCAGTGTCGCCGAGCGGCAGGTCGAGCACGGCGCGCAGGTGCTGCTCGAACTGGCTCGTCACCGCGCCGTCCTGCGTCCAGTGGCCGCTGTTGTGCGGGCGCATGGCGAGTTCGTTCACCAGCACGCGCTCGTCCGTCGTCTCGAACAGTTCGACGGCGAGCATTCCCGTCACGCCGAGCCCGGCAGCGATCTCGTCCGCGATCTGCGCCGACACGTCGATCGTGCGAGCCGAGGCACCCGGAGCCGGCGCGAAGACCTCGCTGCAGATGCCGTCGCGCTGCACGGTCTCGACGACCGGGTACGCCCTCGTCGCACCGGACGGACGGCGCGCGATCTGCTGTGCCAGTTCGCGACGGAAGTCGACCAGCTCCTCGACCAGAATCGGCTCACCGTCGAAGTCCGCGAACCAGTCGTCGGCCTCGGACCCGGATGACACCACGCGCACGCCCTTGCCGTCGTACCCGCCGCGCGGGGTCTTCACGACTGCCCGCCCGCCGTGGTCGTCGACGAACGCCTGCAGCTCGCCCGCGTCGCGCACAGCCGCCCAGTCGGGCTGCGGTGCGCCGACCTCGGCCAGGCGCGTGCGCATCACGATCTTGTCCTGGGCGTAGCGCAGCGCGTCGGGACCGGGATGCACCTTCACCCCGGCATCGACCAGCGCACGCAGCACCGGCTGCGGCACGTGCTCGTGGTCGAACGTGATCACGTCGACGTCCTTCGCGAACGCGAGCACGACATCCGGATCGCGGTAATCGCCGACCGCCGTCGCGGCCAGCGCCGCCGACATGCCCTCCGCTTCGGCGAGCACGCGCAACTCGACGCCGAGCTCCACGGCGGGTGCGATCATCATCCTGGCCAGCTGGCCGCCACCGATTACTCCGACACGCAGGGACATGCTCCTATCCTGCCATCCGGAACCGATGCCTCCCGGCACGCGGGGCGTCCGGAACGGGTCAGAGCTGGGACTCGGCCTCGCGGTGGGCGAGGATCTGATTGACCTCGATCTGGTCGGCGAGCACTTCGGACACGAGCCGGGGGCGCAGCACGTTCACCAGCACGATCTTCCCCTCCAAGCCGTCGGAGAGCGTCAGCGTGCCCGTCCCCCACAGCCGCTGCCAGAGCCCGCGTCGTGTCTCGATCGAGTAGCCGCGGGCGTGCGAGAGCTCGATGCTGCTCTGTCCGAACAGGCCGCGCCTGGCGATCACGCGGCGCGTCGTCACCGTGTACACCCGCGAGCGCCACACCAGCCACGGCACGACGACGAACAGCAGCACGAGGCCGGCACCCGCGGCGAGGATCATCCAGTTGCTGAATCCGTCCGGCAGATTTCCCCAGCCGTAGCCGCCAGCGGCGCAGAGCACGATCAGCAGCAGCGCCGACCAGATCAGGCGCCTCGCCTGCGGCCGGAACTTCGCTACGAGCAGCTCCTCCGGCCTCGGCGCGCCAGGGGGCGGCAGATCGGGGCGATCGGGCATGCTCGGCACTGTCACGGTCGCTCCCTTCTGTCCGCGCGGGGTTCCCAGTCTGCCGTGTCCGCGCCGCCTGCGCCCGTCGGCGCGCGGCGAGCGCGCGGCTCCGGGTGCTGCAGTCGCCTACTCCGCGGGGCGCACGTGCACGACGTCCCCTGCCGCGACAGGCACGGGGCCGTCCGTCGTGCGCACGACGAGCCGGCCGTCCGCGTCGAGGTCCTCGGCGGTGCCGAGCAGGTCGTCGCCTGCCGGCATCATCACGCGCACGCTCTGTCCGATGGTGATGCATCCGTCGACGACGTCGCGCCGCACGCCTGCCCGCTCCGCGTCGCCGCCTGCCTCGGTCAGTGCCGCAAGCTGCCGGTCCAGTTCGCGCAGATAGTCGGCCAGCAGCACGTCCTCGTCGCACTGGGTGCCGATGGTCGCGAACGATGTCGCCGTCGGCACCGGCAGCTCCTCAGCGGTCATCCTGGTGTTGATGCCTGACCCGATGATCACCGTGCTGAGGTCGGCGGTCGCCTCGACGAGGATGCCGCAGATCTTCCGCCCTGCCACCAGTACGTCGTTGGGCCATTTCGCCCCTACCGGATGACCGACAGCCTGCGCGCGCACCGCCCGCGCCATCGCGGCGCCCGCGATCAGCGGAATCCAGCCCCGCGAGGCGAACGGCACGCCGTCGACTCTGACCAGGACCGATACAGCCAGCGACGCGCCGACCGGCGCCCGCCACTGTCGGTCGAGCCGACCGCGCCCGGACCGCTGGTCTCTGGTGAGCAGCACGCTCAGGTGCGGCAGAGCGTCTATCGCGGCTCGACTGGCCATATCGGCGTTCGTCGACCCTGTGTGCTCCAGCTCCGTCACTCTCGCGGCAGCGCCGCGCGTCTTCTCCCACGTCACTCCGTCAGCGTACGCGCCGACCACCGCATATCCTGCCCCAGCTCGATCATCCGGATCGCACACACGATCTTCGAAGTCATTGTGCGTGGCCACCAAAAGCAGCGGGCTTCGCGAGGTTAGGGTGGAACGCGTGACCGAACCGGATCTCTCTACGACCGCAGGCAAGATCGCCGACCTCCGCGAACGCTACGCCGAAGCCGTGACTCAGGCTGAGGAGAATGCTGTCGAGAAGCAGCACGCCAAGGGCAAGCTCACGGCGCGCGAGCGCATCGAGATGCTCGTCGATCCCGGCAGCTTCGTCGAATTCGACGAATACGTGCGGCACCGCACCACGTCGTTCGGAATGGACCGCTCCCGCCCGTACGGCGACTCCGTCGTCACCGGCACGGCGACCATCCACGGCCGCAACATCGCGGTCTACTCGCAGGACTTCTCGACCTTCGGCGGGTCGCTCGGCGAAGTGTCCGGCGACAAGATCATCAAGATCATGGAGTTCGCCCTCCGCGGCGGCATGCCGATCATCGGCATCCTCGACTCCGGCGGAGCGCGCATCCAGGAGGGCGTGCTCGCGCTCGGCAAGTACGCCGAGATCTTCCGGCTGAACACGGCTGCCTCCGGCGTGATCCCTCAGATCTCGATCGTGATGGGGCCAGCCGCGGGCGGCGCCGTATACTCACCGGCGCTGACCGACTTCGTGATCATGGTCGACAAGACCAGCCAGATGTTCGTCACGGGCCCGGATGTCATCAAGACGGTCACCGGCGAGGACGTCGGCATGGAGGAGCTCGGCGGTGCGTACACGCACAACACCCGCTCCGGCGTGGCGCACTACCTCGCCGACGACGAGGATGACGCGCTCGACTACGCGCGCGGCCTGGTGGGCTTCCTGCCGGACAACAACATGGCCGACCCTCCGGCGTACGACACGGGCTTCGAGTTCGAGACGACGGATGAGGACCGCACGCTCAACACGGTCATCCCTGACTCACCGAATCAGCCCTACGACGTCAAGCAGGTGATCCAGCAGGTCATCGACGACGAGTTCCTCGAAGTGCAGCCGCTGTTCGCGCCGAACATCGTGGTCGGCTTCGGTCGCGTCGAGGGACGCTCTGTGGGCATCATCGCGAACCAGCCGCAGCAGATGGCGGGGACGCTGAACATCGAAGCGGGCGAGAAGGCCTCACGGTTCGTGCGGTTCTGCGACGCGTTCTCGATCCCGATCGTCACGCTCGTCGATGTGCCCGGCTACCTGCCTGGCACCGACCAGGAGTGGACGGGCGTCATCCGTCGCGGGGCGAAGCTGCTGTATGCGTACGCCGAGGCGACCGTGCCGCTGGTGACCGTGATCCTGCGCAAGGCGTACGGCGGTGCGTACATCGTGATGGGGTCGAAGCAGCTCGGCGCCGACGTCAACCTGGCGTGGCCGACCGCCGAGATCGCTGTGATGGGCGGCCAGGGTGCGGTGAACATCCTGTATCGCGGCGAACTGAAGAAGGCGGCTGAGAACGGCGAGGACCTCGCCGAGGTGCGCACCAGGCTCGCGAACGAGTACACCTACAACGTGGCGTCACCGTTCCTGGCAGCAGAGCGCGGTGAGCTCGACGGCATCATCGAGCCGGCGCAGACTCGCGTGTCGGTCGCGAAAGCGCTGCGCTCACTGCGCAACAAGCGCGCCGAGCGGCCGCCGAAGAAGCACGGGAACATTCCGCTGTGAGCGCCGAAGGCACGCACGGGCGCGGCGAGCTGCCGAGCGTCGAGATCACCAGGGGGACTCCGTCTGAGGAAGATCTGGCCGCACTGGCCGGTGTGCTCCCCTTGGCGTACCTCGAGGAGACCGAACACGCCACGGCCGACGAGCAGACGGCGCGCAGCGCGTGGAACCGTTCGAGGCGGATGCGGCGCACACCGGGACGCCAGTGGGGTCGTTTCTCGGGCTGAGCCTGTCGGGTCGCGCAGCAGATGTCCCCCAAAGTACCTACAGACGCGGGCGCCTCAGCTTGAAATACTGAGTATGGAAACGCGCTCAAGCGCTCTGGTGCGCCGCCCTAGGGATGGCGGCACGCGCCAGTTCCCTCGCGGACGGTTTTCGGGTAACTGCTCCGCGTCCCCAAGGTCCCGGGTGGCGAATACGCCGCCCGGGACCTTCTCTTTCCGCTGTCGTCTGCCGGCGCGGCGCTCAGGCCATCAGGTCAGGGGCGGGACGGGGGATCTCCTGCCACAGGGCGAGGGCGTCCTCGTCGGGCTCAGGGGCGGCACGTCGGCCGACGACGGTCACCGCTGTGTCGGGGTCGGGCGTGGTCCTCACGATGATGCGGTCGGCATCGGTGTCGCGCAGTGCCTCCGCCAGCGCTGCGCGCACCTGTCCGAGTGCATCGTCGCCGAGGTCGGTGAGGGCGTCGTCGTCGATCACCGTCACGGTCGCACCGTGATCGCGTGCCCTCCGGATCGCCGCACGCACGTCGTCATCCAGCAACCGGTGCGCACGCAGCTCATCGCGCAGTGTGCCCTCCGCCATCAGCGACTCCCTGCGCTCCGCCTCGTCGAGTCGGCCTGCGGACTGCACGACGCGGGTCAGCACGGGCCCTGCCACGGCGAGGGCGAAGCGCACCCGCTTGCGCCGCTCGGCGCGCCGTGCGTCCTGGGACGCCTGCCACGCCGCCGAAGCCTGCTGCAGTCTCGCCAGTCGAGCCGTGTCGAGGTACGCCCTGTCAACGGACCACAGCATCAGCTGCGCGATGCCCACCCACAGGAATGTGCCGAGCAGCCCGCGCCCCAGCGCCTCCCCCGCTCCCATCGAGGCGACGCCGAGGGCAGCGACGACGGCGACGCCGCACCAGGCCCAGAACGGGCGGCGGCGCACCATCAGGATCGTCAGCACCTGGCCGTTCGCGCCGAACATCGTCGCCACGATCGGGTCGTGGATGTGGTCGCCGCTCGCCCAGATCGCCTGCGACTGCGCGATCGTGATGACGACGACGACGACGATCGCCGCCCACAGCGGCAGCCGTGACGGCGATCGATTCCCCACCCCGTGGGAACGGGGATCGCGCCCCGGCACCCACAGCACGACCGCCACGGTGGCCAGCCACAGCACCACGGCGGCGAGGTGGAGCGGCGTATCCGGCACGACGGTCGCGACGATGACGCTCCTGGCCAGGAAGTACGCGGTGAAGGCGATGGCGATCGTCATGAGAACGCGGCGCAGCGTCATGTCGCGTTCCCCTCTTCCTCATCCGAGGCACTCCAGGCCAGCGTGACCCGTGTGCCGTGCGGGCCCGAATCGATGTGGGCCTCGCCGCCGACCGCCGCCAGTCTCGCCATGATCGAGGCCCGGATGCCGAGGCGATCGGCGGGGATCGTACTGACGTCCAAGCCGGGTCCGCCGTCGGACACTTCGACGCTGACGCCTGCGCTGTCGGCGCTCACGCTCGCCGCGAGCCCCACGGCGTCGGCGTGGTGCACGGCGTTGGCGACCGCCTGCTTCGCCGCGAGCACCATCGCACGCGCGACCCTGCCAGGGATCTCGACGTCGCCGTCCGGAACGTGAACGGGCGCGGCCAGAGTGACGCCGAGCTCGCTCGCCGCATGCTCGATCGCAGCGGCCATTTCGCCGGCCTCTCGTGGCGCATCGCTCCCCTCAGGCCCCGCGGTCTCCGCATTGGCGAGGCGGGTGAGTGCCTCACGCGACATGTCGACGACGAGTCGGCGCTCCCTCGGCGACTCCGCGCGCGCCGCGGCGATGAGCGCCGCCAGCACGCTGTCGTGCATGAGGCTCGCGATCTCGATGCGCTCCCGCTCCGCGGCTTCCACGACACGGGCCCCCGTATACGCCTCCACCACGCGGCCGCGTGCCTCGTCGACACCGTCGGCGATACCGCGGTACATCCAGCCGAGCACGATGATGAGCAGATTGAGCAGGATCGCGATCGAGGTGTCGTAGCCGAGCGCCTCCCACGCGGTCTCGACGAAGCCGGCACGCAGCAGCTGCGCGATGCCGAAGAGGATGGGAGGGACGACCGCCCACGCGATCTGCCACGGCAGACTGAATGCCACCAGCGCCGCCCCCGTCGCGACCGACAGCAGGAAGAAGGGCCACGGCTGCGCGATCGGATCGACGCCGCCTATGTCGACGAAGCACCACCACGCCAGCGCGGCGACGTAGACGACGGCGAACACTCCGGCCGCGATCCGGGCGAAGCGGCCCACTGCCGCGGTCACGATCATCGCCGCCAAAGCGCTCATCGTGATGCCGAGCACCACGGGATGCGCCTGGAACTGGCCGTCCATGACCGCGATCACCAGAGTCTGGCCTCCGAGCACCGCGCCTGCGACCGCGACGAGCACCTGCGCGATCCGCTCGAACCTCGCCCTGGTGAATCGCCCTGGGCTCGCCTGTTTCTGCTCCTGCGGGATCCGACGCCATGCTTCGTCGATCAGCGACTGTTCGTCAGGCACGCGGTGGGTCCTCGGACAATCCGTCCACGAGCCCGTCCTCCACCGCCCGCCTGAGCAGATCGACCTTCGTCGGAGCGGGGCGTCCGACCTCGGTGTACTTCACCCGCACCCGAGTGACGTTCTCCTTGGCGGTGGAGTAGGCGACCCCGAGGCGCTCCGCGACGGCCTTCAGCGGCAGCCCGGCCGCATACATCCGGAGCACCTCGCGCTCTCTGATCGACAACTGGGCGTCGGCGAACGCTCTGTCGCCCTCGACGGCGCTCGCCCATTCGACGTTGTTGAGCTGGTCCCCACGCGCGACGACGCCGACCGCGTCGATCACATCGTCGAGCGGGGACGCCTTGCTCACCACACCGGCTGCGCCGGCCACGAGCGCCTCACGCACAGCGGACGGACGGTCGGCAACCGAGTGGATGATGACCGAGGATTCCCGAGCGAGCCGCGTCACGTTCTCCGTGACCGTCGTGCCGTCGCCGAGGGTGAGGTCGAGCAGCACGACGTCCGCGGCCGCCGCTCGCTCCGCCTGTCGCCACGCAAGGAAGTCGGCCACGCTCGCGCCCGCGTAGATCGCCTCCCACCCCGCTCGCCTGATCGCGGCCACGAGGCCGAGACGGACGGACTCGTGATCATCGATCAGTGCAACCCGGATCATCGGGCCAGCCTATCGAGCCGCCGCGCGATTCACGTCGTGCGGACTGCGGGCACGCCGACCGCGGGGCGGTGCCGATCGCTGCCGGCTCAGCGCGCCAGGACGGCGACGGCCTCGACGTGGTGCGACTGCGGGAAGATGTCGAACGCCTTCAGCGACTCCAGCTCGTAGCCGAGGCCGCGGAAGATGCCGACATCGCGGGCGAGTGCCACGGGGTCGCACGCGATGTACGCGACGCGCGATGGCCCGAGACCGGCAAGGCCTTCGACGACATCCCTGCCTGCCCCCGAGCGCGGCGGGTCCAGCAGCGCGACGCCTCGTGTGAGCATCTCGCGGTCGAGCAGGCTGGCCTGGTTCGACAGCTGCGTGAGGAAGTGCTCCACGCGCAGGTCGAGCGCTTCTGCGCCGAAGTCGGCGAGGTTCTGCTCTGCGTGCAGCGACGCGCGCTGCGACGACTCGACGGTCGTCAGTCGCGCGCCCTCCGCGAGCTCGCCCAGCGTCGCCGCGAACAGGCCGACGCCGCCGTACAGGTCGAGGTTCCACGCGTCGGACTCCAGCGGGCCGAGCGACTGACGCACGGTGTCCGTGAGCATCTCGGCTGCGGCGCGGTGCACCTGCCAGAAGCCGCCTGCGTCGACCTGGAACTCGCGGCCCGCCACCGCCTCGACGATGACCTCCGGCTCCTCGCGCGGCGTCCGGACGCCGGGGCGGCGCGCAGGGCGCCGCAGGGTCCGGATGCCGCCGTCGGCCGGCTGCACGAGGTCGACCCGCCCCTCCGTCGCGCTGCGCAGTGCGGCGGCGACCTCTGCGATCTCCGGTGTCGCGAGCGGGTGATCATCGACCTCGACGACGCGGTGGCTGCGCGGGGCGAACGGGCCGATGCGCCCTCGATCGTCGACGTGCAGGCTGATGCGCGTGCGGTAGCGCAGCCCGTCTCTCGTGGCCGCGACATCCGGATGATCGTGCCCGAGCACGTCCTCCGGGCCCAGCACGGGCGCATCGATCTCGAGATCGGCGAACTTGGCGAACGCCTCTCGCAGCACCTGCGCCTTCAGCTCGCGCTGGCGAGGCAGCGCGATGTGGCCGAGGTCGGCGCCGCCAGGCTGCTCGCCCCCGGCGACGGCGGGCCAGACGTGCGGCACGCGGTCGGGCGAGGCGTCGAGGACGTCGACCGTCTCAGCGCGCGCGAACGACTTCTTCACCTCGGTGATGCGGGCGCGGACCCGCTCTCCGGGAATCGCGTCGGCGACGAAGACCACGCGCCCTTCCGGCTCGCGCGCGACGAACACGCCCCCGTGCGCGACGCCGGTGATGTCGAGTTCGATCTGATCGCCCTTTTCCATCCCTCTATCGTGTCAGGAACGGCCTGCGAATCGACCATCCGGATGCCTGTCGCTTCGCCCCATGCCCGGATCTCGGCGAGCCGCGGCCGTGCCTTTGCGTGCCGGAGGCCCGCGAATACTCTGGACGCATGCCGGTCTGCCTCGCATCCACCTCGCCCGCCCGCCTCATGCTGATGCGACAGGCGGGCATCGAGCCGCGTCTGGAGTCGCCGAACGTCGACGAGGACGCGGTCGTGGAAGCCGTCGAGGCGGAACAGGGGCATGCGCTGAGCCCGTCGGAGCACGTGCTGCTGCTCGCGCGCCGCAAGGCCGCTGATGTCGCCGGCCGCCTGGCCGCGGAGGGGTTCGAAGGGATCGTGGTCGGCGGGGACTCGATGTTCGAACTCAGCGGCGTCGTCTACGGCAAACCGCACACTCCGGAGCGCGCCGCTGGACGCTGGCGCGACATGCGCGGCCGCACGGGCGTGCTGCACTCCGGGCACAGCGTGCACCGCATCTCAGCCGACGGATCGCACGAGGCGCACGCGGTCGCCGAGGCGCGCGTGACCTTCGCGTCCGACATCACGGACGGTGAGATCGACGCATACGTCGCCACAGGCGAGCCGCTGCACGTGGCGGGCGCGTTCACCGTCGACAGCCTGGGAGGAGCGTTCATCGAATCTGTGGACGGCGACCCCTCGACCGTCGTCGGCATGTCGCTGTCGACCGTCAGGCGCCTGGTGCGGGACCTCGGCATCGACTGGCCGAGTCTGTGGAACCGCGAAGGCTGACCGCCGCATCCCCCTCGTAGGAATCACGATACGAACTCGTGGCTTTGTTGTCGGAGTCGCTCAATTTCTCACCCCACCTCCGAACTAGGCTGAAACCCATGCTCGATAGCCGCGCCCTTCGTAAGGTCCTCATCGCCAACCGTGGCGAGATCGCCGTTCGCATCATCCGGGCGGCCCGCGACGCCGGCCTCGGGTCGGTCGCCGTCTACGCCGACCAGGACCGTGACGCCATGCATGCGAAGCTCGCCGACGAGGCCTACGCCCTCGACGGTGAGACCAGCGCCGACACCTACCTGCAGATCGACAAGATCCTCTCCGTCGCCCGCCGCTCCGGCGCGGACGCCGTCCACCCCGGATACGGCTTCCTCGCAGAGAACGCCGAGTTCGCCCGCACCGTCATCCGGTCGGGACTGACCTGGATCGGCCCGTCGCCCGAGGCGATCGAGTCGCTGGGCGACAAGGTCACCGCGCGCCGCGTCGCCGAGAAGGTCGGCGCACCGCTCGCACCCGGCACACCAGGGCCCGTCGACACGGCGGAAGAGGTCGTCGCATTCGCCGAGAAGGTCGGCCTGCCGATTGCGATCAAGGCCGCGTACGGCGGCGGCGGGCGCGGCCTGAAGGTCGCCCGCACGATCGACGAAGTGCCCGACATGTTCGAGTCGGCCACGCGCGAGGCCATCGCGGCGTTCGGCCGCGGCGAATGCTTCGTGGAGAAGTACCTCGACAAGCCGCGCCACGTCGAGACGCAGTGCCTCGCCGATGAGGCGGGCAACGTCGTCGTCGTCTCCACCCGCGACTGCTCACTGCAGCGCCGCCACCAGAAGCTCGTGGAGGAGGCGCCAGCGCCGTTCATCACCGACGAGCAGAACACCGTGCTGTACGAGGCGTCGAAGGCGATCATGAAGGAGGTCGGCTACGTCGGTGCGGGAACGTGCGAGTTCCTCATCGGTGCGGACGGCACCATCTCCTTCCTCGAGGTCAATACGCGGCTGCAGGTCGAGCATCCGGTCTCCGAGGAGGTCACCGGCATCGACCTGGTGCGCGAGCAGTTCCGGATCGCCGCGGGCGAGGAGCTCGGCTACGACGACCCGGCCCCGCGCGGGCACTCGATCGAGTTCCGCATCAACGGCGAGGACCCTGGCCGCGGATTCCTCCCGCAGCCGGGTCCGATCCACGTCTTCAAGACCTTCGGCGGCCCCGGCATCCGGCTCGATTCCGGCGTCACCGCAGGCGACAGCGTGTCTGGCGCATTCGACTCGATGCTCGCGAAGATCATCGTCACCGGCAGCGACCGCGCCGAGGCGCTGGAGCGTTCGCGCCGCGCGCTCGAGGAGTTCGAAGTCGCGGGCCTCCCCACCGTGCTGCCCTTCCATCGCAAGGTCGTCTCCGACCCCGCGTTCACTGCGGAGAGCGGTGAGTTCGGCGTCTTCACACGCTGGATCGAGACCGAGTTCGTGAACGACATCCCGCCGTGGGACGGCGAGCTGGCAGCTCCCGCTGAGCCGGAGTCGCGCCACACCGTGGTCGTGGAGGTCGCGGGCAAACGCCTCGAGGTCAGCCTGCCCGACCGCATCACCACGAACAGCGGCGGCACGGGGCGCCCCGCGGCGGCACCGCCGTCGCGCCGCTCGCACTCGGGCTCGTCGGTCGCCACGGGTGCCAGCGGGGATACGCTGAAGTCGCCGATGCAGGCCACGATCGTGAAGGTCGCCGTCGAGGACGGCCAGGAGGTCGTCAAGGGCGACCTGGTGCTCGTACTCGAAGCGATGAAGATGGAGCAGCCCATCCACGCCCACAAGGACGGCACCGTCTCTGCGATCGACGCCCCAGTCGGCCAGACGATCTCATCCGGCCACGCCCTCCTCGCTATCGCGTAGCGCGGGTCATCCCTTCATTTCTGGCACATCTCCGGTGGTGCGCCCACCCGGAGATGTGCCAGAAATGAAGAGAAGCGGCGCGGCGGGCCCGGATGGGCCTGCCGCGCCGCTTTCGCGCTGCCTGCGTCAGAAGCCGCGCTCGTTGATGCCGTGCATCGCGCGGGCGGCGTCGTTGATCGCGCCGGAGAGCGACGGGTAGGTGGTGAACACGCGGGCCAGCTGGTCGACCGTGAGGCGGCGGTCGACGGCGATCGAGATCGGGTAGATCAGCTCGCTCGCCTTCGGGCCGACGACCACGCCGCCGACGACGGTGCCGGATCCCTTTCGCGCATAGAGCTTCACGAAGCCGTCGCGCACGCTCATCATCTTGGCGCGGGCGTTCGCGGCGATCGGGAGCTTGTACTCGACGGCATCCTCGCCCGTGGTCCAGCCGACGGTGGCGATCTCGGGGCTGGTGAAGATGTTCGCCGCGATCTTGTTGTTCGCGAACGGGATGACCGCATCGCCCATGGCGTGGAACACCGCGGTTCGTCCGAGCATCGACGCGACCGAGGCGAGCGGCATCAGGTTGGTGCAGTCACCGACCGCGTACACGTTCGGGATCGACGTGCGGCCGACGCGGTTGACCATGATGCGGCCGGTGTCGGCGAGCTGCACGCCGGCCTCCTCCAGGCCGATGTCCTCCGTGTTCGGCGTCGATCCGACAGCCACCAGGCAGTGGGATCCGGTGATCTCGTCGCCGTTCGCCAGCGTCACGACCACGCCGTCACCGGTGTTCTCCACCTTCTCGGCGCGCGAGCGCGCCAGCAGCGTCATGCCGCCTCGGGTGAAGACCTTCTCGAGCACGGCTGCCGCATCCGGATCTTCGCCCGGCAGCACCTGCTCGCGGCTCGAGACCAGTGTGACCTTCGCGCCGAGGTTCATGTACGCCGAGGCGAACTCTGCGCCGGTGACGCCTGAGCCGACCACGATGATGTGCTCAGGAACGGCCGGCAGGTCGTACACCTGCTTCCAGGTGAGGATGCGCTTGCCGTCGGGCTTGGCCGCAGGAAGCTCACGCGGGGTCGAACCGGTCGAGATCACGATCGTGTCGGCCTCGATCTGATCGAAGTCCGTGCCGTCGGGGCCTGTGGAGATGACGACGGCGTTGTCGCCCTTCATCCGGCCGTGACCGGAGACCACGTTCACGCCGGCCTCGAGCAGCTGCTCGCGCATGTCCTCCGACTGCTGACCGGCAAGAGCGAGGATCCGCTTGTTCACCGCGAGCAGGTTGATGGCCGTCTCGGGTTTGAGCGGCTTGTCCTCTGCGCCCTTCGCGTAGAACTGCACGCCGAGGTCGCCTGCGGCATCGATCGCCTGCGCGGCGTCGGCCGTCGCGATCAGTGTCTTGGAAGGCACCACATCGGTGAGCACCGCGGCACCTCCGACGCCCGTGTTCTCCACGAGAGTCACCTCGGCCCCGAGCTGCGCAGCGGACAGCGCCGCTTCGTAGCCGCCAGGGCCCCCGCCGATGATCGCGATCCGCTGCTTGCGCTCGAAGTCGAAGCTCATGGCTCCATTCTGTCACTCCGCGCTCCGGTCTCAGCACCCTGCGGCCGCCGCGGCGGACGGACACGACGAACCGGATGCCGTGGGCAGGGCGCGATGTCGGCGGTTGTGCTTAAGGTGGTCGCATGACGCACCCGCTCGACCATCCGGCAGACCCGTTCGCCGTCGCGCAGGCCGCGGCAGATGACATCGCGAGGCTCACCGGCGTCGCCGAGCACGACATCGCCGTCACCCTCGGCAGCGGGTGGGGCAAGGCAGCGGAGCTGCTCGGCGAAACGGTCGCGACGATTCCCGCGACCGAGGTCACCGGCTTCTCGAAGCCCGCGCTGGAGGGCCACGTCGGCACCATCCGGAGCGTGCGCACTCCCGGCGGCAGGAACGTGCTGGTGATCGGCGCGCGCACCCACTACTACGAGGGCCACGGCGTGCGCAGAGTCGTGCACAGCGTGCGCACGGCGGCGGCGACCGGCGCGACCGTGATGGTGCTCACCAACGGTGCCGGCGGCATCAGGCCCGCATGGTCGGCGGGGCAGCCCGTGCTGATCAGCGACCACCTCAACCTCACCTCCGACAGTCCGCTCGAGGGCGCGACCTTCATCGACATGACCGATCTGTACTCGGCACGGCTGCGCGAGGTGGCACGCTCGGTCGATCCGGAGCTCGATGAGGGCGTGTACTGCCAGTTCCGCGGGCCGCAGTACGAGACGCCGGCCGAAGTGCAGATGGCGAGGACCCTCGGCGGGCACATCGTCGGCATGTCGACCGCTCTCGAGGCGATCGCCGCCCGCCAGTCGGGCATGGAGGTGCTGGGCTTCTCGCTGATCACGAACCTCGCAGCCGGCATCTCCCCCACCCCGCTCAGCCACGCGGAGGTCATCGAGGCCGGGCGCTCGGCGGAGGGGCGGATCTCGCAGCTGCTGGCCGACGTCGTCGGAAAGATCTGATGAGCTCCCTGGGGCGGGGTGCCGGCCCGGATGCCGCGGCCGGCCGATACGGCACCGCACGGGACAGGAGCATCGGGAGGAAGTCGTGAGCGAACAGGGTGCGGGCGCGCTGGACGATGTCGTTGCGGCGGCGCGGACGTGGAGCGCGCAGGATCCGGATGACGAGACCCGCGCCGAACTCGACATGCTGATCGCGCGGGCTCAGGAAGAGCCGGATGCCGCAGACGAGCTGCGCTCCCGATTCGCGGGGCGCCTGCAGTTCGGCACGGCGGGGCTGCGCGGCGCGCTCGGCGCCGGCCCCATGCGCATGAATCGCGTGCTGGTCGCACAGGCCGCCGCGGGGCTCGCCGCCTACCTGCGCGAGACCGCGAGCGGACGCGCGCCCGTCGTCGTGATCGGGTACGACGGCCGCCGCAACTCCGACGTGTTCGCCCGCGACTCCGCGGAGATCTTCGCCGGCGCAGGGATGCGCGCAGTGCTGCTGCCGCGGATGCTGCCGACCCCCGTGCTCGCGTTCGCCGTGCGGCACCTGGGCGCCGACGCGGGCGTGATGGTCACCGCCAGTCACAACCCGCCGGCTGACAACGGCTACAAGGTGTATCTCGGCGGCGACAACGGCGGCGCGCAGATCGTGCCGCCCGCCGACGGCGACATCGCCGCACACATCGACCGCGTCGCGGAGGGTTCTGTGGCCGACCTGCCGCGCTCCGGTGACTACGGCGTGGCGGGCGACGAGGCCGTCGACGCGTACGTGCGCGCGACGGCGGCCGTCGCCGGGGCCAGGGCTCCGCGCGGAGCGGACGGAATGGCGTGGGCGTACACCGCGATGCACGGCGTCGGCTGGGAGACGTTCGAGCGCGTGCTCGATGAGGCGGGGTTCCCATGGCCCGCAGCCGCTGCCGCTCAGCTCCATCCGGACGAAGCGTTCCCCACCGTCGCGTTCCCCAACCCGGAGGAACCGGGCGCGATGGACCTCGTGTTCGAAGCGGCGAGCGAGGCCGATGCCGAGTTCGCGCTGGCGCATGATCCCGACGCCGACCGGCTCGCCGTCGCGATTCCCGGCCCCGACGGTGAGTGGCGGCGGCTCACCGGCAACGAGGTCGGTCTCCTGCTGGGGCTGCGGGCAGCGCGCGCCGCATCCGGAGACCCCGACGCCACCCTGGCATGCTCGCTGGTCTCCTCCCCCGGTCTCTCGGCGATCGCGGAGCGCTACGGGCTGCGCTCGGCCGAGACGCTGACAGGATTCAAGTGGATTTCGCGCACGCCCGACCTGGTGTACGGATATGAGGAGGCGCTGGGCTACCTCGTCAACCCCGAGACAGTGCGCGACAAGGACGGCATCTCGGCGGCAGTGGCGGTGCTCGCCCTCGCCGCTGAGGCCCGCACCGATGGCCGCACGCTCGCCGATCTGGTGGACGAGGTCTCAGACGAGATCGGTCACTACTCCAGCGGCCAGGTATCGATCCGGGTCGACGACACCTCGGTCATCGCGCACGCGATGGCGTCGCTGCGCGCAGAGCCTCCCACGGCCTTCGGTGAGCGCACCGTGACGGAGGCGACCGACCTGCTCGCGGCATCCGGCGACGCCCCATCCGGCGACATCCTGCGCTACATGCTCGACGACGGGTCGCGCGTGATCTTCCGCCCCAGCGGAACGGAGCCGAAGCTCAAAGTGTATCTCGACGTGCGCGGCACCTCCCCCGCCGACGCCGAGGCCCGTCTCACCGCGTTGGAGACGGCGGTCCGAGCCCGACTTGCCTGAGCCCTGCTGTCGCCGGCCCGGCACGCAGAAAGCGCTCCGTCACGGCGTCAGCAGCTTCTCCAGATCCGACGTATCCACCAACGGATCATCCAAGTCGACGATGATCCGCGAGTGCGCCATGAGCCGGGCCCGGCCCGTGATCGTCGAGTTCCACGCGGGGAAGTCGCCCACGGTGGCTTCGCCGATCACAGTGCCCACGAAGCGGTTGCCGCGCGGTGAGATCGTCTCCAGCGTGTCGCCCGGGGCGAGCTCGCCCTGCCCCGCCATCAGCGCCAGGCGGGCCGAGGTGCCGGTTCCCGTCGGACTGCGACAGATCACGCCCGGATGCACGTACGTCGCCGAGCGGGACTCGACCTTGCCGTTCTCCAGAGTGCGCACCCGCCCCATGAAGTGGACGAAGGGCAACGGGCCCACATCGCCCAGCGTCGGATGTTCCTGGCGCAGACCGGGACGGGCCTTGCGGACGAACGCGTCACCGAAAGCGGTCAGGGCGATCTGCTCGTCGGCTGTGAGCTCGAAGCCGTGGGCGCCGGCGTCGAGCATGGCGAAGTAGGCGCCGCTCCAGACCAGGTCGAACTCCACTCGCCCGTAGTGGGGGACGTTCACCGACAGGCCGCGTTCGGCGACGTAGGCCGGCTCGCCCTGGGTGGTGATCGATTCCACGCGTCCGTTCACGTTGTGCGCGGTGATCCGAGCAAGTCCAGCTGGCGACTCCAAGACCACCTGCTGCGATCCTTCGGTCATCGGGATCGCACCGCTCTGAAGCAGAGCGGTGGCGGCGCAGATGGTGTTGGACCCGGAGTACATCGGGTACCCCATCGCCTCCATGATGATGTAGCCGGCCTGAGCGTCGGGGTGGCCGGGTTCGACGATGAGATCGACCGACATGGCAGGGTCGCCGTAGGGCTCAGAGAGCAGCAGCCGGCGCAGGCCGTCGCCCTCCTTCTGCAGGAACCGCGCCTTCTCGAGCACGGTGCGCCCTGGCAGCGGTTCGATGCCGACGGTGACGATGCGGCTGACGTCTCCGCCTGCCTGGGTGTCGATCAGTTCGAGAGCGCGTTCACGATGCATGCTGAGCCCCCACGCTCTCCCAGTGCCGGTCGGGCACGACGACCAGGTTGCCGATGTAGGTCTTGCCCATGAAGGTGCGCTGTGCCTCGTGGAAGTCCGAGAGCGGGAACGTTCGATCCAGCAGCGGCCGGATCGTGCCGTCTTCGATGTAGCCGGACAAGCGTCGGAACGCGGTGCGGGTTCCCTGGGAGGAGCCGTGCAGCTCGAGCTGCTTGAGGTACATGGTGCGCAGGTCGAGGTCGACCACCGGCCCTCCGATGGCTCCGGCGGTGCTGTAGCGGCCCTCAGGACGCAGGATCCGCAGCAGGTCGTTGAACATCCCACCGGCGACCAGGTCGGCGACCACATCCACCGGGGCATCGACCACTCGCTCGACCTCGGCGACCAGGTCGTCGGTGCCGCGGAGGATGACGCCCTCGGCACCGATCTCGCGCATCGCCTCTTCCTTGCCCGCGCTGGTGACGGCGTAGGGGATCGCTCCTCGCGCCCTGGCGAGCTGGATGACGGCGGAGCCGACGCCGCCGGAGGCGCCGGTGACCAGCACTCGCTCCCCTTCGGCGAGGCGGCTGCGCACAAGCATCTGCTCGGCGGTGAGGTAGGCGCAGCAGAATGTCGCCAGTTCCGCGTCGGTGATGTCGGCGCGCGTCTCGTGCGCGTTCTCCGAGGGCACCGCGACGTACTCCGCGTAGCCGCCATCCCGGCCGTGGCCGATGTAGTCGATATCGGCCAGGCTGTCATCGCCCTCTGGCCGGTTGTAGATGCTGAAGTCGACCATCACGCGCTGGTCGATGCGGTTCTCATCGACGCCCTCCCCCACCGCGGCGATCCGGCCGACGATGTCGGTGCCCTGGATGCGGGGGAACTCCAGCGTGGAGCGGCCGCGCCGCCAGGAGGAGACCTCCTGCGGGTCGGTGTCGCTGCCGTAGGCGCCCTCCCGCACCCACACGTCGGTGTTGTTCATCCCGCATGCGTGGACATCGATCAGCACCTCACCTGGCGCTGGGCTCGGCGTCGGCACGTCGCCGGAATAGACGAGCTGCTCGAGCCCGCCGTGGCCCATGAGCCTGACTGCACTCATCGTCTGCGGAATCGACATCATCGGCGGCCTCCCGCGCTCGGATCGCGCGGCCATGCTGTCGCGCGTCATCAGGGACGATTCCCGCCTCTGACCTTCGAGTCTAGGTCGATGAGGTCACCGCCGAAAGTGAAAACATTCGGCGGGCGCTCTACACGCGTCGGGCGCGGGAAGACAGCGCGGCGAACCCGCCCATGCCGAGGGCAAGCCACCAGCCCCCGACCACCCAGAACGCCAGGAACATCATTCCGAGGTCGATCAGCGCGGCGATGAGCACCACGGCGCCCAGCGTCGCGAGCACGATGCACACCGCGCGATGCCCCCACGCATACAGCACTCCCATCACGAGCCCCACGGCCGCCGAGACGAGCGGCACCCAAGTCATCTCCACCGCCCCAGACAGCGTGCCCATCAGCGGCAGGACGGCCGGGATCATCGTCAGCACCGCTCCGATCATCCGGCTCCCTGTCCGCCATCTCGGCGACAGCCGCGTCACCGGCGGCACGATCGCCGTGGCGCACATCGCGAAGCCGACTGGCAGCAGCAGGTACGCCTGGCTCAGCGGCGAGGCATCCGGCAGCATGCCGACCAGCGCGAGCAGCGCGAGTGCCATCACCGCCACGGCGCCGAGAGCCGCCACAACGTATCCGGATGCTCGGGGCAGCACCAGCGGAAGCGCGGCCAGCACAACAGGAACGACGAACATCGCGATCGACGACGCGATATCGATCGCGGAGGCGAAACCGTCGAATCCCAGCAGCAGCGGGCTCGCACCTGTTGCGACGATCGCTGTCAGTGCCGCCGTCGCACTCAGCAGGCGCGTCGCCCGCCGCGACGGATCCGGACCGACGCGCGCACCGAGCTCCTCCCCGTACTGGGCGGCGACCTGGTCGGGTGAACCGAGCCCCGTCAGAACCTCGTCGATGTCGCGACCTTCGGCGAGCGCGTCGGCGATGTGCTCCTCGACGCCCTCGACGATCACGCGCCGCTGCCCATCCGGAAGCGCCGCGAGCTGAGCGTGCAGCTTCTCCAGATATCGCTCGGCCGCGAATGCCGGATTCGTCGTCATGATCGTTCCTCCAGAAGTTCCGCCACCTGCGGCGCGATGAGACCCCAGACCTCGGTGAAGGCCGCCAGCTGCGCACGGCCCGCGTCGGTCAGTTCGTAGTACTTGCGCGGGCGGCCGCCGGCCTCAGCCTCGCGGCGCGACCCGACCAGCCCTGCCTGCTGCATCCGCGCGAGCAGCGGGTACAGGCTGCCCTCGCTGGCACTGAGCCCCCGCGCGACGAGCGCATCGGCGAGCTCGAGGCCGTACATGTCACGCCGGCGGAGCATGGCGAGCACGCAGAACTCGAGCACCCCTTTCCGGATGTTCGTCGCGATGCGCTCGTGCGGCTGGTCCACACCGCAACTTTATCTTGCATAACAAGACTTGCACAACAAGGTTCCTGACCGGATGCTCCAGAAGGGCTCGCGAGATGCGCACTTTTCCGACGAGATCACGTCAGAACCGGCGCATCTCGACGACAAGTGCGCATCTCGGCAGCCGGCGCGCGGGTCAGGCGGGGGCGTCGATGAGGGCGGCGATCTCGTCGAGGAAGGCTTCGAGGGTGTCACCGCGGCGCACGATGCGTGCGGCATTGTCGGGGTCGGCGAAGACGTCGACGAACTGCTCGAACACAGTCTGGAACGCGGCGCGGTCGGTCTCGCTGAACGCCACGAGAGCCACGACGTGCACCCGTTCGGCGCCCCAATCGATCGACTGCTCGTTGACTGCTACGGCGATCGCGGTGCGCACGGCCGACATCGTCATCGCGTGCGGAACCGCCAGGCTCTCCGTGAACGCAGTCGATGAACGCGCCTCGCGCTCGATCGCGCTGGCCACATATTCCTCGTCGATCACGCCCTCGCGCATGAGCGCGTCGCCGAGCAGACGGATCATCGCCTCGGGCGCAGCCGCTCGCGCATTCCGGATGAACGCCGTCGGCGCGAACCACGGGCGCATCTGCGAGCGCAGACCGCGCAGCTGCCGCTGGCGCCGCACGCGCTGCGCCGCGTCCGCTACGCGTGCGATGTCCCGAGATGTGAGGAACGGCTGGATCCGCACGATCCGGTCGTCGCCGGTACTGGAAGGGTCGATCGTCGAAAGCACCAGGTCCGCGTCGATGCCTGCCCAATCCTGCGCATATCCGGTCTCCACGCGCGTGATCGCCAGCTCGTGGCCCAGTGCACGCTCCAGATGCACCTGCAGCCGATTCCGCATGCCTTCGAACCCCGGGCACACGAGCACCGCCGTCAGCACATCTCCCGCGTCGGGCTCCGCGCCGACCAGACTGCCGATCCGCATCGCCATGTCGGCGATCTCGTCATCCGGTATCGCCACGCCCAGCTCATCGGCGAGGTCGCCCGCCACCGAGACGGCGATCTCGAAGACCAGAGGAGAGGCGAGCTTGACCGCCCGCGTCATCGGATTGCGCGAACCGACATGCTCGTGCGAGCGCTGCACCACGTTGTGCACGTGCTGCGCGAAGCCGCGCACGAAATCCTCCTCGCTCAGGTCGATGCCGTACGTGGCCGCCGCACGACGAAGCGCGACACTCACCGCCTCCGCCACGCGCCGCTCCGGCTCATCGGAGGATTCGCCTGGCTCCACGAGTGAGACGAGCGCGACGCCCGCCAGATGCCGCCGGTCAGCCGGCGTGAGATGCGAACCGAGGTGCCTCGCGGCGAGTTCGTCGAGCACCTCACCCACCCGCACGCGATCCGGTCCGCCGTCGTCGTCCGCTTCCGGTGTCGACCGCCCTCGCCGCGTGCGTTCGACCGCGATCGCTGCGCGCAGCATCACCTCGGCCGCGGCGACCTCGTTCACCGCGAACCCGAGCCCCGACAGCCGTGCGATCAGCCCCGCGCGGAACTCCGCCAGCCCCGGCGCGGGCACGCCCATCGCATCTGCTGCCCGCTCCAGCGCCTCGGTGTCGAAGACCCGCTCATCGAGGTCGTCGAGCACGACTCTGGTGAGGAACCGCCGCAGGCTGCGCTCGGTGCCGGCCAGCGCCACCATGCCGTCGTCTCGCTGCAGGGTCAGCTCGCTGTCGGTGAGCATGCCCCGCACACGCCGCAGGTCGGCCTCCACCGTGGCGTCGCTGACGTGCAGGGACATGGCCGTGTCGAACACGTCGATGCCTTCCGGTGCGCCCATGAGCCTCCGGATGATCCCGCGCACGCGCTCGCGCGGTGCACCGTGCTGCGCTCCGGCGAGCTCGTCGCGCACGGCTGCCGCCGACGGCATCGCACGGTAGCCGTGCGGGCCCGACTCGATCGCATCGCCGGCAGGAGCGAGCGCGTTGATCGCCGTGATGTACGAGCGCACACTGCGAGCGGTGACGCCGAGTCGGTCTGCAAGGTCCGCGGCCGTCACCCAGCCGGCACGGCGCAGCAGGATGCCCAGCACCTGCTCCTGCCGCTCAGCCGTCATGGCAGACCAGTCAACCACGTGCGGGGCGGAAGGGGATTTCCGCCGGAGCGGAAACACGAGTGCATTGCCGGAAGCAGCGCCTCCTCCCATGCTGGAGGGGAAGAAGGAGCACTGAGATCGATGAGGATCACCGTCATCTGCGGCGCCGGCGCGTCGAGCACGTTCGTCGCCATGCGTCTGAAGCGCGCCGCAGCATCCGCGGGCGCAGCGATGTCCGTCGCCCCTGCCGCGCTCGCCGATCTCCCCGCCGGCGCGGAAGGCACCGACACGGTGCTGCTCGGCGCGCATCTGCCGGACGACGCCGCCGACCGCGTGCGCCTGGCCCTGCCTGACGCCGAGGTGATCCTCCTCCCAGAAGACATCGCCGCAGACCGCGACGGCACGCGCGTGCTGTCACTCATCCGGCCCGCCGCGTCGCGGGCTGCTGAACCGCCCCAACGGAAGGACGCCACCATGGCCACTCGCACTGTCACCATCGCATCGTCGCACGGGCTGCACGCCCGCCCCGCGAAGCTGTTCGCCGAGGCCGCGAAGAACTCCGGCGCCGACGTCACCATCGTCAAGGGCGACGGAAAGCCGGCCAATGCGGCGAGCATCCTCGGCGTGATCGCACTCGGCGCCGACCAGGGCGACGACGTCACGCTGACGGTCGAAGGCGACGAGGCCGAGACGGTGCTCGACCGGCTCTCGGCGATGCTGCTCGAAGACGGAGAGTGAGCGGCGTGACCGAGATCGCAGGCGTCGGAATCGGCCACGGCATCGCCCACGGCCCGGTCGCGCTGATGGCCGCACCGCTGGAACCGCCGACGGATGCGCCGTCGACGCGGACTCCGGATGAGGAGAAGGCGCTGGTCGCATCGGCTGTGTCGGCGACGGCGGCCGACCTGAACGAGCGCGGCGAGCGCGCAGGAGGCTCAGCCAGAGACGTGCTCGAGGCGCAGGCCATGATGGCCGAGGATCCGACGCTCGCCGAGGCCGTCGAGGCGAAGATCGACGGCGGCGCGACCGGCGAATACGCGGTGCACACATCGTTCGCCGAGTTCGCCGAGCAGCTCGCTGAGATCGGCGGGTACCTGGGCGAGCGTGCCGCCGACCTCGCCGACGTGGCACAGCGCGTGATCGCCCAGCTGCGCGGTGCGGCAGCCCCTGGCGTTCCCGACCTCGGACATCCGTTCGTGCTCGTCGCGCGCGATCTGGCACCGGCCGACACTGCACTGCTCGACCTCGATCAGGTGCTCGCGGTGGTGACGACTGACGGCGGCCCGACCTCGCACACGGCGATTCTCGCCAGGGAGAAGGGCATCGTGGCGGTCGTCGGCACGGGAGACGCGTCGCTCACCGAGGGGCAGACCGTGATCGTCGACGCCGCAGGCGACGTGGTCGTCGCCGACCCGACACCGGATGAGATCGCCGCCGCTGACCAGCGCGCAGCGGCGCGGGCCGCCGCGGTCAGCGCGCCGATCACTCCAGGCGCCCTCGCAGACGGCACAGAGGTGCCGCTGCTGGCGAACCTCGGCTCGCCCGACGGCGCGACCGAGGCACTCGAACTGGGCGCGGAGGGCGTCGGCCTGTTCCGCACCGAATTCCTGTTCCTCTCCTCCGACGAGGCGCCGTCGGTCGCCGACCAGACCGCGAGCTACCGGCTGCTGCTCGAAGCATTCGCCGGCAAGAAGGTCGTCGTGCGCGTACTCGACGCCGGCGCCGACAAGCCGCTGCCGTTCCTCACCGACGCCGACGAGGAGAACCCCGCTCTCGGCCGCCGCGGCATCCGGGCGCTGCAGCACCGCGAGCACGTGCTGCGCGACCAGCTCACCGCCCTCGCCGAGGCGGACAGTGACACCGACGCCGACCTCTGGGTGATGGCGCCGATGGTCGCCACCGTCGACGAAGCGGAGTACTTCACGGCCCTCGCCCGCGAACTCGGCCTGCGCACCACGGGCGTCATGGTCGAGGTGCCCTCCAGCGCCATCCTGGCCGAGGAGATCCTGCGCAAGGCCGACTTCGCGTCGATCGGCACGAACGACCTCACGCAGTACACGATGGCCGCCGACAGGCTGCTCGGTACCGTCGCGCACCTGCAGAGCCCATGGCATCCGGCCGTGCTCCGCCTCATCCGGATGGTCGCCGACGGCGGCGAGAAGAACGGCAAGCCCGTCGGCATCTGCGGCGAGGCCGCCGCAGATCCGCTGCTGGCCGTCGTACTCGTCGGTCTCGGCGTGACGTCTCTGTCGATGACGCCTGCAGCTCTGGCCGAGGTGCGTGCGGAGCTGAAGCGACACACCATCGACGACGCGCGCCGCATCGCCGCGGCTGCCGTCTCCGCCGGCGACGCAGCCGGCGCCAAGAAGGCTGCGCGCGACGCGGCCTGATCCCTTCCCGTTCCTGTCAATGACGAAAGCAGACACAGTCATGTCCTCTCAGACAAGCACTACGAAGGCGCCGGGCGGCTTCCGCGTGGGCGTTCAGAGGTTCGGCACGTTCCTCTCCGGAATGATCATGCCGAACATCGCCGCGTTCATCGCGTGGGGCCTCATCACGGCGCTGTTCATCCCCTCAGGCTGGCTCGGTGCCGAGGGCCCGGTGGAATGGATGCGCTGGCCCGACGCCGCGTTCCTCGGCGGCGGTGTCGCATCCGACGGCACGGAGTACACCGGGCTCGTCGGCCCGATCATCACCTTTCTGCTGCCGCTGCTGATCGCGTTCACGGGCGGAAACGTCGTGTACGGGCACCGCGGGGGCGTCGTCGGCGCCGTCACGGCGTTCGGCGTGATCATCGGCGCAGAGGGAACGGTGATGTTCCTCGGTGCGATGATCGCCGGCCCCGGCTCCGCATGGATCCTCAAGACCATCGAGAAGCTGTGGGACGGAAAGATCCGCGCGGGCTTCGAGATGCTGGTGAACAACTTCTCCGCCGGCTTCGTCAGCTTCTTCACGGCGCTGGCCGCGTTCTTCTGGCTCGCTCCCATCATCCGGTGGCTCACCGATCTGCTCGGTGGTGCCGTCGGCTGGCTCGTCAGCACAGGGCTGATTCCGCTGGCGAGCATCATCGTCGAGCCGGCGAAGATCCTGTTCCTCAACAACGCCATCAACCACGGCGTGTTCACGCCGATCGGCACCGAGCAGTCGACGAGTCTCGGCAAGAGCCTGCTGTTCCTGGTTGAGGCGAACCCCGGGCCCGGTGCGGGTCTGCTGCTGGCACTGACCGTATTCGGTGTGGGCGCTGCACGCGCAACCGCCCCCGGCGCATTCATCATCCAGTTCCTCGGCGGCATCCACGAGATCTACTTCCCCTACGTGCTCGCCAAACCGAGCCTGATCGTCGGTCTCATCGCCGGCGGCGCGACGGGTGTTCTCACGAACGTGATCTTCGACTCGGGGCTGGTCGCTCCGGCTTCCCCCGGCTCGATCTTCGCGGTGCTCATCCAGACCGCGCCGGGCAGTCACCTCGGTGTGATCCTCTCTGTCGTACTGTCTGCTGCCGTCACGTTCGCCGTGAGCGCCCTGTTCCTGCTCGCCAGCCGCAGGAGCGACCTCGCCGCGGATGCCGCAGGGCGCGACAGCTTCTCGGCCGCCGTCGCCCAGACGCAGGCCAACAAGGGCAAGTCGTCCTCCGTGCTGGGTGGTCTCAGTGCCGCGCAGACGACGGCGACGAAGACGATCGAGAACGTGATCTTCGCCTGCGACGCGGGCATGGGTTCATCCGCCATGGGCGCCGGAGTGCTGCGCAAGAAGATCAAGGACGCCGGCATCGAGGGTGTGAGCGTCACGAACAAGGCGATTGCGAACCTCGACGGCACCGCCGATCTCGTCGTCACGCAGGCGCAGCTCACCGACCGTGCACGGCAGAACGAACCCGACGCGGTGCACGTCTCGGTCGGCCAGTTCATGAACGCGCCCGAATACGACGACGTCGTCGAGATGATCCGCGCTCAGCGCGAGGGCGGCGCCGAGGATGAGGCGGCCGAGACTCCGGATGAGCCTGCCGCGGCCGATGCGGCACAGAGCCCGGACGAGGGCACGGCGGGTGCGTCGCAGGACGCGCCTCCGAGCGACGCCGTGCTCAAGCGGGAGTACGTGCGCATCCACCCCGGCAGCGTCAGCCGCGACGAGGCGCTCGCCGAGGCCGCGGGAATCCTCGAATCGGCAGGTGCTGTGACCGCCGACTACCTGCAGGCGATGAAGGACCGTGAGGAGACGGTGTCGACCTTCATGGGCAACGGTCTGGCGATTCCGCACGGCACGGATGCGGCGAAGGACGCCGTGCTCGGCTCCGCCCTCGCAGTGATCCGCTACGACGGCGGCGTCGACTGGGGCGAAGGCGACACCGCGACTTTCGTCATCGGCATCGCCGGCAAGGGCGGCGCGCACCTGGAGATCCTCGCCAGCGTCGCCCAGCAGTTCGGCGACGACGACATCGTCGCGAAGCTGAACGCAGCCTCGTCCGAGCAGGAGCTGTACGACATGCTCGCCGGCGAGATCGGCTGAGGGAGTCCATCATGAGAGCGGTTCATTTCGGTGCGGGCAACATCGGGCGCGGGTTCGTCGGCATGCTGCTGGCCGAGGGCGGCTACGAGATCGTGTTCTCCGACGTCGCCGGCGGTCTTGTCGACGCCATCAACGCCGCAGACAGCTACACGGTGCACGAGGTCGGCGAGGGCGGGCGGGACGTCGTCGTGACCGGTTTCCACGCGATCAACAGCGCGGACGATCCGGATGGCGTGGCCGCGCAGGTCGCAGACGCCGATGTGGTCACGTGCGCAGTCGGACCGACGATTCTGCGTTTCATCGCGCCGCACATCCTCGCCGGGCTCCGGCTTCGCGGCGACGACGCTCCGCCCGTGCAGGTGATGGCGTGCGAGAACGCGATCGGCGCCACCGATCAACTGCGTGCCCACATCGAGGAGCTGGCGGGCGACGAGTGGACCACGCTCGCCGGTCGGGCAGCGTTCGCGAACACCGCCGTCGACCGGATCGTGCCGGGGCAGCCCGAGGAAGCGGGCATCGACGTCACAGTGGAGCCGTTCTTCGAGTGGGCGATCGAGCGCGGGCCGTTCGGCGACTCGCCGCCGTCGATTCCCGGCGCGCACTTCGTCGACGACCTCACGCCCTATATCGAGCGGAAGCTGTTCACCGTCAACACGGGGCACGCCGCGGCGGCGTACCACGGGGCACGGGCCGGGATCGAGCGGATCGCGGACGCTCTGGCCGATGCGCAGGTCGCCGAGAGAGTCGCAGCCGCGATCACCGAGACCAGCGCCGTGCTCGCCGCGAAGCACGGCTTCGCCGAGGACGATCTCGCCGAGTACCGGTCAACGATTCTGCGCCGATTCCGCAACCCCGCCCTGCCCGATACGGTCGCCCGCGTGGGCAGGCAACCGCTGCGCAAGCTGTCGCGGCACGAACGCTTCATCGGGCCGGCCGCTGAGGCGGCCGAGCGCGGGCTGAGCGTCGACGGACTGCTGTCGGCCGTCGATGCCGCCCTGTCGTTCGACGCTCCGGAAGACGAGCAGGCGATCGAGATGCACGAGAAGCTGCGCACACTCGACGCCGACGGGTTCACCACAGAAGTCACAGGACTCGACGCCGCGCACCCGCTGCATCCGCCCATCCGGAGTCTGGTGGCGCGCCACCAGGCGTAGGGCGCCGTGCCCACGGGGCCCTACGCCTGGTGCACGCGCTCCCTGGGTCGGATGGCGCACTCGCACCGCGCCCCATCGACATCCGGACATCCGGGGCCAGGCATCTCGGCGAGAAGCGTGCGGCACGGCGGCCGCCCCGCACTGTCAGCGGTCGAAGCCCTCGCTGATGAGGTCGATGAGCTCCTCGCGCTGCTCGACGGGCAGGAACGCGGCGGCCGCGGCGTTGAGCTGGAACCGCTCGAGATCAGCGAGGCGGTACTCGAACGTGTCGGCCAGCATCGACAGCTCGCGGGTGAGCGTGGTTCGGCTCATCAGGCGGTTGTCGGTGTTCACCGTCACGGCGAAGCCGAGCTGATAGAGCAGGTCGAACGGGTGATCCTCGAGCTGGCTCCCCCACCGCGCGATCGCGCCGGTGCCGAGGTTGGAGCTCGGAGCCACCTCGAGCGCGATCTCTCGGTCCCTGACCCACGCGGCGAGGTCGCCGAGGCGCACGCGCACGTCTTCGCCCTCTTCGGCGATCACGTCGAGATCTTCGGCGATGCGCACACCGTGCCCGAGCCGGAGCGCACGCCCGTCGAGCAGCGCGCTGCGGATGGAGTCCGTTCCCTCTTCCTCCCCCGCGTGCAGCGTGACGGGGAAGAACTCCGTCGCAAGCAGGTCGAGCGCGTCGCGATGCTCCGATGCCGGATGACCGGACTCGGGGCCGGCGAGGTCGAAGCCGACCACGCCGTCGTCCCGGTAGTCGAGCGCCAGCTCGGCGACCTCGAGCGAGTTCTCCGCCTGACGCATCGCGCTCAGGATCTGACCGACCCGAATGGAATGCCCCGTGGCCTCCGCGTCGTCCTCGCCCTGCTCGATGCCCTCCTGCACGGCGTCGACGGCCTCAGCCATCGACAGACCGCCTGACGTGTGCAGCTCCGGCGCCCAGCGCACCTCCGCATAGATGACGCCGTCTTTGGTGAGGTCCTCGACGAGCTCTCGCGCTGCCCTGGTGAGCGCATCAGCGGTCTGCAGCACCGCCCCCGTCAGCGCGAACGTCTCGAGGTACGCCTCGAGCGACCCGCCTGCCGCCTGCTCGGCGAACCACTCGCCCAGCCCCCTTTCGTCGCTCACCGGCACCTCCACGCCTGCCTCGCGCGCCAGCTCCAGCACGGTTTCGGCGCGCAGCCCGCCGTCGAGGTGCTCGTGCAGGGCGATCTTCGGCAGGCTCCGCACCGGCACGCCCTCGATCGTCGCCTCGTGGCGCTGGGCCTTGCTGTTGTTGGGGCGAGGCATGAGTGTTCTCCCTGGTGTGAGT
Source organism: Microbacterium sp. JB110 (assembly GCF_003335195.1). NCBI lineage: Bacteria > Bacillati > Actinomycetota > Actinomycetes > Micrococcales > Microbacteriaceae > Microbacterium > Microbacterium sp. JB110. Next base: position 355,874 of record NZ_QPGM01000003.1, on the reverse strand, counting down.
GTTCCGAATGGGTCGGGCGGGTCAGGACGTGATGCGTTCGCGCACGATCGGCTGGCGGACCGGCGGCTGATCACCAATCTCCCACGCGTCGCTCAGTGCGTCGAGTGCACGGTCGAAACGTGCAGCGTCGTCGGCGCTCAGGGTGAACAGCGGTTCCCCCGCCTGCACCGCGTCGCCCGGCTTGGCGTGCAGGTCGATGCCTGCGGCGTGCACCACGTCGTCGTCCGCGCGTGCCCGACCGGCACCGAGGCGCCAGGCACCGATGCCGAAGTCGAACGCGTCCATCCGCGTGACGTATCCGTCGCGCGGTGCGGTCACGGTCTCGGATTCGCGCGCCTGCGGCAGCATCCCATCCGGATCACCGTTCTGCGCCTCGATCATCCGGCGCCAGGAGTCCATGGCTCGGCCCGTCCGCAGCGCCTCGGCCGGGTCGGCATCGTGCACGCCCGCGGCCTGCAGCATCTCCTGCGCCAGCGCGACGGTCAGCTCGACGACGTCGCTCGGTCCGCCTCCCGCGAGCACTTCGACCGACTCACGCACCTCGTTGGCGTTGCCGATCGTACGTCCCAGCGGCGTGTTCATGTCTGTCAGCAGCGCAGTCGTGCGCACCCCGGAATCCGTGCCGAGGGCGACCATCGTCTCGGCCAGCTCACGGGCAAGGGCCTCATCGCGCATGAACGCGCCGGAGCCGAACTTCACATCGAGCACCAGCGCGTCCGTGCCCTCCGCGATCTTCTTCGACATGATGCTCGAGGCGATCAGCGGGATCGCCTCGACGGTGCCCGTCACGTCGCGCAGCGCGTAGAGACGCTTGTCCGCAGGCGCCAGGTCGCCCCCTGCCGCGCACACCACGGCCCCGACGTCTCGCAGCTGATCGCGCAGCTCTTCGTTCGTCAGGTTCGCGCGCCATCCGGGAATCGACTCCAGCTTGTCGAGCGTTCCGCCTGTGTGCCCGAGGCCCCGACCAGAAAGCTGCGGCACGGCGACGCCGAACGAGGCCACCAGCGGCGCCAGCGGGAGCGTGATCTTGTCGCCGACCCCGCCCGTCGAGTGCTTGTCGACGGTGGGCTTGCCGAGCCCGGCGAAGTCCATCCGCTCGCCTGAGGCGATCATCGCATCGGTGAGCACCCGGATCTCGTCACGCGCCATTCCGTTCAGCAGCGTCGCCATCGCGAACGCCGACATCTGCGCGTCGGATACATACCCCCGAGTGAATGCATCGACGAGCCAGCGCAGCTCGGGCTCCGGAACGGCGCCGCCGTCGCGCTTGCGGCGGATCACGTCGACCGCGTCGAATGCCTCTGTCATCGGTCTCTCGCTTTCGTCCGTCCAAGTGCCGCTGCCGCGCTCAGGCACCGGTCGTCTCGAGGTCTCGGGGGCCGAAGGCATCAGGCAGCACCTCGTCGATCGTGCGGATGCCCGACACCGTCTCGAGAAGCATGCCGTCCGCGGAATGTTCGAACAGCAGCTGGCGGCAGCGACCGCACGGCATGATCACGTCGCCTGCGCCGTTCACGCACGTGAAGGCGACGAGCCTGCCGCCACCGGTCATCGTGAGGTTCGACACCAGCCCGCACTCAGCGCACAATCCGACACCGTAGGACGCGTTCTCGACATTGCACCCCGACACGACGCGCCCGTCGTCGACGAGAGCCGCCGCGCCCACCGGATACCCGGAGTACGGCGCGTACGCCCGCCCGCATGCCTCAACGGCATTCAGCCGCAACGCGTTCCAGTCGATGTCCATGCCTCTAGTATCCCGTGCCCCTCCGACATCGTCCGGACAGCGGCGCGCCGGTCGGATGCACAGGGGAAGGAGAATGAGCGCTGAGGTTGACCTTGCCGCAGCGGCAATGTCTACCGTTGAGCGCTATGACCGTTTCAATGATCAGCAGTGGCTCGATGATGGCACGAGTTCTGGATGCCGCCCCGGATGCTCGCGCCGACCTCGTGCGCGAGTTGTGGGCCCCGATGACGGGGATGTACCGGTTCCTCCCCGACGGTGTCGATATGGCCGCCGTGCATCGGCAGAGCTTCGGTTTCGACTGGGACGACCCGTCCGACCGCGTGCGGGAGGGCCTGGACGCCCTGGTCGCCGCTGACGCATGGAAGCGGATCGAGAGAGCCCTCGAGGACGGAATCGCCGCTCTGGCATCGGCGGACCCCGGTGCGACGATTCCGGACCTGACCGTGCTGCTCGTGCTGGGCGATCCGACCGACGAGCACTTCCTCGACGAGGTGCAGGGGCTCTCCGGGTTCGGCGGGATCAGCGGCTACATCGCCATCACTGTCTGGCCCACGCCGCGCGTCCTCGACAGACTCGAGGCCATCGCCGTTCACGAGCTGCACCACAACATCCGGTACTCGCCCGGTGGCGTTGCGTGGAACCCCGCCACGGTGACCGTCGGCGAGCATGTCGTGTCCGAGGGCCTCGCCGATGTATTCGCGGCAGAGCTGTACGGCGACGCGGGCTACACGCATTTCGTCGCAGATGCGACCCGCTCAGACGACGACGTGCTGGCGAAGGTCGCTTCCGGGCTCGACGTCACGGGTATGCATGACTTCGCCGCCTGGGTGCTCGGCGATGCCACGGCGCGCCGGTTCGGCGGGGAACCCGTTGGGCTGCCGACCGGAGCGGGCTACGCCGCGGGAGCACGACTCGTCCGTGCCTATCTCGAAGCCGCGGGAGGCACCGCGGCGCGGAGCGTGCGCACCCCGGCGGCCGACATCATCCGCACCGCTCTGCCTCGGCTCGGACTTTCGCGCACCGAGGGATACTGAACAACACGGACGAGACGGGAGGCAGCCATGGAGTGGACGGTCGCCGAACTCGCCGAGCGCGCTGGCATCAGCGGCCGCACGCTTCGCCATTACCACCGAATCGGGTTGCTCCCGCCCGACCGCGTGGGCGCCAACGGCTACCGCTACTACGGACCGGATGCCGTCGCTCGCCTCCAGCGAGTTCTGCTGCTGCGCGACACGGGAATGCCGCTCGTCGACATCGCCGCGGTGCTCGACGCACCGGAGTCGCCCTCGGCGGAGCTCGAGGCGCTCGAGGAGCACCTGGAACGGTTAGCACGGGACCGTACGGCCATCGACCGGCGCATCGATGCGGTCAGGCACACCATCCAGATGCGACAGCAGGGCGGTGAACCGCGGATGGATGTGATGCTCGACGGCTTCAACGACCGCTACGAGGACGAGGTCGTCCAGCGCTGGGGACGCGAGGCGTTCGATGCATCGAACCGCTGGTGGCACAGCAAGTCCGTTGCGCAGCAGCGCGAGTGGAAGCGGAACGCGGAGGCCCTCCTCGCCCGCTGGCGCGAACTGCAGGAGAGCGGATTCGATCCCGATGCGCAAGCGACTCAGGAGCACGCCGCCGTGCACGTGGCCTGGTTCGCCGACATCCCGGGAACGCCGGCGCACGCCGGAGACGCCGAGAAGTCCGCTGCCATGGTCCTCGGCATCGCCGATCAGTACGAGACCGACCCCGCCTTCCACCGGGCGTTCGGCACGCGCGAAGCCGCCTGCTTCGCCGCAGACGCCCTGCGACACCACCTGCAGCAGTCGCCCTGACCGCGGCTGCCGCGATGTGCGCGCCAGCAACTCCCTACCCGGCGCGTCGATGGTGCGTGCAGCGCAAGGCCGACGAGGGAGGCGTGCTCCGCACGTCGACCGAGGAGAACGCCGCGATGCGCGTGCCAGCGACGCGCCGGGCTAGAGGACGGCGTCGCGGCCTTGCTGGTGGAGAGTCCCGACCACGTTCTTCACGAGTTGGGCGTGCGCGCTGTTGGTCACGAGCAGGGCGTCCTCGGTGTCGACGACGATCACCTCGTCGAGGCCGACGACGGCGATCACACGGTCCGTCTGCGAGACGACGAAGCCCGTGGACTCCGATTCGAGCACGTGGTCCTCGCGGGCGAGAATCGTCATCTCCTGCCTGCTGCCGCTCGAGACGAGGTTCCACAGGCTGGCGAAGTCGCCCACGTCGTCCCAGTCGAACTGACCGGGGACCACGGCGAGCCTGCCGCTCTCGGCCGCAGGCTCGGCGACGGCGTAGTCGATCGCGATCTTCTTCAGCTCCGGCCACACGCGCGCAACGACCTCGTCACGGCGATCGGGGTCGTCCCACGCCTCCGCGATCTCTCGGATCTGGGCGTGCAGCTCCGGCTGATGAGCGGCGAGCTCGTCGAGCAGCACGTCGGCGCGCGAGATGAACATGCCGGCGTTCCACAGGAACGACCGGTCGGCGAAGTAGCGCCTCGCCGTGTCGAGATCGGGCTTCTCGACGAACCGCTCCACGATCGCCGCCGTCGGGGCGCCGTCGATCACGAGTTCCGCCCCGGTCTTGATGTACCCGAAGCCCACGGACGGCTCTGTCGGCTGAATGCCGATCGTGCAGATGTACCCCTCACGCGCGACGGCCACGGCCTGCTGCACGGCGAACTCGAACGCGCGCTGCCTGGTGATCACATGATCGGCGGCGAACGAGCCGACGATGACATCCGGATTCCGCTTGTGCAGCACGGCGGCGACCAGACAGATCGCGACGGCGGACTCGCGCGGATCCTGCTCGTGGAACACGTTCTCCTGCCGGATGTCCGGGAGGTCCCTCGCAACGGCATCGCCGTGTGCGACGCCGGTGATCACGGCGATCCGGTCCTCTCCCGTCAGCGGCAGCAGCCTGTCCCACGTACCGCGCAGCAGCGAGGCGCCAGAGCCGGTGAGATCGTGCAGGAACTTCGGTGCGTCGGCGCGCGAGAGCGGCCAGAGGCGCGATCCCACGCCGCCGGCGGGGATGACGGCGAAGAAGTCGTCCATTCCGGATGTCATGGTCTCAGGCTATCGGTGCGGCCCACGCGACCCCTGCGCCGTGGCGGCCCGCGGCGAAACCAGGAAGTTTCTCTCGACATCAAGATAGTTAGGCACGCCTTTGTCGCTGAAAGCCGTCGGCGGGAATAGGATTGGTGGCATCGACGTGGCGGTCTGTGTGCGCGTCGACACGCTTGCATCGACTAGGAGGCAGTCTCGTGTCCACTTCCACACGACAGACGCTGTCCGTGTCGGACACCACCTCGAAGACGCCGCGGGGAACGCTCTACCGCGGCAGCGAAGGAATGTGGTCGTGGGTGCTGCATCGCATCACCGGCGTCGCCATCTTCTTCTTCCTCCTGGTGCACGTCCTCGACACAGCGCTCATCCGGGTCTCGCCTGAGGCCTACGACGCCGTCATCGGCACGTACCAGACCGAGATCATGGGCGTGGGTGAAGTGGCCCTCGTCGGAGCCATCGCGTTCCATGCCTTCAACGGTCTGCGCATCATCCTGATCGACTTCTGGTCGAAGGGTGCGCGCTACCACCGCGTGATGTTCTGGGTCGTCATCGGAGCCTGGGTCGTCGTGATGGCCGGGTTCACACCGCGCCATCTCATGAACGTGTTCGGAGGGGGTCACTGATGACTGCCGACACCATCGCCGCTCCGCGCTCCGCCCGCAACTCCGGGTCGAACTGGGAGAAGTGGGGCTGGCTGTACATGCGCGTCTCCGGCGTGCTGCTCATCGTCCTGATCTTCGGCCACCTGATCTCGAACCTGATCATCCCAGAGGGCGGCGTGCACGCCATCAACTTCGCCTTCGTCGCAGGCAAGCTCGCCTCACCGTTCTGGCAGATCTGGGACGTGCTGATGCTGTGGCTGGCATTCATCCACGGCGCCAACGGCATGCGCACGATCGTGAACGACTACGTGCAGCGCAAGTCGCTGCGCACCGCGCTGGTCGCCGCCATCTGGATCGCGGCCGGCCTGCTGATCGTCCTCGGCACGCTCGTCGTGTTCACCTTCGACCCATGCCTCGGCGTCACCCAGGACAGCGTCCTGTGGGATGCCTGCCAGGCGGCGTGACCAACGAAACTGTAGGGGCTGCAAACACGTGACTACCAAGTACCCAGACGCCGAGTACAAGGACGGCGTCTACTACCACCAGCACGACGTCGTCATCGTCGGCGCGGGCGGCGCGGGCATGCGCGCAGCCATCGAAGCCGGCCCGCACGCGAAGACCGCAGTGGTGACGAAGCTCTACCCGACCCGTTCGCACACCGGCGCCGCACAGGGCGGCATGGCCGCAGCGCTGGCGAACGTGGAAGAGGATTCGTGGGAGTGGCACACCTTCGACACTGTCAAGGGCGGCGACTACATCGTCGACCAGGACGCGGCTGAGATCCTGGCCAAGGAAGCCATCGACGCGGTCATCGACCTCGAGAACATGGGGCTGCCGTTCAACCGCACCCCTGACGGCAAGATCGACCAGCGCCGCTTCGGCGGGCACACGCGCGAGCACGGCAAATCGGCCGTGCGCCGTGCCTGCTACGCAGCCGACCGCACCGGCCACATGATCCTGCAGACGCTGTTCCAGAACTGCGTCAAGCTCGGCATCGAGTTCTACAACGAGTTCTACGCGCTCGACCTGCTCACCGTGAAGCAGGACGACGGCACGACCCGCGTGGCAGGCATCGTGGCCTACGAGCTCGCCACGGGCGACCTGCACGTGTTCCAGGGCAAGTCGGTCGTATTCGCGACCGGTGGCTTCGGCAAGATGTTCAAGACCACCTCGAACGCCCACACCCTCACGGGCGACGGCGTCGGCATCGTCTGGCGCAAGGGCCTGCCGCTGGAGGACATCGAGTTCTTCCAGTTCCATCCGACCGGGCTGGCCGGACTCGGCATCCTGCTCACCGAGGGCGCCCGAGGCGAGGGAGCGATCCTGCGCAACGCGTCGGGCGAGCGCTTCATGGAGCGCTATGCCCCGACCATCAAGGACCTCGCGCCGCGCGACATCGTCGCCCGCTCGATGGTCAAGGAAGTCCTCGAGGGTCGCGGCGCCGGGCCGGACAAGGACTATGTCTACCTCGACTGCACCCACCTGGGCGCGGAGGTGCTCGAGACGAAGCTGCCGGACATCACCGAGTTCGCCCGCACGTACCTGGGCGTCGACCCGGTCGTCGAGCCGGTTCCCGTGATGCCGACCGCACACTACGCGATGGGCGGCATCCCGACGAACAACGCAGGCGAGGTGCTCGCCGACAACGACAACATCGTGCCCGGTCTGTACGCGGCCGGCGAGTGCGCCTGCGTGTCGGTGCACGGTTCGAATCGTCTCGGCACCAACTCGCTGCTCGACATCAATGTGTTCGGCAAGCGCTCGGGGCAGAACGCCGTGGCATACGCCAAGGACGCCGACTTCGTGCCGCTCCCCGAGAATCCGGCAGCGGGCGTCAGGGACATGCTCGACGAGATCCGGAACCGCAAGGGCACCGAGCGCATCGCCGACATCCGGACCACTCTCCAGAACGAGATGGACAAGAACGCGCAGGTGTTCCGCACCGAAGAGACGCTCACCAATGTGATGGGCACCATCCACGAGCTGCGCGAGCGCTACCAGAACGTCTACGTCGATGACAAGGGCAAGCGGTACAACACCGACCTGCTCGAGGCCGTCGAACTGGGCTTCCTGCTCGACCTCGCCGAGATCGTCGCGTACGCCGCGCGCAACCGCAAGGAGAGCCGCGGCGGCCACATGCGCGAGGACTACTCCACGCGCGACGACGAGAACTACATGAAGCACACCATGGCCTACCTCACGGGCGACCCCCACTCGCCCGACCCGGATGACCACATCAAGCTCGACTGGAAGCCGGTCGTGTTCGTGAAGGACGAGAACGGCGAGCTGCGCTACCCGCCGCTGGAGAGGAAGTACTGATGTCGACTGCCGTCGCAGACGCCGCCCCCGCCGAGGAGCAGGCCGTTCAGTCCTATCTGGTCACGTTCATGCTCCGCCGGTACAACCCGGAGGTCGATGAGGAGCCGAAGTGGGTCGACTACGACGTCGAGATGTACCCCACCGACCGCGTGCTCGACGCCCTGCACCGCGTCAAGTGGCACCAGGACGGCACGCTCGCGTTCCGCCGCTCGTGCGCGCACGGCATCTGCGGTTCCGATGCGATGCGCATCAACGGCCGCAACCGCCTCGCCTGCAAGACGCTGATCAAGGATCTCGACATCTCGAAGCCCGTGTACGTCGAAGCGATCAAGGGCCTGCCTCTCGAGAAGGACCTGATCGTCGACATGGACCCGTTCTTCGAGGCCTTCCGCGACGTGCAGCCGTTCCTGCAGGCGCGCTCCGCGCCGGAGAAGGGCAAGGAGCGCCCTCAGACGATCGCCGAGCGCGAGCGCTTCGACGACACGACGAAGTGCATCCTGTGCGCAGCGTGCACCTCGTCGTGCCCCGTGTTCTGGACCGACGGTCAGTACTTCGGCCCGGCTGCCATCGTGAACGCGCACCGCTTCATCTTCGACTCGCGCGACGACGCCGCCGACGTGCGTCTCGACATCCTCAACGACAAGGAGGGCGTGTGGCGCTGCCGCACGACCTTCAACTGCACCGAGGCATGCCCGCGCGGCATCGAGATCACCAAGGCGATCGCCGAGGTGAAGCAGGCCGTCATCAAGGGCGGCCGCTGAGCCCGCGCTTGTGTGAAGAGGGGGTCAGGCTTCGGCCTGGCCCCCTCTTTCTCGCCTGGAAGGCGATGTCGGAACCCCGAATTAGGCTGGGGGAATGACTTCTCGTTCCCTCAGCATCGCCTCCGTCAACGTCAACGGCATCAGGGCCGCGACCCGCAACGGCATGGGCGCGTGGCTCGACGAAGCGGCCCCCGACATCCTGACCATCCAGGAAGTGCGCGGCGAGCTGCAGCACCTCGAGGCAGCGCTGCCCGGCTGGCACATCGTCAACGACGAGGCGCTGCAGAAGGGGCGCGCGGGCGTCGCCGTGGCCGCCCGCGAGGAGATCGCTGACACGCGCATCGGGCTCGGCGACGACACCGTCGACTCGCACGGGCGGTGGCTGGAGGCAGACTTCCGCATCGGAGGCGAGACCCTCACGGTGGTGAGCGCGTACGTGTTCTCCGGCGAGGCCGAGACCCCGGCGAAGCAGGACCCGAAGTGGGCGTTCCTCGACGCGATGGAGCAGCGGCTCCCGCAGCTCGCCGCCGACGGTGCGCTCGCGGTCGTCACCGGCGACCTGAACGTGGGGCACACGCCCTTCGACATCAAGAATTGGAAGGGCAACGTCAAGAAGTCGGGTTATCTCGCACGGGAGCGTGCGTACTTCGACCGCTTCTTCACGAGTCGCGGCGAGCCGGTCGCTGGTCAGGAGGCGATCGGGCGCGGATCCAACGCGCCGCTGAGCGACACCCGCTCGTTCTCCGAGGGTGCCGTCGGGCTCGGCTGGATCGACCTCGGCCGCCAGTCCGCCGGCGAGGTCGAGGGCCCGTACACATGGTGGTCGAACCGCGGTCAGGCATTCGAGAACGACACCGGATGGCGCATCGACTACCACATCGTCACCCCCGCGCTCGCGGAGCGGGCCAGCGGCTACCGCGTCGACCGCTACCCGTCGTACGAGGTCCGCTGGAGCGACCACGCCCCCGTGGTCGCCGAGTACCGCCTGGGCTGACGCGCAGACCCCGCGAGCGTACCTCTTGTGTTCGAGTGGCCCACTTGTGTGCGTACGCACGGGGTACGTTCGGCACGGAGGGTACGCTCGGCGAGTTCATCCGCCGATGGCGACCTCGTCGAGGTCGCGCCCGACCACCAGACGACCGCTGAAGCCCTTCTTGGCCTTGCGATACTGCGGCACGGGTCCGTCGCCGGGCACGAGGTGGTTGAGCACGAGTGTGCCCGCACCGGCGGACTCCGCGACGGGCCCGACCTGCTCGATCGTCGTGTGCGCCTCGAGCAGGTGCTTCAGCGTCGCCTCCTGAGCGGGCGTGCGCGGCTCCGGGAAGCGCGCCTCCGCCCACGCCTGGTCGATCACTTCATGAACCAGGATGTCGGTGCCGTTCGCGAGTTCGATGAGATTCTCCGACGGCGCGGTATCGCCCGAGAACACCACGGAGCCGCCCTCCGTCTCGAAGCGGAACGCGAACGCCGGGAAGACCGGTGAGTGTTCGACGAGAGTGGCCGTGACCCTGACGCGAGAGTCCTCGTGCACGAGGAAGGGACTGACGCGCGGCATCGGCGCGGCATCGACCGGTGCGTCCACGCCATCCGGCAGCACGATGTCGTGCGGCGCGAACGCGGCTCCCGGGTCGACGCCGCCGCTGCCGCGAAGCCGCTCGTTGAGATCCTGCGCATATCCCTCGATGGCCCGGGTGGTCATCGTCACGGTTCCCGGCGTGGGGTCATCCGGTGCGATCACGGGAGGCGCGTCGCGGTCCCCCAGTACAGGCGGCAGCCCGCCGCGATCGCCTGGTCCGTAGATCGGGACGGGATCGGATGGATCGGTGATGCCGTTCCACATGCCGTTGATGATGAGCGAGGAGAACTCCGCCAGGTGGTCGGAGTGCATGTGGGTGAGGAACACACCGGCCAACCCGCTGAGCGGCCGGGCCGCGGGACCGGTCGCGGTGCTCAGCTGCGCGGCCGCGACCTGGCTGAGGGCACCGTGGCCGAGATCGATGAGATAGAAGGCGTCGCCGACGACGATCGCGGAGGAGACGCCGGCGCGGTCCGCGTACACCGTGGGACCTCCCGCCGTACCCAGCAGCACGAGTGCGGCGTCGCCGCGTGAGGGCTTCTTCACCGCTCCCGCGGGAGCCGCCGCCGCTCCCGTCGTGGTCGCGGCCGCCAGGCCCGCAATCGTCGTGACACCGGCCGCCTGCATCAACCCGCGGCGGGAGAGACCTGTGGTCGATGAATTCTGTTCGTGCATGAGCGATTCCTCTCGTCATTGAGATCATGCGCACCCCGCGCACGGCGCAGAGCACTTCGATGATTGTCAGGCAATCTGAAACTCGCGTCAACCAACCGGGGGCGGAATGCTGGCGCGATCTGTGCCTGCTAGGGAGTGTCTGATAATTCGCGGCGTTGCGAGCATGGGCGATGTGTGCCGGATCGCTAGGCCGAGGAGGGAGGCGATGCGGAGCCATCGTCGACCGACGAGAACGACGCGAGCCGGTGCGCAGCGCCCAGCGAAGTAGCCGACGAATTATCAGACACGACCTAGCTCCTCGACGCGCAGGAGAGCCCCGGCAACAAGTCGATTTGCTCTCCCCATCCACGACGCGGTGAACCCCTGTACGCGCACGGATTGTCGGCTGTCTCGGTTGGGTGACGGTCGTGTGGGTGGGTGGATCTCGGGAGTCTGGACGGCGGGAATGTCGGAGGTTGATGGGATGGTGAGGGCATGACCAGCCAGCAGATTCTCGACCCCGCGGCGGCGGCGGTGTCGTCGGTGTCGGGCGCGGGCGGGTCTTCTGTGTCGGGCGCGGGCGGGGCTGATGGGGGCGGGCCGGTTCGGGCCGTGTCGGATGGTGTTGGTGTGGGGGCGGGGTCGTCGCGTCGTCGTGGGTGGGATCCGACGCCGGAGGAGGCGGCGGTGACGGCGCGATTGTTGCAGATGCGTCGGATGGCGGATCAGGCGATCGCGCAGTTGCAGGCGAGCCAGTCGGTGATCGATGGGCTGCTGCTGCAGGTCGCGCAGGGCCAGCAGGCGCGCGCCAAGGGTGTGCCCGTGGGGCAGACGCGGGAGGGTGTGCCGGTGTTCGAGGCGGATGATGCGGCGGTGCGGGCGATGCAGAGTGAGATCTCCGCGGCGTGTCATGAGAGTCGTCGGGCGGTGCAGACGGATCTGAGCGAGGCGAGGATGCTGCGTCACCAGTTCCCGCAGGTCGAGGCAGCGCATGGTCGTGGTGAGGTCGACGCGGACCGGGTCTCGGCGATGCTCGCCGAAGGTGCTCGCCTCACGGACGATGGTGTCCGGGCGGAGTTCGAGCGTCTCGTGCTCTCGTTCGCGAAAGAGTCCACCGTGCATGCGACACGGCAGGCGGCGAAGCGGATCGCTGCGGAGTTGGAGCCGGAGACTCTGGAGGTCCGGCATGAGAAGGCGCGGCGGAAGCGGGGCGTGTTCGTGCGGGATCTGGATGTTGGGATGGCGGAGCTGTGCCTCGTCGCAGACGCGATCGCGGTGCACGGGGCACATGACCGGGTGACGCAGATGGCGCGCCGCATCGCCGCGGCCCGCAACAGCGACCGCAGCGGCAGTGGCGGCGGGGACGTGGGCGACAACCGCAACGCGGGCGGTTCCGCGGGCGGGGCCGGGTCTGCGTTCGGGCCTGCCGCCGACGCCGACGCCGACGCCGACGGTGCATCCTCGCGCGCAGACGCCGCCGATGCCGATGCCGATGCCGATGCCGATGCCGATGCGGATGCTTCAGGTTTCGCGTCGGTGGATGCGGATGGGAATCCGATCATCGATGAGCGGTCGTTCGATCAGATCCGGGCGGACATCACAGCGGACCTTCTCCTCACCGGTGCTCCGGATGCGCATCATGTCGCGGATCCGACCGGGCAGAACATCCTCGATGCGATCGTCGCGAAAGTGCACGTGACCATCCCGGTGGCGACGCTCGCGGGGTTGAAGGACGAGCCGGCGGATCTGGCCGGGTATGGGCCGGTCGCCGCGAACGTCGCCCGACGCACCGCCGCCGGAGCAGACGCGGGCCCCGGAGCGGTGGCAGGTGGGGCAGCCTGGGTGCGGTTGTTCCACCACCCCGACACGGGTGCCCTGCTCACGGTGGATCGGTATAAGCCGACCGCCGAGCAGCGCCGATACCTGGTCGCGCGAGACGAGACGTGCCGGTTCCCGCACTGCACCCGCACCGCAGGTGGTGCCGACATCGACCACACCATCGACTATGCGTTCGGTGGGGACACCGATGTCGGGAACCTCGCGCACGTGTGTCGCCATCACCACGTCCTCAAGCACCAGTCTGCCTGGACCCCGGTGCTGCATCCCGGAGGGGAGGTGACCTGGACGAGCCCTGCCGGGCTGGAATACCTCACCCGGCCGGCACCGGTGGTGCGATTCGTCGATGCCGAAGACGCCCGACGTGCCAGGAGCGAGCACGTCCGACGCGGGGACGTGGGACGCGAGGAGTCCGCGGAGAAGCAGGATCCCGCGGGGCGGCAGGGCACAGCCCAGCGCCCCACCCCGACGGAAGACGCACGCCCGACGGACAGCCACGGCCCGGCGGACGGAGCCAGTCCGACCGAGCATGACGACCCGCAGGCCCGCGCCCGCACCCGTCGCGCCATGACGATGCTCCGCACCGGCGACGAAGCCAAGACCGCACACGCCTGGGCGACCCTCGCCGCCGCGTACGCGTCGACCACCGACACGCCCTTCTGAAACCAGCCGAACCTCATGTTCGCGAGGCGGGCCCGCTGCGCTACGCCGTGAACCAGGCCGCGACGAGCCCGGCGCTCACCACGATCCAGGCGATCGCGGCGATTCCGTACGCGCGGCTGCGCATCCGGCTGGGGAAGATCAGAGGCACGAACACGAGCAGGCCGAGCCCCAGCACCACGGCCGCCATCGTGCCGAAGATCAGCACGTAGCCGTGGGGGTCGAAGCTGCCGCCGAACCGGCTGCTCAGCACAGCCGAGACCAGCACCAGGTACGGCACCCCGATGAGAGCGGTCAGAACTGCGGCGACGATCCGGAGCACCAGATCGGCTCGCTCTGCACGCAGAGCGGGTTCCATGACTCGAGCATGCCATCGCCGCAATAGGATTGTCAGGTGACTACGCAGCGTCTCTACTCCGGAATGCAACCATCGGCCGATTCCCTCCAGGCCGGTAACTACATCGGGGCGCTCATGCAGTGGCGCAACATGCAGGAGGAGTACGACGCCTTCTTCTCCGTCGTCGATCTGCACGCGATCACCGTGCCGCAGGATCCGGCCGAGCTCCGCGAGAAGACCCGCCGCACCGCTGCCCAGTACATCGCCGCCGGGATCGAGCCGTCGAAGTCGACGCTGTACGTGCAGTCGCACGTGCGTGCGCACGCCGAGCTTGCCTGGATCCTGTCGACCATCACCGGTTTCGGCGAGGCCGGCCGGATGACGCAGTTCAAGGACAAGTCGCAGCGCTACGGCGAGAGCGCCACGAGCGTCGGCCTGTTCACCTACCCGGTGCTGATGGCCGCCGACATCCTGCTCTACCAGACGAACGTCGTGCCGGTCGGAGACGACCAGAAGCAGCACGTCGAGCTCACCCGCGACCTGGCCGAGCGTTTCAACGCGCGCTTCGGCGAGGCGTTCGTCGTGCCGGAGCCGGTCATCCCGCAGGGCTCCGCACGCATCTACGACCTGCAGAACCCGACCTCGAAGATGTCGAAGTCTGCAGACTCGCACGCCGGCGTGCTGTGGCTGCTCGACGACGTCAGCGTCACGGCCAAGAAGATCATGCGTGCTGTCACCGACAGCGACGGCACTGTGCGCTACGACCGCGATGCCAAACCTGGTGTGGCGAACCTGATGACGATCTACGGTGCCGTCACCGACACGACCGCTGCCGAGATCGAAGACGAGTTCGCCGGCCGCGGCTACGGCGACTTCAAGAAGGCGGTCCGTGACGCAGTCGTCGCCGAGTTCGAGCCGGTGCGAACCCGCGCCCTCGAGCTGCTCGACGACCCGGCCGAGCTCGACCGGGTGCTCGCGGTGAACGCCGCCAAAGCGGACGCCGTCGCGGACGCGACCCTCTCCGACGTGTCCGACAGGGTCGGTCTGCTCCGCCGTGGGTGAGCCGGTCGCCCTCACAACGCCCCGCCTGCTGCTCACGTCCCCGGTCGCATCCGACGTCGATGCGATCTGCGACGCGTGCCAGGATCCGCTGATCCAGCGCTACACCACGGTGCCGTCGCCCTATACCCGTGAGGACGCCGAGTCGTACGTCGCCAACGTCGCAGACTGGTGGTCGTCTGGGGCCGAGTACGCGTGGGCGATTCGCCCGCGTCACGAGCCCGACGGCCTGATCGGCATGGTCGGGCTGCACCACGTCTCCGGGTCCTCGGCCGAGCTCGGCTACTGGGTCGCCGCATCCGGACGCGGCCATGGCTACGTGAGCGAGGCGGCGCACACCGTGCTCGACTTCGCGTTCGGACCGATGCGGCTGAAGCGCATCGAGTGGCACGCCGCCGTGGGCAACATCGCGTCGGCACGAGTCGCCCAGAAGCTGGGCTTCGCGCTGGAGGGCGTGCGCCGTCAGGCGTTCCGGACGAACAGCGGCGAAGGCGTCGACGGCTGGATCGCCGGGCTGCTCGCGACAGATGCGCGCGGTCCCGTCGAGTGGGGCTGATAGGACAGGTTCGGGACTGCGGTCAGCATCGGCTGACCACAATCCCGTAGAAGAGCAGCGACGTTGTCCGGCTGGAGCGGCGGCGTCAGCCCTCGACCCCATACGTCTCGGCGTCCAGGAGCCGGTGGTGACGGAGAGTGAGTGCTCGTTCGATCCCCGCGAGGCCCGCAGTGAGGGTCAGCGCCGTGTTCGCCCATGCCGGCAGGCTGATGGGCGAGTCGAACGGCGTGAAGCGATCCGCCCAGAGCGGCAGATGGGTGACCACCTCGAGCAGCTGCGGCGCGAGCAGGATCAGGTTGGCCACCAGCACGGTGATGGCGCCGGCGGCCAGGGCGCGCCCGACCCCAGGGTGACGGCGGGAGAGTTGGGCGCGCCAGTGCTCAGGCGTCCCTGGCGCGGGATCGAGACGTCGTTGGTCACCGTTCGCACTGATCAGGTGGATCCGCTGCATCCCGTACCTGCTCGCGGCGACCTCGATGCTGTCCGCGCCGAGCGGGAATCGGACCGGCATGTCGGCGGCCCGCAGGTGCCGGTCGTCCAGGTAGAGCGAGGCCCGGCCTGACATGTGATCGACATCGACCGTCGCCGTCGACGCATCGGGAAGGTCGATTGCGAAGCGCGTGCGCTGCAATGAGAGGGAGGGACGGAACGGTGGCAACGGCGAACCAGGCTCTGGGGCGGGCTTCGACCACGCCCCCGTATCGTCGTCGAGGCCTTCGAGCCCGTCGAAACCGTGAGGATCTTTGCCCGTCGAGCCGGTCCACGGGTCGTCCCAGTCCTTCATGTCTCGCCCTGTCCGAAGCCGCAACAGGAAGGAGAGCCGCCGCGAAGCGCGTTTAGCATACTCATGCCAAATAATTTAGCATGACAATGCTAAACATTGCTATGGTGAGGTCATGTCCAAACGAGTCGACCCGGATGTCCGCCGGGAGCAGGTCGCCGACGCTGTGATCGACGTGATCGCCGCGCACGGGGTCCGCTCGGTGACCCTCGCGCGGATCGCCGCGCGCACCGGCTTGGCCATCGGGAGCATCCGGTATTACTTCGGAGACACCGTCCGCGAAGTCATGCGCTTCACGCTGAGCGTGCTCATGCAGCGCGTTGCACGACGCGCGGCGACGATGTCCGACGACCCGGTGGAACGGATCACCGACGTCATCGCCTTCGCCGCGCCGACCAGCGATCAACAGCGACGGGAGAACATCGCCCTGGTCGAATACCGCGTCATGGCGCGCACCGACCCGGAGCTTGCGACCGACATCGCTGCGACCTCTCTCGAGGGCGCAGAAGTGATCCGCTCGCTGCTGCGCGATGCGCTGGCCGACCGTGCTGTCGACGAAGAGGCGCTGCATCGCGAGGCGCTCCTGCTGCTCACCCTGGTCGAGGGGTTCTCGTTCAGTTCGGCGCTGGCTTCCGCCCCGCTGCAAGAAGCAGACGTCCGTGCCATCGTGATGGCCGCCTTGCACCGTATGATCGACGCCCATCCGCTCTCCGGAGATACACCTAGGGTGACCTGACCGGCGGGCTCAGCCCAGCGGGTCGGACACCAGCCGCTCGAACACGCGCTCGGCCGCTCCGATGAGCAGACGATCGCGCCCGAGCGCAGCCGCGCTCACTGTGAGCTCCTCCGCCGGCGCGTCGAGCATCTGTGCGCGCACGCCGCCATCGAAGGCGTCAGTGCCGATGCCGCGCAGATCCGCCAGGAAACCGCCGAGCACGATCATCGACGGATTGAGCACGTTCGCGGCGTTCGCGAGAGTCGACTGCAGGACCCGGCGCTGCCGCTCGACTTCCGCGGCGACCTCGTCGCTCGCCCCGGCAAGTGCCCCCGACAGCGCATCGTCGTCTCCGCCCGGCAGGCCGACCGCGGCGAGAAGCCGCGCGCGGTTCACTTCGTCCTCCAGCACGCCCCCCGGCACACGTCGATCGCCGTCGACGCCGAGACTCGGCTGGTTCTGCCCCCACTCCCCCGCGTAGCCGCCCGCCCCGCCGATGCTCGCTCCACGCAGGATCACGCCCCCGCCGATGCTCGCTCCACGCAGGATCACGCCCCCGCCGATACCGCTCGCTCCGCCGTTGAGATAGACCACGTCGGAGTGATCGCGTGCCGCACCGAAGAGCCATTCGGCGACGGCGCCGAGCGAAGCGTCGTTTCCCACATCGGTGACCAGCCCCGATTCCCGTTGCACGGCACCTGCGAGATCGACGTCCCGCCAACCGAGGTGCGGTGCATTCCGCACGATGCCGTCGGAGGCCCGCACGAGGCCGGGAACTGCGACTCCGGCGCCGAGGATCCGCGCCTCGCGCAGCGCCCCCGCCCGCCATTCGTCGACCACTGCGGCCACACGAGAGGCCGTCTCATCCGGCGACAGCACGTGGTCGACTTCCTGGCGCACCCGCAGTCGCACCGTCCCGCCGAGCGCGACGGCACCGACTTCGAGGGCGTCGACCTCCGGGTTGACGGCGATGCCGACGACATCGTCCGACGGCACCACGGTCGGCGACGGCCGCCCGACGCGACGAGTGGGGTCGGGGTCGCGCTCCTCGACGAGACCACCATCGGCGAGCGTCGCCACGAGATCCCCCACCGTCGACCGGTTCAGACCCGTGTGCTGGGTGAGCGCCGCTCGGGAGATCGGACCCGCGTGATGCACCAGGCGAAGGATCGCACCGAGATTCGCGCGGCGCACGCCTTCGACGTTCGATCCGCGCCCCGTCATGCCGCTCCTCACGCCCAGCCGTTCGCCCCACACTACCGGGGCGCGGGGCCGGAGCCGGGAGCGGCGCCCGCCTTCACTCCACGCGGACGGAGACGACGCGCGCGTCCTGGGCGCTCACCTCGTGCACCGCTCCCGTGATCGACAGACGCGCGCGCGGCGTCGCCATGCCTGGCAGGTTCCGCGCGCGTGCGGCCCGCTCGTTCCGGATGACGCCGCCGGTCGCCGCATCGGCATCGGCGCCTGCGGGGGCCGCCTCAGCGTGCGAGCCGACCCACACCTCCACGTCGCCAGGCTCCACGATGCGCACCATGCGCCGATCGGAGAACGCCAGGCGCTGCGTCGGCACCTCGAACGTGACGCGGCGCGACGCACCGGCCGCAACGGCGACACGCGCGTAGCCGAGCAGCTGCGCGACGGGCCGCGTGACGGACCCGACGACGTCGCGGCCGTACAGCTGCACGACCTCGACCCCGTCGACGCCCGACGTGTTCTCGACCGTCACGGAAGCTGTGAACGCGCCCCCGGATGCGACCTCGCCGTCGACGACGAGGCCCGAGTATGCGAACGACGCGTAGCCCAGCCCGAACCCGAACGGGCGCACCGGCGTCGGGTCCGTCGAGGTGACGTCGCTCGGCCCGCCCAGCACGGGGCGCAGATACGAGTACGGCTGGGCCCCGGCCGAACGGGGCAGGCTCACGGGCAGACGACCGGATGGCGCGGCCCGTCCCAACAGGATGTCGGCGATCGCGGTGCCGCCCTCCTCACCGGGGAAGAACGCCTGCAGCACGGCCGCCGGCTTCATGCCTGGCCCGTCGAACGCCCACTCGACCGCATACGGCCTGCCGGTGAGCATCACCATGATCACGGGGGTGCCCGTCGCCGTGACGCGCTCGACCAGCTCCCGCTGCACACCCGGCAGGTCGAGCGACTCCACGTCGTTGCCCTCACCGACCGAGCCGCGGCCGAACAGGCCCGCCTGATCCCCGACGACGACGACAGCGACGTCCGCGCCCTCCGCGGCACGCACCGCTTCGTCGATGCGCGACCGGTCGTCCCCGTCGACCTCGCATCCGGCCGCGACCTCGAACTCGACCTCCGGTGCCGCGGCGGCGAGCGCCTCGGCGACGGTGGGGATCTCGAAGCCGTTCTCGTAGCCCGGATGATGGGCGAGCACGTGATTGGCGAACGAGTAGCACCCCTGCAGCGCCTCCGCCCTGTCGGCGTTCGGCCCGATCAGCGCGATTCGCTCGACCGAGCCGGCCAGCGGCAGCGCACCATCGTTCGAGAGCATCACGACCGATTCGGTCGCCAGCCGCCTCGCGATGTCACGATGACGAGGCGTGTCGACGTCGATCTCGGTCGGCACTTCGGCGTCGAACGCATCCGGTTCGAGCAGACCGAGCTCCTCCTTCTGCGTGAGCACGCGCAGCACGGCCCTGTCGACGTACCGCTCGTCGAGTGCGCCTGACGCGACGCGGGCGACGAGCGGCTCGAGGTAGGCGTCGCCCGACGGCAGCTCCACGTCGATGCCCGCCTCGAGCGCCAGCTGGGCTGCTTCGCCGCGGTCGGCCGCAACGGCGTGCATCACCTCGAGGAAGGCCACAGCGAAGTAGTCGGCCACGACGACGCCGTCGAACCCGAGCCCGTCGCGCAGCAGGGTCGTGAGAATCTCCGGCTGCGAAGCCACCGGCACACCGTCGATCTCGGCGTAGCTGTTCATCACGCTCTTGGCGCCGCCGTCACGGATCGCCATCTCGAACGGCGGAACGAACACGTCGGCGACTTCGCGGGGCCCGGCGTGCACGGGCGCATGATTGCGCCCGGCCACCGACCCGGAATAGCCGAGGAAGTGCTTCAGCGTCGCGTGCACGCCGGCCGACTGCATGCCGCGCACGAACGCGGTGCCGATCGTGCCGACGACGTACGGATCCTCAGCGATGCACTCGTCGACGCGCCCCCACCGCGGGTCGCGGATCACGTCGAGCACGGGCGCGAGCCCCTGATGCACCCCGAGTTCGCGCATGGAGTCGCCGATCGCAGAGGCCATCTCCTCGACGAGCTCCGGATCGAACGACGCCCCCCACGCCAGCGGTGTCGGGAAGGTCGCGGCCTTCCACGCGGCCAGCCCCGTCAGGCACTCCTCATGCACGAGCGCGGGGATGCCGAGCCGGGTCTCCCGCACCAGTCGCCGCTGCTCCTCGAGCAGCCATGCGGCACGAGCGGCCGGTTCGACGGGCCGCGTGCCGAATACCCGGGTGTAGTGACCGATGCCGTGCTCGGTGATCGCTGCGAGGGAACGGCTCCGATCGCTCGTGGCCATCTCATCGGCCATCGGGGCGACGACCTCGCCGCCCTGGTCGAGCCAGTAGCCGACGATCTGCGCGGCCTTCTCCTCAAGCGTCATCGAGGCGAGGATTCCCCGCACACGTTCCGAGGCCTCGGGCATCGCCGGCACCTCGGTCTCCTGCACTGTCGTCACGTCCTGAATCCTCTCATTGTGCTTCTTCTCGTCCCGCGCAATCGTCATCCCTTCACCGCTCCCTGCAGCCCGCCGACGATCCGCTTCTCGAACAAGCTGAAGAAGATCAGCGCCGGCACCATCGACAGCGACGTGTACGCGAGCACCCGCGCCGTGTCGACGGAGTACTGCGAAGCGAAGTTCTGCACGCCGAGCGGCAGGGTGAACAGACTGGCGTCGTTCAGGATGAACAGCGGCAGCATGTATCCGTTCCAGGTGGTGACGAACGCGAGGATGCCGACGGTCACGACACCCGGAAGGCTCAGCGGCACCACCATGCGCCAGAAGAAGCCGAGCCTGCCTGCGCCGTCGATCGATGCGGCCTCCTCCAGCTCCTTCGGAATGGCCCTGAGGAACGGCACCAGGATGATGATCGTGGTCGGCAGCGCGAACGCGATCTGCGGCAGGATGATGCCGGCGAGATTGTTGACCAGCCCGAGGCTGCGTACGAGCAGGTACAGCGGTGTGATGGCGACCGTGACGGGGAACATCAGACCGGCGGCGAACAGGGAGTACATCGCTCCCTTGCCGAAGAAGTCGTAGCGGGCGATGACGTAGCTCGCCATCACCCCCAGGAGCACGACGCCCACCGTGGTGCCGACCGCTGAGATCGTCGAGTTGCCCATCGCGACCCAGAACTCGCTGGAGGCGAGCACGTCGGCGTAGTTCGAGAAGACCCACGGCGAGGGGAAGCCGGATGGGTCCTCGGTGATCTGCGCGTTCGTGCGGAAGCCGCCGATGATGATGTAGAGCACGGGACCGATGCAGATCGCGACCAGAATCGTCGCGAGCAGGTAGGTCCAGGGGTTCCCCCACGACTTCTTCGGCCTGTGCGGCGTGCCGTCGGGTCTCAGCGCACGAATGGCGACGGAGGTGGCGGTCATGTCGTCTTCCTTCCGCTCGGCCCGGTGACGGCGCCGGCCGTGTCGCGCCGCAGCACGAAGCGCTGGTAGATCAGGGCGATCACGAGGGAGATGAGGAACAGCAGCACGGCGACGGCGTTTCCGAAGCCGTAGTTGCCTGCGAGGTGGCCGTTCTGGTACATGTACGTCGCCATCGTCGAGGTGCCGGCCGTGGCCGCGATGTACTGGCCCCAGATGATGTTGACCAGGTCGAACAGCTGCAGCGAGCCGATCATCGAAAGGAACGCCCAGATCCGGATGGTGGGGCCCAGCAGCGGAAGCGTGATCCGCCACTGCGTCTGCCAGAAGCCGGCGCCGTCGATCGCGGCGGCTTCGTACAGCTCTGACGGGATCGACTGGAGGCCGGCGAGCATCAGGATCACGGCGAAGCCGATGTACTTCCAGCTGATGATGAGCATCAGCGTGCCCATGGCGACGCTCGGGTCGCTCAGCCACGACTGCTGCATCCACTCGAGCCCGAGCTTGGCCAACATGGAGTTCACCGCGCCGGTGTCCTGCATCATCAGGCTCCAGCCCGTGCCGACGACGACCTCACTGATCACATACGGCACGAAGATGAGCACCCGGATGAGTGTGCGCCCGCGCATCTTCTGGTTCATCAGCAGCGCGAACAGGATCGCCAGCGGCCCCTGCAGGATGAGCGAGGCGACCACGATGAAGAAATTGTGGAACACGGCCTCGCGGAACGTGGCGTCCTGCAGGATCAGCACGTAGTTCTCGAAGCCGACGAAGTCATCGGGGAAGCCGAAGCCCTTCCACCGGAAGAAGCCGTAGAACGCCGCCATCAGCACCGGGAGGATGACGAAGAAGACGAACACGATGATTCCCGGCCCGGCCAGCAGCGTGATCTCGCCGCGCTTGCGCCAGTCGGCGCGGGGCCGCCGCGCCGGGGCCGACGCGATGTCGGCCCCGGCGGCTGGCTCCTCCGATGTGCGCACGGCGTACGTCTCGGGAGAGGTCATAGCTGCCTCAGCCGCGGACTGCGGCCTGCTCGACGGTGTCGAGCAGGCTCTCCGGCGTACCGTCGCCGGCGAGCATCTCGACGACGGCCGTGTTCAGCGCATTTCCGACGTTCTGTCCGAGCAGCGTGTCGAGATAGAGCACGATGTACGACGCCTCGTTGTACGCCTCCATCATCGGCAGCAGCGAAGGGTCGGTCACCGCGGCCTGCGCGTCGCTGGAAGCGGGCACGGCGTTGAACGCGACGGCGTACTTCTCCTGCCATTCCTGCGTCGCAAGGAAGTTGAGGAAGTCCTCGCACGACGACGGCGAATCCGCGGCGCAGGCGTACCCGTCGACTCCGCCCATCATCGCGGTCGGGTCGCCCTCGCCTCCGCTGGTGGCCGGCAGCGGGAACCAGCCGAGGTCGGGCAGCGGCTCGCCGTCAGGCGTGAGGCCGCCGATGACGCCGACGTTCCATCCGCCCATGAGCTCCATGGCCGCCTTGTGGTTCGCGAGCAGGCCAGCCGATGAGCCGGCTCCCTGCTGCGCCGAGGTGGTGAGGAAGCCCTCGTTGAACGGCTCAGTGGCCGCGAACTCCTCCAGATCCTCCGCTGCCTGCAGCCAGCAGCCATCGCTGAAGTCGAGGTCGACCGCGATGTTCTCGATCGTCTCCTGACCGCATGCGCGGAGCGCGAACGAGTAGTACCAGTGCGCGGCCGGCCACGCGTCCTTCGCGCCGAGCGCGATCGGTTCCGTGCCGGAGTCCTTGAGCTTGTCGACGACGTCGTTCAGCTCGTCGAAGGTGGTCGGCGTCGCCTCGACGCCCGCTTCTGCGAAGAGGTCCTGACTGTGGAACACCCCCTCAGGAAGCACGGCGACCGGCACACCGTACACGGCGCCCTCGATCGTGAACGCGCTGAAGGGCGCGTCACCGTAGGCGGCCTTCGTGTCCTCCGAGATCAGGTCGGACAGGTCTTTGACCGCTCCCGCGTCGACGATGTCGGCGAGCTTGCCGCCGCCGCGCGCCATGAACAGATCGGGCATGTCGCCCGAGTTCACCGCCGTCTGCAGCTTGCCGTCCATGTCCTCGTTCTGAATCGACGTGATGTCGATGTGAACACCGGCTTCCTCCTCGAACGCGGCACCGGCTTCCTCCCAGAACGCCTTGCCGTCCCCCGTGGTCGAGTTGTGCCAGAGCTCCAGCGTGTTCCCGTCGGCCTCGCCCGATCCGCCCGCACAGCCCGACAGTGCGAGGGTCGCAGCAGCCGCGGTCGCCACAGCGACGACCCATGTTTTACGCATCTTCATGGCGTTCTCTCCTCATTGAGTGCTGTTTCGCCTTGGTTCCGAGCGACGCGCTGCGCCCGGCGTGACACTGACTCTGGCAGGATGGATGAAGGATGTCAAACGTTATCGATAACGTTTTCTAAACGCGTCGATACGACTTCCACGCCCGCCGGTCCGCCGGGTGGGGCATCGCGACGTACCGTAGGGAGACCATGAGCGCCACGCACACCGCAGGTCGCGGCCGCACGACCATCACAGATGTCGCGCGCGTCGCCGGCGTCTCCGTCGCGACCGTGTCGAAGGTCATCAACGGGCGCGACGGCGTCGCAGCGGCGACGAGCGAGCGCGTCATGCAGATCGTCACGGAGCTCGGCTACGCCAGCTCCCTCGTCGCGACATCGATGCGCGGTAGCCGCACCCACGTCATCGGCGTGCTCGTCGCGGAGTTCGAGCCGTTTGCCCTTCAGCTGCTGCAGGGCGTCTCGGAAGCGCTGTCCGAGACCGCCTACGACGTGCTCGCATACGCGGGCGCCGTCTCGAGCGGTTCCCATCTCGGGTGGGAGAACCGTTCGCTCTCGCGCCTCGGCGGCACACTCATCGACGGGGCGATCGTCGTCACCCCGACCGTGCACCTGCCTGAGACGAACATGCCGATCGTCGCGATCGACCCGCACCGGGGACCTACGGGGCCCGCCACGGTCGACACCGACAACCTGCGAGGCGGCCGCGAGGCGACCGAACACCTCATCTCCCTCGGGCACCGACGCATCGCGCATCTGCGCGGCCGCGGCGATCTCGAATCCGCCCGGCTGCGCGAGCAGGGCTATCGGGAGGCGCTTCGCGCCGCGGGCATCGAAGTCGACCAGACGCTGATCGCCGAGGGAGGGTACCGCCAGCCCGCAGCCGGTGACGGCGCTGCGGCGCTGTTCGATGCCGCCGATCCGCCCACCGCGATCTTCGCCGCGAACGACCTCTCGGCGATCGAGACCATGCGCGTCGCGGCCGAGCGCGGGCTGCGCGTGCCCGACGATGTCTCGATCGTCGGCTTCGACGATGTGCCGGAGGCCGCGGCCGCGACTCCCCCGCTCACCACTGTGCGCCAGCCGCTGGCGGCGATGGGCCGCTCGGCCGTCGACCTGCTCGTGCGCATGATCGACGACGACGCCGAGCCGACGCACATCCGGATGTCGGCAGATCTCGTCGTGCGCGGCTCGACGCTCAGTCGCTCCGGCGGCTCGCGATGAGGCCGGAAAGCCAGCGGGCGCTGTCCTTCACGACGCGTTCGCGCGTGTCGTAGTCGACGCGGACGATCCCGAACCGCTTCGAGAAGCCGTAGCCCCACTCGAAGTTGTCCAGCAGCGACCACACCAGATACCCGCGCAGGTCGACTCCGCGATCCATCGCACGCCTGGCTGCGCCGAAGTGCCGCACGAGGTAGTCGGTGCGGTCCGCGTCGTGCACGCGCTTGCCCTCCGCCGTCTCGACCAGTTCGTCAGCGAACGCCGCTCCGTTCTCGGTGACCATCAGCGGCTGATCGGGGAACTGCTCCGACAGGCTCACCAGCAGGCCCTCCAGCCCGTCAGGAGCGATGTTCCACCCCATGTCGGTGTACGGCCCGTCCTGCGGCAGGAACTCGATGCTCTCACCACCCGGCCACGGCGATCCGCCGACGTCCTTGTGTCCGTCGTTGCGCACGCGCTCTCCGACGCCGTCCCAGGTGCGCACCGTCACGGTCGAGTAGTAGTTGACGCCGAGCACGTCGATCGGCTGGTGGATCGTCTCGAGGTCGCCGTCGCGCACGAACGACCAGTCAGTCACCGCCGCCGTGTCGGCGAGCAGATCGTCGTCGTATCGACCGCGCAGCATCGGGCTCGTGAACGCGCGGTTCGCGAGCGCGTCCACACGGCGCGCGGCGTCAGCCTCGCCGCGCGGGACGTGGAAGTTCAGCGTCACCGAGACATCCGGATCATTCGTCGCCGCGCGCCGGATCTCGGGCACGGCGAGACCATGCGCGAGGTTGAGATGGTGCACGGCGGCGAGCGAATCGGCGCCATCGGTGCGGCCGGGAGCATGCGCTCCCGATCCGTAGCCGAGGTATGCGGAGCACCACGGCTCATTCAGCGTGGTCCAGGTGTGCACTCGGTCGCCGAGTGCCTCGACGGTGCGCGCCGCGTACTCGACGAAGCGTTCGGCCGTCTCCCGCACAGGCCAGCCGCCCGCGTCCTCGAGCTCCTGCGGCAGGTCCCAGTGATAGAGGGTGGCGATCGGCCGGATGCCGCGGGCGAGCAGCCCGTCGACCAGGCGGGAGTAGAAGTCGACGCCCTCCTGGTTCACCACCGAGCCGCCGTGCGGCAGGACGCGCGACCACGAGATCGAGAACCGGTAGGCCTCGAGCCCGAGACCGGCCATCATGTCGAGGTCGGGCTCGAGCAGGTGATAGTGATCGCACGCGACGTCGCCGTTGTCGTCGTTCCAGATGTTGCCTGGCGTGCGACTGAACGTGTCCCAGATCGACGGGGTGCGCCCGCCCTCGGCCGCCGCCCCCTCCACCTGGTACGACGCGGTCGCCGACCCGATCACGAATCCCGGCGGGAACTCGAGCGGCACGCTTCGGTAGTCGGTCATGTGTGTGGTCTGCTCAGCTGTCACGGTTCTCATCATGCCTGCTTCCCTTCGATCCCGAGTTCGGCGCGCCCCTCGGTTGCCTCTGCATGCCGCCCGCCGGCATCCTCGATCCGGAACCGTTCGAGGTCATCGCTGAGCGCCACGACGCTGCCGTTGTCGCGCTCGATGCGGACCCGCGCCGTGCGGCCATCCGGAGCCGTCACCTCGATCTCCCTCGCGCCGTCTCCGGGCGCGACGAACAGACGCAGCCCGTCGAGGTAGTCGTAGTCGGCCGATTCGTCGTGACCTCCGAGGGGCACAACCGCCCCGGACCGCACGTACAGCGGGATACTGTCGAAGTCATGCGTCTCACGGCGCCAGCGCCCGCCCGACACGGTCTCCCCGGTGAGCAGGCTCGTCCACTCTCCGTCCGGCAGGTAGAACTCCGCCTCTCCGTGGGCGGAGAACACCGGGGCGACCAGCAGGTCGGGGCCGAGCATGTACTGGCGGTCGAGGTGCGAGACGGCCGGGTCGTCGGGGAACGCCAGCGCCATCGGACGCATCACTGGCGTGCCGGTGACGTGCGCCTCCCTGCCCGCGGCGAAGAGGTATGGCATCAGCGATGCCTTGAGCCGCGCGAAGCGGCGAGCCACCGACACGGCACTCTGCGGATCGCTCTCGTCTCGACCCTCCGCCTCGTCGAACAGCCACGGCACGCGGTAGCTGCCCGATCCGTGCAGCCTGCTGTGACTCGACAGCAGGCCGAAGGCGAGCCAGCGCTTGAAGACGCCGGCATCCGGCATCCCCTCGAACCCGCCGATGTCGTGGCTCCAGAAGGCGAACCCGCTCATCGCGAGCGACAGGCCGCCGCGCAGGGTCTCCGCCATCGACTCGAAGGTCGACGTGTTGTCGCCGCCCCAGTGCACGGGCATCCGCTGCCCGCCGGCCGTCGCCGACCGTGCGAACAGCACGGCGTCGCCCTCGCCTCGCTCCTGCTCGAGCACTTCGAACACCGCCTGGTTGTACAGGTGGGTGTAGCGGTTGTGCATCGCGGCGGCGTCGCTGCCGTCGAAGTAGACGACGTCGGTCGGGATCCGCTCACCGAAGTCGGTCTTGAAGCAGTCGACCCCTTGGCGCGTGAGGCGGCGCAGGTGCTCCTGATACCACCGGGTCGCGTCGGGATTCGTGAAGTCGACGAGTGCCATTCCCGCCTGCCACATGTCCCACTGCCAGACGGATCCGTCCGCTCTCCTGACCAGGTAGCCGTTCTCGACCCCCTCCGCGAACAGCGGCGAGCGCTGCGCGATGTACGGGTTGATCCACGCGCTCACGCGCAGACCGCGCTCGTGCAGGCGCTCGAGCATGCCATCCGGATCGGGGAAGACGCGCGGATCCCACTCGAAGTCGCACCAGTTGAACTCGCGCATCCAGAAGCAGTCGAAATGGAACACGTCGAGCGGGATGTCGCGGTCGCGCATGCCGTCGAGGAATGCGTTCACGGTCTGCTCGTCGTAGTCGGTTGTGAAGCTCGTCGACAGCCAGAGCCCGTACGACCACGCCGGCACCTCCGGCGGGCGGCCGGTGAGCGAGGTGTACCGGTCGAGCACCTCGGTCGGGGTCGGCCCTGCGATGACGAAGTACTCCAGCTGTTCGCCCGCGACGGAGAACTGCACCCGCTCGACCGTCTCCGAGCCGACCTCGTAGGAGACGTGACCGGTGTCGTTGACGAGCACGCCGAATCCGCGATTGCTGAGATGGAACGGGATGTTCTTGTACGCCTGCTCGCTCGACGTGCCGCCGTCGGCGTTCCAGATCTCAACGGTCTGGCCGTTCTTGACGAACGGACCGAACCTCTCGCCGAGCCCGTAGACGACCTCGCCGACACCGAGCGAGAGCTGCTCGTGGATGTACGTGCCGTGCCGGGGCGTCGGCGTGCCGCCCCGCGCATTCCCCACGATGCCGCGGTCGACGGCCGCATCCTCGGCGAGGCGCATGAACCCGAGCGAGCGTTCGCCGCTCGAGGTGAGCACCCGCCCCGTCACGGTGTCGCGGAACTCCAGCGACCACTCGTGCCCGCGGCGCACGACCGCCGTGATCGGGCCGCTCACCAGACGTCCCTCGTCTCCGTCGAGCGTCGCCTCACCGCATTCGGAGGCGCCGACGAGGTCGAAGCCCTGCGGCACGCGCCCTCCGGTGTGGTGGGCGATGCGCACGCCGATCACGCCTTCGTGCGGCGAATGCAGCGAGACTGTGAGCGTCGGACGGTTGAGGGTGTCTCCCCTGTCGGCGATGACCTTGGTCGGAACCGTCGCCACGAGGCCGCGTCCTGAGACGGCGAGGTCGTAGACCTCACGTCCGTAGAGCGGGTCGACGCCGGGCCTGACCTGCCAGAATCCGTCGGTGAACTTCATTACTTGACTGCTCCTGCCGTGATGCCGCGAGAAAGCGTGCGCTGGAAGATGAGGAAGAAGATGAGCGTCGGGAGCAGACCCAGCAGTGCCGAGGCGCTCGTGGTGGTGACGTCCATCAGCCGGTCGCCCTGCAGCACGCTGATCGCGACAGGGACCGTCTGGTTCTCCCCCGAGATGAGGAAGGTGAGCGGGATGAGGAACTCGTTCCACGTCCAGATGAAGAAGAACACCATCAGCACGCCGAGGGTCGGTCGGCTCACGGGAACGATGACCCGCCACAGCGTTCGCCAGCGCCCTGCCCCATCGAGTGCGGCCGCCTCGATGATCTCCTTCGGGAATGTGCCGAAGACACTCGCGAGCAGGTACGTGCCGAAAGCGCTCTGGATGACGACGAAGGTGATGATCACGGACCAGACGTTGTCGTAGAGACCCACCGCGCGGAAGATCGTGTACAGGGGGTAGAGGAGCACCTCCTGCGGCAGCATGTTCGCCAGCAGGAAGACGAGGATGAGCGGCACGCGCCCTCGCACCCTTCCGATGCCGATCGCGTATGCGTTGAGCACGGACACGACGACGGCGACCACGGCGACGACGCCGGATATGAAGAAGCTGTTCCACAGCTTCTGGGGGAAGTTCACCCGATCCCAGAAGGCAGCGATCCCGTCGACGTAGAACGACGTCGGCAGCTGCAACGGGCCGCCCGTCGCGTAGTCCTCGGGCGACTTGAACGCGTTGATGAGGATGACGACGAACGGGAACAGCACGATGGCCGCGAGGATGACGACGCACCCGAGCACGATCCAATCCGTCGGAGTGCGGCGACGACGGTTGCGGCGCTTGGGCGATCCGGTGATGATCGCGGTGGTGGCGCTCATCGCGCTGCCTCCTTCCGCTCCGCGCGATTCTGTGCCGACACGAACACGATCGACACGAGCAGGATGACGATCGTCAGGGCGGTCGCGATCGCCGCACCGTATCCGACCTGCTGACTCTGGAAGAACTGACTGTACGAGTAGTAGCTCGGCACGATCGTGGCGAAGTTCGGCCCGCCACCCGTGAGGGCGTAGACGGGACCGAAGACCTTCAGCGCCGCGATCGTGCAGGTGAGCGCCACGACGAACATCTCCGGACGGATCATCGGCATGGTGATCGCCGCGAACCGCCTGAACCATCCGGCCCCGTCGATCTCGGCCGCCTCGTACAGCTCGGGATCGACGCGCTGCAGCGCCGCCATGAAGATGACGACCGGGTAGCCGACCTGGATCCACACGAGCACCGCCATGATGCTGACGAGCGCCGTGTCGGGTGATCCCAGCCAGTTGCTCGCCAGATGCCCGAGTCCGATCGACTCGAGGATCGTGTTGAGCGCGCCGTTCTCCGGACGCAGAATCCATCCGATCACGATCGCGGCGATGACGGACGGCAGAATCTGCGGCAGGTAGTACGTCGCTCGTAGGAACGATGCGAGCCTTCCGCCGAACTTGCGCCCGATGACGTCGAACAGCGCGGCCGCGACGACGAGACCGATCAGCGTCGGCGCGATCACCATCGCGAGGATCATCGCCACGCTGTTGCGGAACGACAGCCAGAACCGTTCGTCGCCGATCAGCGTGACCCAGTTGTCCAGTCCCGACCATGTCGGCGCGACGATGCCGCGGTAGTCGGTGAAGCTCAGGTACACGTTCCATCCGAGCGGCACGAGGACGATCAGGGTCAGCAGTGCCGCACCCGGGAGCAGATACCACCAGTAGCTGCGTCCCGACAGGAACGGGACCAACGACCCGCTGTGGGAGGTGCTCATGCGCCGCGCCCGATCAGTTCGCGACGGCGGGCAGGCCCGCCTCATAGTCGGAGCCGATCTGCGTGTTCATCTCGTCGGTCGAGAGCGTCCCGTTGAGCAGACCCTGCAGGCCGGCGTTGAGCTCGTCGTAGAAGGTCGGCGTCGGCCAGTCGGGGTAGAACCCGAGCCCGTCCCTGTCGAGCAGCGTGTTGAAGTTCTCGATCAGACGCGCATTCGCCTCGTTCTCGACATCCGAGGCGTCTGCCGCAACAGGCACGCCGCCGTTCTCACCCATGATCGCCTGGATCTCGGGGCGCAGCGTGATGTCGATGAACTGCTCAGCGAGCTCCGGATCGCCCGACGTCGTCGGGATGACCCAGAGGTTGCCAGACGAGCCGGGCGACATCTCAGCGCCGGGGAACAGGAAGGTCGACCAGTCATGCTGAGCCTCGTCGAGGAACCGACCGAACCACCAGCTGCCGGAGAAGAACATCGGGTAGGTGCCGGAGATGAAGCCCGTTCCGGCGTCCTCCGCGGCCAGGCCCGTCGCGTCGGAGGAGATGTACCCCTCGTCGACCCAGTCGGCGACGGTCTCGGTCGCGCTCGTCACCTCGGGCCCCGAGAAGTCGACGGGGTTGTCGTAGACCTGGTAGTCGTCGACCCACTGCCTGTCGGCCTGCGCGAGCGCGAGCTGGTACCAGAGCTGGCCGAGCGGATACTCTCCTGCGGCTTCCGCGAGCGGGGTGACGCCCTCATCGACGAAGACCTGCATGACCTGCTCGAGCTCATCGAAGGTGGTGGGCACCTCGAGCCCGTACTCGTCGAACATCTCCTCGTTGTAGTAGAACTGCACGTACTCTCCGTACGTCGGAACGCCGTACCAGCTGCCGGAGCCCATCACCCCGTCTTCGTCGTAGCGCGCCGTCGTCTGCAACGACGGCGCGAGCACGTCGTCCCACCCGTATTCGCTGACTGCGTCGTCCAGGGGAGCGAGGAGTCCCTGGCTCGCAAGCAGCCCCGCCGTTGCGTTGCCCTTGTTGTACTCCAGCAGGTCGGGGGCCTCGTCTGAGTTCAGCACCTGGCTTGCCGTCTGGCGGATCTGCTCGAAGCTTCGCTCCTCGAACTCCACGGTCGCCCCGGTCTCCTCCTCGAAGACCTCGATGGCGCGGTCCCACGCGATGCCCATTGCGGAGTTGGACCCCTCGTAGTGCCACAGCGTGAGCGTGTTGTCGGACTCCTGCTCGGCCGGGCCGCAGCTGGCGAGCATCGCAGTCCCGAGAGCCGCGGCCCCGGTCACAGCGATGATGCGTCGGATGTTCATCTTCTACCTCCTTGTAGTGGGGCACTGCCCCCGAGATGGTGCGGCCGATCGACCGTTGATGTGATGGAAAGCGATTGGGTGGCGTCGTGATGGAATCGAAGCGCTTCGATAAAAGGCATTCGAGTGTCGTGCTGCGCTCAGCTGCTCACGCGGTTCACGGACCCCCGATCGACGTACTCCGGTTCGATCAGAAGCGGGTCACCCGCGATCGCGCCCCGGTCTGCGGCCAGCGCCGACTCGACGGCGACACGGCAGACTCGCTCGAGCGGAAGCGTCACCCCGCTCAGCGGCACGTCGAACCCACCCGGGTCATAGCTGGCTGCGGCCGCGACGAGCGACATGTCCTTCGGCACATCGACGCCGCGCTCCGCTAGCCGCCGCACCGCGTCTTCGACGACGGGTTCGTTGCAGTGGAAGATGATGGCCGACACGTCCTCGCCGCCGTCGAGCAGCGCGTCGACGGCGCGAGCGCCCGATCCGCGCCCCAACTCCGCCCACGTGCGCACGATGCGCACTCCGCGCGCGTCGGCCGCTGCGGTGAGCCCGTCTTCGAAACGGGTCATGAAGCCCTGCCGTCGTTCGACATAGCCGTGCGGATGTCCGATCACGCCGATTGTGCGGTGACCTTCGTCAGCGAGGCGAGCGACGACAACGGATGCCGTGGCCGCGAAATCGAGGTCGACGCACGCGAGTCCCTCGGCACCGTCGGGGATTCCGATGAACGACGACGACACTCCGAGCTCGCGCACGAGGCCCACTCGGTCATCGTGCTCCGAGACCCCCATCGCCACGACGCCGTCGACCAGCGAGCTGGCCGCCACCCGTTGGATGCCGCTGATCTCGTCGTCAGTCGCGAGCAGGAGCACGTCGTAGTCGTACTCACGGGCGGTCTGCACGACGGCACTGACGAAGCGCATGTGGGTCGGGAGGTGGCCGTCGTCGTGCAAGGGGGCACTGAGGGCGAGAATGTTCGTCTTCGCTCCGGCGAGCATCCTTGCCCCGGCGTGCGCACGGTAGCCGAGCTCACGGATCGCTCCATCGATGCGGCTCTTCGTCTCGCCCGAGATCGTTCGCTTACCCGACAGCGCGTACGAGACGGTGCTGATGGAGACGCCCGCAGCCTTGGCCACGTCGTTGATGGTCACCATTTCTCACCCGTTTGTCTAAGCGCTTCGACGATCGTCCCGGCGAGCGTAGCGCGAGTCGCGGCGGACCACAACCCTTTTCGCTGGAGCGACAACAAATCGCTCGCCGCACCCACCTTTCGCATGCTCGAACGCGTTGCGCCACCCCTCCACAAGTGATAAGTTCGTGTCCACAACATTTCACCGACGACGCTGAAGGGCACACCCCATGACACTCACCCCCACCAAGGCCGACAAGTTCTCGTTCGGTCTGTGGACCATCGGCTACAACGGCGCCGACCCGTTCGGCGGCCCGACCCGCAGCGCGCTCGACGTCGTGCACGGGGTCGAGAAGCTCGCCGAAGCGGGAGCGTACGGGCTGACGTTCCACGACGACGATCTGTTCGCCTTCGGCTCCACTGACGCCGAGCGTCAGAAGCAGATCGACCGCCTGAAGCAGGCGATGGCCGACACCGGCATCGTCGTGCCGATGGTCACCACCAACCTGTTCAGCGCCCCCGTCTTCAAGGACGGCGGCTTCACCTCCAACGACCGCGACGTGCGACGCTTCGCGCTGCGCAAGGTGCTCCGCAACGTCGATCTCGCCGCAGAACTCGGCGCAAAGACCTTCGTGATGTGGGGCGGCCGCGAGGGTGCTGAGTACGACACCGCCAAGGACGTGCAGGCCGCCCTCTCCCGCTACCGCGAGGCCGTGAACCTGCTCGGCGACTACGTCACCGACAAGGGATACGACATCCGGTTCGCCATCGAGCCGAAGCCGAACGAGCCCCGCGGCGACATCCTGCTGCCCACCCTCGGCCACGCACTGGCGTTCATCGAGTCGCTCGAGCGGCCCGAGCTCGTCGGCGTGAACCCCGAGGTCGGTCACGAGCAGATGGCCGGCCTGAACTTCACCGCCGGCATCGCGCAGGCGCTCTACCACGGCAAGCTGTTCCACATCGACCTGAACGGCCAGCGCAGCATCAAGTACGACCAGGACCTCGTCTTCGGTCACGGCGACCTGCACAACGCCTTCTCGCTGGTCGACCTGCTCGAGCACGGTGCGCCGGAGGGCGGCCAGGCCTACACCGGCCCCCGCCACTTCGACTACAAGCCGAGCCGCACCGAAGACGAACAGGGCGTGTGGGACTCGGTCTCGGCGAACATGCAGACCTACCTGCTGCTGAAGGAGCGCGCGCAGGCCTTCCGCGCCGACCCCGAGGTGCAGGAGGCGCTCGCCACCGCCAAGGTCGCCGAGCTGCGCACCCCGACGCTGAACGAGGGCGAGAGCTACGACGACCTGCTCGCCGACCGCCGCGCGTACGAGGACTTCGACGCGAACGCCTATCTCGACGGCAAGGGCTTCGGCTTCGTGCGACTGCAGCAGCTCGCCACCGAGCACCTGCTCGGCGCACGCTCGTAACGCGACGCCTTCAGCGGCCCCGCCGCACCTCCGGGTGCGGCGGGGCCGCTTCGCGCGCCCTGGGACTTCCTCGACTCGCCGCAAGAACCTTCGTCCGTCGCCTTCCGACGCTAGACGGCCTTCGAGACGCCGCCGTCGACGACCCAGTTGGCGCCGTGGACGCTGTCCCCGAGCGGTGAGACGAGGTAGGCGATCGCGGTCGCGATCTCACGCGGCTCGATGAAACGGCCGGTGATCATTCCCATCTGTGAGGGCAGAGCCGCGATCAGTTCCTGCTGCGTGACGCTCATCGCCTGCGCGAGGTCGGCACCGAAGCTCTGCTCCCCCTCCCACAGCTGCGTGCGAGTGGAGGATGGCGTCACAGTGTTGAACCGCACACCCTGGGGGCCGAACTCCTCGGACAGCCCCTTCGTGACGGCGTTGAGCGCGGCCTTTGCGGCACCATACGGCAACGGGGCCGTCTGAGGTCGGCGCGCGCTGTCTGAGGAGACGTTCACCACCGCCCCTCGCGAAGCCAGAAGCGCGGGCAGAGCAGCGCGGGTCGTACGAACTGCCGCGTGGAGGTTGAGTTCGATGGTGGATGCCCAGGCGGCATCATCGAAATCGAGGAAGCCCGCACCAGGTGCACCTGCGTCGCCACCGCCGACGTTGTTGACCAGAATGTCGAGCCCGCCCACGGCGTCGAGTGCCTCAGCCACGACCCGAGCAGGAGCATCTGGCTGGGACAGATCACCGACGAGCGCAGTCGCGCCGGTCTCTGCAAGTTCTCGTGTCACCGTTCGCGAGACGGCTACCACGGTCACGCCCTCCTCCTGCAGCACGCGCACCACCTCCAATCCCATTCCTTTGCTGGCGCCGGTTACGAGAGCTGTCTTGCCGGAGATATGAAGGTCCATCGTGGTGCTCCTTAGGTTGAGTCGGGCATATGCCACCGTTAACTGAAACATCAGTGTTGCAGTTAAGTCAAGAAACAGGACTGTAGAATCTCCTGTATGTCAGCGCTCCCGCATAGACCCGCGCGTCCGCTCCGAGCCGACGCCGAGAGGTCGATGGCTCGCATCCTCGAGGCGGCGGAACGCGTCTTCGCCACGGATCCCTTCGCGAGCATGGAGGAGATCGCCACGGCGGCCGGCGTCGCTCGCACAACCGTGCACAGGCGCTTCTCCTCCCGCGACGAGCTGCGAGACGCGCTCGTCTCAGTGATCAACGCGAAGCTGCGTGAGGCGTTCGCCAGCGCGCACGTGGAGACCGCTCCCCCTCTCGTCGCCCTCTACCAGCTGACGATGACGACGCTCGATCTCAAAGCGGACTGGCGCGCGGCCTGGCAGCTCGTCGACGAGGGAACCCAAGGCATCGACGCCGACATCATCGCCGAGCTCGACGCCCTCTTGCAGCGCTCGCGCGACACGGGACTCCTGCGCCGGAATGTCGACATCCCCTGGATGCGGAGCATCTACATGGCCTTGATCCACGAGGCAGCAACAGCCAGAGACGACGACGACTCGGCATCCGGATGGGCCCGCCTCATCATGCAGACCCTCCTCAGCGGCATCGGCGACGAAGAGCACGACCTCGAACGCCTCCTCGCCGACACGAGAGATCACACCCAGGAATAGCGCATCTCGACTCTGCCCGGTGCGGGGAATACATCGCCCGTCGACGCGTTGGGTAGACTGACAGAGCAATACGTGCTCCGGGGTCGGTGAGAATCCGAACCGGCGGTGACAGTCCGCGACCTCCGCGGCGAAGGGCCCATTCGGGCTCTGAGCAGGCGGGGCTGACTCGGTGGAATTCCGGGACCGACGGTGATGCAGGCGCAGCCTGTGTAGTCCGGATGGAAGGCAGCACGGGCGTTGCCCCTCTCACGGGAGGGGTCGCGCCCGAGACCCCGGTGCGCATCGACGACCGGAGGTCCGGATGGCATTCACCGAGGCGGAGCGCCTGGCGATGGCGCGCGCCCTGGAGCTCGCCGCCCGCGGGCCGCGCGGGCGCAATCCTCAGGTCGGCGCCGTCATCCTCTCTCCCTCAGGCGTCGTGCTCGCCGAGGGCTGGCACCGCGGTGCGGGCACAGCGCACGCAGAAGTCGACGCGCTCTCGCACCTTCCGGACGGCGCAGCCCACGGCGCGACGGCCGTGGTGACACTCGAGCCGTGCAACCACACCGGCCTCACCGGCCCGTGCGCCGAAGCGCTGCTCGCGGCCGGCATCACCCGCGTCGTGTACGCGGTCGACGATCCGGGCGTCGCCTCCGGCGGCGGGGCGGAGCGCCTCGCCGCATCCGACGTCGATGTGGCGCCGCACCTGCTCCGCGACGAAGCCGCTGCATTCCTGGAGGCGTGGGTCACCAGCTTCCGTCTCGGGCGGCCGCACGTCACGGTGAAGTGGGCGCAGAGCCTCGACGGGCGGGGAGCTGCCGCAGACGGCACCAGTCAATGGATCACCGGCCCCGAGGCCCGCGCCGACGTGCACCGCCACCGCGCGGCCGCCGATGCGATCATCGTCGGCACGGGCACGGCACTGTTCGACGACCCCGCACTCACAGCCCGCATCGACGGCGAGCTCGCCGAGCACCAGCCGGTGCCCGTCGTGAT
The DNA here is from genome assembly GCF_003335195.1 of Microbacterium sp. JB110. Taxonomy (NCBI): domain Bacteria; kingdom Bacillati; phylum Actinomycetota; class Actinomycetes; order Micrococcales; family Microbacteriaceae; genus Microbacterium; species Microbacterium sp. JB110. Next base: position 319,037 of record NZ_QPGM01000003.1, on the reverse strand, counting down.
CGGCACCCGCGCGCTTCCCCGCCGAGCCAAGCTGCACGACCATCCGCACGAGCCGATCGTCTACGGCACCCGCGATCTGCAGTCCGTGCTCGCCGACCTGCGCGACCGCGGGCTGCACCGCGTCTTCGTCGAGGGCGGCCCCGCCCTGGCGAGTGCGTTCCTCGAGGCGGGCCTGGCCGATCGCCTGCTCGCCTACGTCGCCCCCGTGCTTCTCGGCGGTGATCGCCTCTCGGTCACCGACATCGGAGTCGGCACGATCGGAGACGCGCGCCGACTGCGGATCGACTCGGTCACGACGCTCGGTGATGACATCCTGTTCGACACCCGCTTCCGCGAGCGCCGCGCATGGCCTGACAGCTCAGCGGCACCGGCCGCACATACCGCACCAGAAGAGGGAGAACGCTGATGTTCACGGGAATCATCGAGGAGCTCGGCGAGGTCGCCCAGATCGCACCGCACGGCGACGGCGTTCGATTGTCCGTCCATGCTCCGAAGGCCGTCAGCGACGCCGGTCACGGCGATTCGATCTCGATCAGCGGCGTGTGCCTGACGGTCGTGGCGCACAACGAGCACGGCTTCACCGCAGACGTGATGCGCCAGACGCTCGACATGTCGACGCTCGGCGGGCTGCGACCAGGAGCCCGGGTCAACGTGGAGCGGGCGATGACGGCGGGCGGCCGGTTGGGCGGCCACATCGTGCAGGGCCACATCGACGGCACCGGTCACGTCCTGAACGTCACCCATGGCGAGCAGTGGAGCGTCATCCGGATCGGTCTCCCCGCGCGCTTCGCGCCGCTGGTGGTCGACAAGGGCTCTATCGCGGTCGACGGCGTCTCCCTCACCGTGAGCGCCGTGAGCAGTCCTGGAGGCCTGTCCGCGTGGTTCGAGGTCTCACTCATCCCCGAGACGCTGCAGGCGACGACCCTCGGTGAGCGCGTTCCGGGCGACCGCGTCAACCTCGAGACCGACATCCTCGCCCGGCACGTCGAGCGGCTGCTGGCCTTCGACCGCGGCGAGCCTGACGCCGAAGCCGCAGTGCCGGATGACGAGGAGCAGCGGCCGGGATCGGTCTCGTTCGCGACGACAGAAGTCCCTGCCGCCGACTACACCGTACTGACAGACCCCGACCTTCCCGACCCTGGAGCCATGCGATGAGCACGAACGATCTCGCCTCGATCGAGGAGGCCGTGGCCGCGCTGCGCGAGGGCCGCCCCGTCATCGTCGCCGACGACGAGGACCGAGAGAACGAGGGCGACGTCATCCTGTCGGCCGAGCTCGCCTCGCAGGAGTGGCTGGCGTGGACGGTGCGATACACCTCCGGCTACCTGTGCGCTCCGATGCCGTCGGAGTGGGCGGACAGACTCGAGCTGCCGCCGATGGTGACCCACAACGAGGATGCCCGCGGCACCGCATACACCGTGAGCGTCGACGCCGCCTCCGGTGTGACGACAGGCATCAGCGCGCACGATCGTGCGCGCACGCTGAACGTGCTGGCCGATCCGGACGCCGGGCCGACCGACCTCATCCGGCCCGGCCACATCCTGCCGCTGCGCGCAGTCCCCGGCGGCGTGCGCGAGCGTGCGGGGCACACAGAGGCCGCCGTCGACCTGATGCGACTCGCAGGCCTCGCCCCAGTCGGAGTGATCGGCGAGATCGTCGCCGACGACGGCAGCATGATGCGACTGCCCGGCCTGATCGAGATGGGGCAGCGCGAAGACGTACCGGTCACCACGATCGAGAGACTCGCCGCCCACCTCGCCGAGCACGACGACAGCGGCGAGGAGCTGGCACCGACGCGGCGCGCCGTGAGCCTGCGGGCGAACGCCGTCGTGCCCACCGCGCACGGCACCTTCCGCTTCCTGGCGTACAAAGACAGGATGACCGGCACCGACCACCTGGCGATCGTCTCCGGCGATCTGTCAGCGGTCGACGCGCCGCTGGTGCGCGTCCACTCGGAATGCCTGACGGGTGAGGCCTTCCACTCGCAGAAATGCGAGTGCGGCTCCCAGCTCGACGCGGCGCTCGAACGCATCGACGCCGACGGCGGCGCCGTGATCTACATGCGAGGGCACGAGGGGCGAGGCATCGGCCTCATCAACAAGCTGCGCGCGTACGCGCTGCAGGAGGAGGGGCTCGACACACTCGATGCCAACACCGCGCTGGGCCTGCCGGCCGATGCCCGCGACTACGCCGCGGCGGCCGGGATCCTCGCCGACCTCGGCGTGAAGAGCGTGCGCCTGCTCACGAACAACACGGACAAGGTCACCCAGCTGCGCGGGTTCGGCATCGACGTCGCCGAGCAGGTTCCGCTGATCGTGGGCGTCGGCCCGAACAACCACCAGTACCTCACCACCAAACGCGACCGGATGGGTCACATCATCGGCGAGGACGAGCTCGCCGCCGCCATCGCACTGATGAAGGACGAGCCCCACCAGGGCGAGCAGATCGAAGGGAACCAGAGCGCATGAGCGTTGAGGGAGCACCGAAGGCCGACCGGATCGACGGCACCGGCCTGAACGTGGTCGTCGTGGCCGGCACGTGGCACGAGACGATCTCGGAAGGGCTGATCGCGGGCGCGCAGCGGGCGCTCGACGCCGCGGGCGCGACCCATGCGCTCGTGCGGGTCCCCGGCTCGTTCGAGCTGCCCGTCGTGGCCAAAGCCGCCCTCGACCGAGGCGCGGACGCGGTCGTGGCGCTCGGCGTGATCATCCGGGGCGGCACTCCGCACTTCGAGTACGTGTCCTCGGCGGCCACCGACGGTCTCACGCGGGTTGCGCTCGACACCGGCAAGCCCGTCGGCTTCGGCGTGCTGACCACGGACGACGAGCAGCAGGGGCTCGACCGCGCAGGGCTCGCCGACTCCCACGAGGACAAGGGTGCAGAAGCGGCCGAGGCCGCACTGGCCACCGCCGCGGTGCTGCGCGATCCGCGCTGACCCCGCAGCCGCGCGTTACTCAGTCGAGACTTGAATCCTTCAGATTTCTACGTAGGGTAGAAACATGGAGATTCTGCGGCACGCCACCCTTTTCATTCACCTGATCGGGTTCGCGCTCCTGTTCGGCAGCTGGTTCGTCGAGGCCGCGCAGCGCACCTTCAAGGTGAACAAGGTGATGAACCTCGGCATGGTCGTCGCCCTGGTCGCAGGCCTCGCCCTCGCCGCCCCGTGGGGCATGGGCGACGGTGAGATGAACTACGCGAAGATCGGCACGAAGCTCATCGTGCTCATCGTCATCGGCGCGCTGATGGGAATCTCCAGCGCACGTGCGAAGAAGGACAAGCCGCTGCCGGTGTGGACGTTCTGGCTGATCGGCGCGCTGGTGCTGGTCAACGCCGGTCTCGCTGTGATGTGGCGCTGAGCGATTCGCGCTCCGCTGCCCGCGTGAGAGCCCGACGGGTGCATCCACGGGTATAGAATCGTCGATTGTGCCCGGCCACGACGCCGCACACCGCTCACGGGGCGGCGCGGCGCGACCCGTCGAGCCGACTCCGGAGCCGACGGAGCAGACCCCACCTTCCGGCCTGCCTTTCATCCGCATCATTGCTAAGGCAGCTCATGACCAGCACCACTCAGGCGGCTTCGAAGCCGCTCAACTCCCGCGGCCGCGTGATCGCCGCAAGCCTCGTCGGCACGACGGTGGAGTTCTACGACTTCTACGCGTACGCCACCGCCGCCGCCCTCGTCTTCCCGCACCTGTTCTTCCCCGAGTTCAGCCCGACCGCCGGCCTGCTGTCGTCGTTCGCTGTGTTCGGCGCAGCAATGGTCGCCCGTCCGATCGGCGCAATCGTGTACGGCCACTTCGGCGACAAGTTCGGCCGCAAGTCCACGCTTGTAGCATCGCTGCTGACGATGGGCATCGCGACGTTCCTCATCGGCCTGTTGCCGACGTACGACGCGATCGGGCTGTGGGCCGCCGGACTGCTGCTGGTGCTGCGTCTCGCCCAGGGCTTCGCGCTCGGCGGCGAGTGGTCCGGCGCCGCCCTGGTGGCGACCGAGAACGCGCCCGAGGGCAAACGCGCGCTGTACGGCACCTTCCCGCAGCTGGGTGCTCCGATCGGCTTCATCATCGCGAACCTGCTGTTCCTCGTGCTGAACTACGCTCTCCCCGGCGACGCCGCCAACGTCGAAGACGCCTTCCTCTCCTGGGGATGGCGCATCCCGTTCCTGTTCTCGGCCGTGATGGTCGTCGTCGGCCTGTGGGTGCGGCTGAAGCTCGTCGAGTCCGACGCGTTCCAGCGCGCCGAGAAGAAGGGCGACATCAAGAAGGCACCGCTCGGACACGTGTTCGCCAAGCACTGGTGGCAGCTCATCCTGGGCACGTTCTTCATGCTCGCCACCTACGTGCTGTTCTACCTGATGACGAACTTCACGCTCTCGTACGGCACCACGGCCGCCGATGCCGACGTGCCGGGGCTCGGTTTCGCGCGCACCGACTTCGTGCTGATGCAGATCTTCGGGGTGGTGTTCTTCGGCATCTTCACCCTCATCTCCGGTCCCCTCGCCGACCAGATCGGCCGCCGCAGACTGCTGATCTGGGTGACCTGCGGCATCATCGCGCTCGGCCTGGTGTACACGGTCTTCCTGATGCCGCACGACAGCGCGCAGTTCACCGGGGCTCTCACGCAGACGTTCCTGATCTTCGGGTTCACACTGATGGGCATGACGTTCGGCCCGATGGGCGCGCTGCTGCCTGAGCTGTTCCCGACATCGGTGCGCTACACCGGATCAGCCGTGGCGTACAACGTCTCCTCGATCCTCGGCGCATCGGTCGCTCCGCTGATCGCCATCTGGCTGTGGAGCGTCGGCGACGGCAACCCGTGGTTGGTGGGCCTGTACATGTCGGCCGCCGGTGTACTCACCCTGGTCGCATTGCTCCTCGGCAAGGAGACCAAGGACGTCGACATCAACGCGTGACGACCACCTTCCGGAACGGCCCTCGGCTTCACACGAAGCCGAGGGCCGTTCCGCATCCGAACACCGGCGCCCGCGATATTGCTCCTTGCGTTCGTTGGGGTACGTACCATATTCTGTTCGTACCCCAACGAAAGAGTCCGGCATGGAGTACTACCGAGACGGGTTCCACCCCGGCGATCCCGCCGTTCGCCCGGCGACGGCTCCCCCGCGCAGCGGTCTCCCCGACGAGGTCGACGTGCTGGTCGTCGGGTCAGGGCCGGCCGGACTGGTCGCCGCCGCGCAGCTCGCGCAGTTCCCGGCGATCTCGACGGCCGTCATCGAGCGCCGACCCGAGCCGTTGCAGCTCGGCCAGGCCGACGGCGTCGCCTGCCGCTCCCTCGAGATGTTCCAGGCGTTCGGCCTCGCCGGGCAGATGATCGACGAGGGCGCCTGGGTCACCGAGGTGCACTTCTGGCGGCCGGATCCGGATGCCCGTTCGCAGATCCGCAGAGCCGATCGCGTGCAGGACGTCGCCGACGACCTCAGCGAGATGCCGCACATCATCCTGAACCAGGCCCGCATCCACGACCATCTGCGCGGCGCGATGGCGAAGGCGCCGACCCGGCTCGGCGTCGACCACGGCTGGGAGTTCATCGGCCTGACCCGTGACGACTCGCGCTCCCATCCGGTCGAGGTCGCGCTCAGAGGCGTTCCGAGCGGCGAGGCGCGTGTCATCCGGGCCCGCTATGTCATCGGAGCCGACGGCGCTCGCAGCGATGTCCGCGGGGCGATCGATCGCACGCTCTCCGGTGACCGCACGAACCATGCATGGGGCGTGATGGACATCATGCCGATCACCGACTTCCCCGACTTCCGGTTCAAGAACGCTGTGCAGTCGGACGGGCACGGCTCCCTGCTGTCGATCCCGCGCGAGGGCGGGCACCTGGTGCGCCTCTACGTCGATCTCGGCACCGTGACCGAAGCCGATCGCGGCGACATCCGTTCGAAGACGGCGGAGGACGTGCTCGCGGTGGCCGGGCGGATCCTGCAGCCGTATTCGATCGAGGCCGCCGAGACAGTGTGGTTCAGCGTGTACGAGGTAGCCCAGCGGATCGCCGACGGCTTCGACGACGCGGTCGGCCGCGCTGGCGTCGACCCGCGCGTGTTCATCACGGGTGACGCGTGCCACACGCACTCCGCGAAGGCGGGGCAGGGCATGAACGTGTCGATGCAGGACGGCTTCAACCTCGGCTGGAAGCTCGCAGCGGTCTTGGAGGGGCGGGCCGATCCGCAGCTCCTCGAGACCTACGATGCCGAGCGCCGGCCGATCGCGCAGGAGCTGATCGACTTCGACAAGGAATGGTCGGAGATGATCGCCGCGCCGGCGGCGGATCCGGATCATCCGGAGCGCGGCGGCATCGACCCCGACGAGCTGGCCGCGTACTTCACGCAGCAGGGGCGCTACACGGCAGGCGTCGCCGCACGCTACGCGCCGGAGCACTCTCCCCTCACCGGCACCGATGCGCACCAGGAGCTCGCGACGGGTCTGATCGTCGGCGAGAGGTTCCATTCCGCGCCCGTCGTGCGCGTCGGCGACGGGCGGCCGATGCAGCTCGGCCACTGCCACACCGCCGATGGCCGGTGGCGTGCGTATCTGTTCGCCGATGCGGGTGAGCACCGGATGAATGCGCTGTGCGAGTGGCTCGCAGCAGGCGACGGCTCCCCCATCCGGCGCTACGGCGCGGGACTCGACGTCGACGCGATCCTCGACGTGCGCGGCGTGCTGCAGCGCGACCTGCACGACGCCGACGCGTCGAACGTGCCCCCGTTGCTCGCACCGCGTGCCGGCAGGCTCGGGCTGACCGATCACCACAAGGCGTTCGTGCCAGGCGCCGGAGACATCTACGCGATGCGCGGCATCGATCGCGAACGCGGCGCTCTCGTGCTGGTGCGGCCCGATCAGTACATCGCACAGGTGCTGCCGCTCGAGGCGACAGAAGAGCTCGTCGCGTTCTTCGAGCGCGCGTTCTTCCGCCCGGTCGCGACTGGCAGGCCGGCGTCATGAGCACCATCGACTCCCGCCTCCTCACCCACACCGGTCACCTCCTCCGGCGCGCACAGCAGGTGCACCAGGCGGCGTGGAACGCGCACGTGTCGACCACGATCTCGAGCGTGCAGTACGCGGCGCTGCACGTCGTCTCACGCGAGCCAGGTGCGAGTCAGGCGCGGCTCGGTGCGACCCTCGGCCTCGACCGGTCGACGATCGCCGACCTCGTGGCGCGGATGGTGCGGCGGGGCCTGCTCGCCAGGACCGCGTCCGCCGACGATGCGCGCAGCAAGTCGCTGCATGTCACTCCGGACGGCGCCGAAGCGCTCGCGGACCTGCGCCCGAAGGTCGACGCCATCGAGCCGATCGTCACCGGCGGCGCGGACGAACACGACCGCGCCGAGCTGCACCGGCTGCTCCTGCAGATCGTCGACGGAGCCTGACTCGCCGACGCACCCGTCACACGACGGGAGTGCCGTGGGTGTGGAAGGACTCGATCGTCTTCATTCCCCAGGCCTGACCCTTCTTGCGCTCTTCTTCGCTCCATTCGACGACCGGCTGATCCGGGTCGAGCAGCAGGCGCGCGCCGGCGTTGGCGAACTCGATGCGGTTGCCGCCCGGCTCCCACACGTACAGGAAGAACGTCTGGTTGATCGCGTGCTTGTGCGGGCCTGACTCGATGTGGATGCCGTTCTCGAGGAAGATGTCGGCGGCCTTGAGGATGTCCTCGCGCGTGTCTGGTGCGAAGGCGATGTGGTGCAGGCGGTTGCCGTGCTTGGTCCAGTCATCGCTGTAGACCATGTCGTACGACTTCAGCCCGAAGTGGAACCACCAGGCGGCGAACTTTCCGTTGTTGAGCCTGATGCGCTCGCTCTCGCGCATGCCGAGGGCATCGCGCATGAACTCGCCGTTGGCCTCGACGTCCTTGCCCAGGAAGTTGATGTGATCGAGCCGTCGCGCGTTCACGCCGACGCCGGGGAACTTCGATGCCTGGTTCTTCAGCGCGGGTCGGTCCTCTGAGCCGGCGACGTAGCGCTCGGTTTCGTAGTAGATCCCGAGCTCGTGACCGTCCGGGTCGTTGAACAGGTACGTCCTGCCTGTGCCGACCTCGCCGTCGACCCAGCCGATGCCGAGACCGGCGGCCTCGATCTCCTTCACGCGCCGCTCCAGTGCCTCCTGGCTCGATGCGCGCAGCGACGTGCGGCCGACGCCGGCGGCGTCCTTCTTCGTGAGCTTGATGGTGTACAGCTCGTAGTCGTCCCACGTGCGCAGGTACACCGAATCACCCGCTTCGGCGACGACCCGCATCGCGAGCAGGTCGCGGAAGAAGAACAGGCTCTCGTCGAACTTCGGCGTGTACAGCTCGACGTTCGCCAGGTGTGCGATGTCGAACGATGTGTAGTCGGTCATCGTCGTCCTCTCTGACAGGTGTTGCGCGATGCCCCGGATGATCGGGGCGCGCTCGGGTGAATCACAGTCTCGGGCGGGGGAACACGGTTCCCTCGAACAGTTTGCGCGCGGTGCGGATGGCGACGGACCGCGTCACGTCGAATGCGCCGTCCCGTTCGGCGATGGCGACGTCGACGTCGAAGTGACCCGTGGGGTGCTCGACGACGAACGGCTCGCCTTCCGCCGGCGGCACGGCCACGCCTTCTCCGACGGAACCTCGCGCCACGGCGCCCGCGGCCGCGGTGAGCGCGCCGAGCACACCGACGGAGGTATGCACACGGAAGCCGTCACCGCCCTGGGGCAGGAACGTGCGCGTCGTCATACCGGTCCCGCCTCGCGGGGCGGAGATGGCGACCATCTTCGGGATCGTGGCCCGCGCGACGTCGCCCAGCCCCATCCGGTCGGCCGCAGAGATCCGGAGGTGTTCGAGACGCTCGGCGAGGGCGGCGTCCGCTTCGAGATCTGCCGGCGCGGCATCCGGATCGATGCCGAGGTCCTGAGACCGCAGCAGCACGGACGGCATGCCGTTGTCGACGCAGGTGACGGCGACGGAGTCGATCTCGTCCCTGACGCTCCCGGTCGGGAACAGCGCTCCGGCAGTCGAGCCCGCTGTGCCCTCGAAGTCGAGCGCGATCGCACCCGCTGTTCCCGGCACGCCGTCGATCGCCTGGTCGCCGTCGTAGTCGACCGAGACCGTGCCGCTCGCACCGGTCTCGGTGCGGAACGTCGCCGTCGCGATGCTCCCGGTGTTCAGCATCCGGATGCGCACGCGCGTCTGGCCGGCCGTCGCCGCGACGAGCCCGCGCTCGACGGCGAACGGGCCGACGCCTGCGATGATGTTGCCGCAGTTCTGCTTGTCGCTGACGAACGCCTCGTCGACGCCGGTCTGCAGGAACAGGTAGTCGACATCGGTGTCGGCGCCGTCGCTCGGCGAGACGACCGCGACCTTCGAGGTGAGCGGGTGCGCGCCGCCGATGCCGTCGATCTGCCGCTCATCCGGTGTGCCCATGGTGCGCAGCAGCAGTTCGTCGCGTTCGGCGGCGTCAGCCGGCAGATCGGAGGCCAGGAAGTACGCCCCCTTGGACGTGCCTCCCCGCATCTGAATGCACGGGATGCCGATACTCATCGGCCGTATTCCTCCTGCGACATATACCGCACTCCGAGGCCCTCGAGCGTCGTTCTCAGACCCTTGCGGTCGAGGCTGAGCTCCGCACCCGATCCGTACGCCTCACGGTCGGCGTCCTCCTTCGCCTGCCTGGCGTCGGACTTCTCGAGCGCGGCATCGGCCCCCTCACGAGGCACGCACACGATGCCGTCGTCGTCGGCGATCACGATGTCGCCGGGCCGGATGAGCTGCCCGCCCACCGTGACGGAGACGTTGACCGAGCCCGCGGTCGCCTTGACGGTGCCCTGCGAGTGCACGCCGTTCGACCAGACAGGAAAGTCCATCTCGCGCAGGTCGGCGGTGTCGCGCACGCCCGTCTCGGTGACGAGGCCGAGCACCCCGCGCGCCTTCAGCGCCGTGGCGAACAGGTCACCGAACGCGCCGTCGGCGGATCCGGATGTCGTGGCCACGACGAGCACGTCGCCCGGCTCGCACTGCTCGATCGCCGCGTGGATCATCAGATTGTCGCCTGGCCAGCTCAGCACCGTGACAGCAGACCCGCCGATGCGCGCACCCTGCTGGATCGGCCGGATGCCTGGGCCCACCAGACCCACGCGGCCCTGCGCCTCGTGCACGGTCGCCACGCCGTGCTCAGCCAGGCGAGCGATCACGGCCGCGTCGCCGCGCCGGATGTCGGTGACGACGATGCCGAGAGGCGAGCTCATCTCAGCTCCCCCGTCACCTGCGGGTAGTACCGCTGGTATGCCTCACCCATCGTCTCGTGCGGCAGGCCGAGGTTCGGGCCGGCGTTGCGCTTGACCTGCACGCCACGGCGCTCGGCGAGGTCGGTGTAGTACTTCCACATGTGCTTCTGCGCCGGCAGGCACTCCATCGCCGCCTGCTTGCGCGGGAACGCATCGGTGATGTCGAGCAGCACGTTCGGCTTGAAATCGCATTGCTCTGGCTGGTGCGGCTCGAAGAAGAACACCGGCGGCGCGCCGATGATGTCATCCGTGGTGGGAAACGTGCCGTCGGAGTTCGCCACGCCGATCGCCTGGGCCAGAACGCGCGCCTGCAGCGCCATCCGCGCAGCCGCCGGGTGATCGCCGTTGTACGGGTCGGCGAGGGGATGCGTGAGCACCACCGTCGGCTGCACACGGCGGTACACATCGACGAGCTTGGCGACAGCCTCCTGCGACTCCACCAGCGGATAGTCACCCATGTCGAGGAACTCGATCTCGGCTCCGAGCGCATCGGCGGCCGCTGTCGCCTCCTCGCGGCGCACTGCCTTGATCTCGTCGAGCGACTTCCCCGCGAGCCACTGGCTGGCCGATTCTCCCCGCTCACCGTACGACACGCACACGACGGTCGCCTTCTCACCGCGCATCGCCGCGGCCGCGATCGCGCCGCCCGCGCGCCATACGAAATCGCCGGCATGGGCGCTCACCACGAGGAGCGCCGGGGTCTGCTCTGCCATGGAAGAGCTCTCCGTTCTGCGCGCATCGTGATGGTCCGCGCGCAGAAACAGTGAATCACCCCCTGGCGAAATGATCAACATTTTGTCTACAATTCTGGTTACGAGATACCTATGAACATGGGTACCTCTCATCCGGGTCTTCCGTCAGGAGACATCCGGGTTCCCCGCGGGCCCTCTCGCGGGGAAGATCAGACGAGGACGTCACTCACGGTCGAAGGAGCCACGATGGCCAAGAACCTGCAGGAACTGCTCGATGAGTCGGGCAGCACAGTCGAACTGCTGCGCAACTCGAAACTGGGCACCTACATCTACCCGGTCGTGCCGACCGAGTTCTCGAACTGGCGCCGCGAGCAGAAGGCGTGGCGAAACACGGCTGTGCTCTACGACCAGACGCACCACATGGTGAACTTCTTCGTGAAGGGTCCAGACGCGCTGAAGCTGCTCAGCGACACGGGCATCAACAGCTTCGCGAACTTCCCGGTGAACACGGCGAAGCAGTTCGTGCCCACGGCGTCGAACGGCGGCGTCATCGGCGACGGCATCCTGTTCCACGAATCGCAGGGCGAGTACGTCTACGTCGGCCGTGCACCTGGCGCGAACTGGCTGCAGTTCCACGCCGAGACCGGCGGGTACGACGTCGAGTGGCGCTACGACGACCGCTCCCCCTCGCGCCCGTACGGGCACGCCGTGACGCGCGAGTACTACCGCTTCCAGATCCAGGGCCCTGCCGCGTGGTCGATCATCGAGAAGCTCAACGGCGGCACACTGGAGAAGGTCAAGTTCTTCCACATGGGCTACCTCGAGGTCGCGGGCGTGCAGGTGCGCACGCTCCGCCACGGCATGGCGGGCGCCCCGGGACTGGAGCTGTGGGGCCCGTACTCCGAGCACGAGAAGATCCGCAACGCGATCCTCGAAGCCGGTGCGGAGTTCGGCATCGAGCCGTGCGGTTCGCGCGCGTACTCGTCGAACACGCTCGAGTCCGGATGGATCCCCTCGCCGCTGCCGGCGATCTACTCGAGCGAGGCTGAGCGCGCCTACCGCGAGTGGCTGCCGACGAACAGCTACGAGGCGATCAACGCGGTCGCCGGCTCGTTCGTCTCGGACAACATCGAGGACTACTACCTCAACCCGTGGGAGCTCGGCTACGGCTCGTTCGTGAAGTTCGACCACGACTTCATCGGCCGCGACGCCCTCGAGAAGGTCGAGCCGGAGAAGCAGCGCCGCAAGGTGACGCTCGCATGGAACGACGAGGACCTGTCGAAGGCGCTCACCACGGTGCTCGACCGCGATGGCGACGGCTACCAGTTCTTCGACCTGCCGAACGCGAACTACGGCTCCAGCAACTTCGACGCCGTGCTCGACGCCGACGGCACCAACATCGGCCTGTCGCTGTTCACCGGTGTCACCGCGAACGAGAAGCGCGGCCTGTCGCTGGCGACCGTCGACCGCGATGTGCCGGAGGGCGCCGAGGTCACGGTCGTCTGGGGCGAGCCCGACGGAGGCAGCGACAAGACCACCGTCGAGCCGCACCAGCAGCTGAAGGTGCGCGCCATCGTCAGCCCCGTCCCCTACGCCGCGGTCGCCCGCGACACCTACCAGGGCGGCTGGCGCTCAACCGGCGCGCTGTAGGGACCCCGTTCACCTGACGCCAGCTGCTACCACAACGTCGTTTCTGGAGCAGTTGGCGTCAGGTGAACGCGCGCGTCAGCGCCCCGGCCGCGGGGCGAGTCCGACCGGGTCGGCCAGCAGCGGGGCGAAGGCCATCTCGGCGGGGGCGAGCTGCATCAGGCGGGAGCGCATGTGGGCGCGTTCGAGGCGGACGTGGCGCCCCTCGGCGCCGACCGGGTCGACGTGCACCGCCCGAGAGAGCCGCTCGCGACTGGCCGCCAACAGCACGCCGAGGTATCCGGACAGGATGACGGCCTCCGGGGCGAACGCGTTGACGAAGTTCGTCAGCGCCAGTGACAGCACGTCGACCTGGCGCTCGAGCTCCGCTGTGATCGCAGGGTCGCGCGCGACGCCGAGCTCGATGTCGAGCTCGTCCTCATCGAGCTTGCGGCGCCCGAGCAGCTCGAGCAGCGGTGCGGGGTTCACCTCGGCCGACAGGCATCCGCGGCGCCCGCAGGCGCATCGCGCCCCGCGCGGGTCGACGACCGTGTGCCCCAGCTCGCCCGCGAACCCCGACGTGCCCCGCAGCAACGTGCGATCGAAGACGAGGCCGCCGCCGATGCCGTGAAGGCCGCCTCCCAGGTACAGCAGGTTGTCGGCGTCGCGCCCCACTCCGAAGCGCGCCTCGGCCATGGCGCCGACGCTGGCGTCGTTCCCTGCGGTCACCTGAATGCCCAGTGCGCGCTCGAGCCGGGTCGCGATCGCCTCCCGCCGCCACCCCAGCGGAGGGGCGACCACCACGGTGCCAGCCTCATCGACGAGCCCCGGCACCGCGAGCCCCGCGCCCACCAGTCGGTAGTGACGGTCGATGTCGGCGCGCATGCCGTCGACGAGGGAGCGGGCGATCTGGACGAAGCGGCGCGGGCTCGGCGGACTCGACAGGTCGTGCCGCACACGGGAGTGCACGGTGCCGCCCAGCCCCACGAGGGCGACGGAGACGGCGTCGGGCTCGACGCGGATGCCGAGCGCGACCACCGCATCGTCGGCCGCGACGCCGAGGGACGGCCGACCGACACGTCCCGTCGGCGCCGTCTCCGCCTCACGGGTCACGCCGAGATCGAGCAGCTCGGTCACCAGCGCCGTGATCGTCGATCGGTTCAGCCCTGTCGCGGCGCCGATGTGCGAACGTGAGAGCGCGCCGTTCACATGCACGAGGCGGAGCACGGCCGAGAGATTCTGCTGCCTGACCTCCTCGTTCGTCGTGCGCGTGCCCGTGGTGCGCGACGGAGCCCCGGCCCACGATGCCGTCCCGCGATCGCGCGCTGATCCCACCTCATCCATCGTCATCAACGCCACCCATCACAATCCGGCGGTCATGCCGCGCATGAGCAGTTCCTGGGTCGCATCCTCCCTGGCGACTTCTGCCGTGATGCGTCCCTCGGCGATCGTATAGATGCGATCCGAGAGTCCGATGATCTCCGGCAGCTCCGAGGAGATGACGATGACCGCCTTCCCCTGTGCCGCCAGCTCATTGATGATGCCGTAGATCTCGTATTTCGCGCCGACGTCGATGCCGCGCGTCGGTTCGTCGAGGATGAGCACGTCCGGGTTCGTGAACATCCACTTCGACAGCACGACCTTCTGCTGATTCCCGCCGGAGAGCCCTCCCGTCACGGCGTCGACGCCGGGCGCTTTGATGTTCAGCTTGTACCGATACGCGTCCGCCACCTTGTGCTCGCGGAAGCGGTCGACGATGCCGAACCTGGCGAGGCGCGACAGCGCGGCGGAGGAGACGTTCGCCCGGATGTCGCCGATCAGGTTGAGCCCGTACTGCTTGCGGTCCTCCGTCGCATACGCGATCCCGTGCCCGATCGCCTGCTCCACGGTGCGCAGCTCGATCCGCTGCCCGCGTTTGAACGCCGATCCGGTGATGGCCGAGCCGTACGAGCGTCCGAAGATGCTCATGGCGAGTTCGGTGCGCCCTGCCCCCATCAGGCCCGCGAGCCCGATGATCTCTCCCGCCCGCACGGAGAGGCTGACGTCATCGACGACGACCCGTTCGCGGTCAGCCGGATGATGAACGCTCCAGTTCTCGACGCGGAACATCTCATCTCCGATATCCGGATCGCGCGGAGGGAAGAGGCTGTCGAGGTCGCGCCCCACCATCGCCCGGATGATCCTGCCCTCGTCCGTGGCCGGATGGTCGCGTCGCATCGTCTCGATCGTCCTGCCGTCGCGGAGCACCGTGATCCGGTCGGCGACGCGGAGCACCTCGCGCAGCTTGTGGGAGATGACGATGCAGGTGATCCCCTGCGCACGCAGCTGGTCGATCAGGCCGAGCAGCCGCTCGGAGTCCGAGTCGTTCAGCGCGGCGGTCGGCTCATCGAGGATGAGAAGCTTCACGTCCTTCGCGAGCGCTTTGGCGATCTCCACGAGCTGCTGCTTGCCGACGCCCAGATCGCCGACCCTGGTAGAGGTGTTCTCGTCGAGACCGACGCGCGCCATGACCTCGGCGGCCCGTGCGTTCGTGCGACGCCAGTCGATCAGCCCGCGGCGTGAGATCTCGTTGCCGAGGTGGATGTTCTCGGCGATCGAGAGGTTCGGGACGAGGGCGAGCTCCTGATGGATGATGGCGATGCCGTGACTCTCGCTGTCCCTGACCGAGCGGAAGGCGACGTCCTGCCCGTCGAGCCGAATGCTCCCGTCGAACGATCCCGCCCTGTGCACACCGGAGAGCACGTTCATCAGGGTCGACTTGCCGGCTCCGTTCTCGCCGCAGATGGCGTGCACCTCGCCGGGCATCACGTCGATCGACACGTCCGACAGCGCCGTGACGCCGTGGAATCGCTTCGTGATCCCCGACATGCGCAGGATGGGATCCACCATGTGTGCTGAGCCGCGTTCCTCTCTGAGCCGCCTGACGTCACCGTATGTTACGCGAAAGTAATTTGTCCATAGGCTCGTCAATATGTAATGTGCCATCCAGCGGTTCCGCAGCCCGGCTGTGCGGCCACTGAGCACGATGCGCCCCGTTCCACGGATAGGAGCGCTCCCACTTTCAACGAAGAGAGACACAGCAATGAAGCGAACTGGCATGCGTTTGATCGCCATCACCGGCGCCGTCGCCCTGGGCATCGGTCTTGCCGGGTGTGCGAGCGACGGCTCGGGATCAGGCGAAGGAGACGGCGCGGCAGAGGACATCACCGTCGGTGTGGCGATGCCGACGGAGACGAGCGAGCGTTGGATCGCCGACGGCGAGGCGGTCGAGTCGCAGCTGGAGGATGCCGGCTACGACGTCGACCTCCAGTTCGCGAACGACGACATCCCGCGTCAGCAGCAGCAGATCGACCAGATGATCACGAACGGCGCCGACATCCTGATCGTCGCATCGATTGACGGCACGGCGCTGGCGACCCAGCTCGAGAACGCCGCGGGCAAGGGCATCCCGATCATCTCGTACGACCGCCTCATCAACGGCACGGAGAACGTCGACTTCTACGTCACCTTCGACAATTACACGGTCGGCGTGCAGCAGGCGCAGTCGCTGCTGCGCGGTCTCGGCTACCTCGACGAGAACAACGAGGAGACCGGGCTCGACGAGGAGAAGATCGTCGAGCTGTTCGCCGGTTCGCCGGATGACAACAACACGAAGTTCTTCTACCAGGGCGCGATGGACACGCTGCAGCCCTTCCTCGACGACGGCCGCCTCACGGTGCCGTCCGGTCAGACCGACATGGACACCATCTCCACGCTGCGCTGGGACCAGGCCACGGCACAGAAGCGCATGGAGGACCTGCTCACGAGCACCTACAACGGCGGCTCCGACCCGCTCGACGGCGTGCTCGCGCCCTACGACGGCATCTCGCGCGGCATCATCACGGCACTCGAGAACGCCGGCTACGGCTCCACGATCGAGGAGGGCCTGCCGATCCTCTCCGGTCAGGACGCCGAGATCGCATCGGTCAAGCTGATCCGCGACGGTGTGCAGTACGCGACGATCTTCAAGGACACTCGCAAGCTCGCCTCGCAGGCCGTCGCAGCAGCCACGGCGTTCGCCGAGGGCGAGGAGCCTGAGGCGAACGACACCGAGTCGTACGACAACGGCGTCAAGGTCGTACCGTCGTTCCTGCTCGAGTCCGACATCGTCGTCGCCGACAACATCGGCGAGCTGCTGGTCGACTCCGACTACTGGTCGGAGGACGAGATCGAAGCGGGCGTCGCGGAGTAACTCCGCGCGCTGAGGTCCGGCGGGGCCGTCGCACGCGGCGGCCCCGCCGGACCGGCCCGAATCGATTCTGCGAACGAATGACAGGAGCAGCGATGTCTGACGCGATCCTCGAGATGCGCAACATCACCAAGAACTTCCCCGGCGTCAAGGTCCTCAAAGACGTGAGCCTCAACGTCGAACGAGGCAAGATCCACGCGATCTGCGGTGAGAACGGCGCCGGAAAATCAACCCTCATGAAGGTGCTGTCCGGTGTCTACCCGCACGGCACATTCGACGGCGATATCGTCTTCGACGGCAAGCCGCAGCGTTTCGGTGCCATCAAGGATTCCGAGCGAGCCGGCATCGTCATCATCCATCAGGAACTCGCCCTCGTCCCGGCCCTGTCGGTGACGGAGAACCTGTTCCTCGGCAACGAGATCGTCCGCGGGGGTCTGATCGACTGGCACGAGGCCAACGCCGAGGCGGCCAAGCTGCTGGAGAGGGTGGGCCTGCGCGAGAACCCGACGACCCCGATCGGTCAGCTCGGCGTCGGCAAGCAGCAGCTCGTGGAGATCGCGAAGGCGCTCACCAAGGACGTGAAGCTGCTGATCCTCGACGAGCCGACGGCCGCCCTCAACGACAACGACTCCGAGCATCTGCTCGGCCTGCTGCGCGACCTTCGCGAGCAGGGCATCACCTGCATCATCATCTCGCACAAGCTGGGAGAGATCGTCGACATCGCCGACTCGACGACGATCATCCGCGACGGAGAGACGATCGAGACGATCGATATGCACGGTCAGGACGCGACGCAGGACCGGATCATCCAGGGCATGGTCGGGCGCGCACTCGAGAGCCGCTTCCCCGAGCGCACCCCGAAGATCGGCGAAGAGATCTTCCGCGTCGAGAACTGGCGCGTCTCGCATCCCACCCAGCCGGGGCGCATCGTCGTCGACGACGCCTCGATCTCGGTGCGGGCAGGAGAGATCGTCGGCATCGCCGGCCTCATGGGCGCCGGACGCACCGAGTTCATGATGAGCGTCTTCGGCCGCAGCTATGGGCGCGACGCGTCGGGAAAGGTGTTCCTGCACGGCAAGGAGATCTCGACGCGCACGGTCAAGGACGCGATCGCGAACAGGATCGCGTACGTCTCCGAGGACCGCAAGACGTACGGGCTGAACCTGATCAGCGACATCAAGACGAACGTCTCCTCGTCGGCGCTCGGCAAGCTCTCGACCGCGTCGGTCTTCGTCAACGGCAATGAGGAGATCAAGATCGCGGAGCAGTACCGCCGCGATCTGAACATCAAGTCTCCGACGGTCGCGCAGGTGGTGGGCAACCTCTCCGGCGGGAACCAGCAGAAGGTCGTGCTGTCGAAGTGGCTGTACACCGACCCCGATGTGCTCATCCTCGACGAGCCCACACGCGGCATCGACGTGGGAGCGAAGTACGAGATCTACGAGATCATCGGCGCGCTCGCGGCCGCGGGCAAGGCGATCATCGTCGTCTCGAGCGAGCTGCCTGAGCTGCTCGGGCTGTCCGACCGCATCTACTCTCTCGCCTACGGGCGCATCACGGGCCAGCTTCCCGCCGCTGAGGCGACGCAGGAGAAGATGATGGGCCTCATGACAATCGAAAGCACTTCCGCGAAGGAGACCGCAGCATGAACAACGTGCTGACTGAGGCCAAGAACCTCCTCACCCACAACCTGCGCACGTCCGGCATCTACATCGCGTTCGTCGCGATCATCGTGCTGTTCACGATCCTCACCAACGGCACGCTGCTCAGCCCCGAGAACGTGACCAACATCGTGCTGCAGAACGCGCACATCCTGATCATGGCGCTCGGCATGATCCTCGTGATCGTCGGCGGCCACATCGACCTCTCGGTCGGCTCCGTGCTGGCGTTCGCATCGGCCGTGTCGGCCGTGCTCGTCATCCGGATGGGCCTGCCGTGGTGGGTCGGCGTCATCGCCGCGATCATCACAGGTCTCATCGTCGGGGTATGGCAGGGATTCTGGGTCGCCTTCGTCGGCATTCCGGCGTTCATCGTGACCCTCGCCGGCATGCTGCTGTTCCGCGGACTGACGTGGCTCGTGCTCGACAACGTCTCGCTGTCGCCGTTCCCGAACGCCTATCGAGAAGTCGCGAGCGGGTTCATCGATCCGGTCTTCGGCGAGATCGTGGTCGGCCAGGGCGAGGGCCTGAAGTCCGTCGCGCAGACCGTCGACGTGTTCACGCTGCTGATCGGCGTGTTCGCTGTCGCAGGTGTGATCGTCAGCGCGTGGCGCAGCCGCCGCACCCGCCTCGGCTACAACCAGCCCGTCGAGTCGATGACCCTGTTCATCCTGAAGATCGCCTCGGTCTCGGTCGTGCTGCTCGCCTTCGCGTGGGCGCTGGCCTACAACCGCGGCTTCCCGCTCGTGCTGATCATCGTGGCCGTGCTCATCCTGGTGTACCAGGTGGTCACGAACCGCACAGTGTTCGGGCGCCACGTCTACTCCGTCGGCGGCAACCTGTCGGCGGCGCGCCTGTCGGGTGTGAACGTCAAGAGCGTCAACTTCTGGATCTTCGTGAACATGGGAATGCTCACCGGCATCGCCGCCGCGGTGTTCTCCTCGCGATCCAACGGCGCGCAGCCCGGTATGGGCAACATGTTCGAGCTCGATGTGATCGCGGCCTGCTTCATCGGCGGAGCATCGACGATGGGCGGCGTGGGCCGCGTCGGCGGCGCGCTCGTCGGCGGTCTGGTGATGGCGGTGATGACCAACGGCATGCAGCTGATGGGCGTGCCGCAGTCGGCCCAGCAGATCATCAAGGGCCTCGTGCTGCTGCTCGCGGTGGCCTTCGACATCTACAACAAGCGTCGCGCCGGCGCCACGCGCTGACGCGACGAGAAGGGGCCGGACGGGTCTTCTCCGTCCGGCCCCTTCTGCGCATCCGGCTACTCCTCCAGCCCGATCAGCACCGACTTCGTGCGGGTGTAGGAGGCGAGGGCCTCCGGGCCGTTCTCGCGGCCCCATCCGGAATCCTTGACGCCGCCGAACGGCATCGACGCGTCGAGCATCGCCCAGCCGTTCACCCACACGATGCCGGCCTCGAGCCGCGCGGAGACGCGGTGGGCGCGGCTGATGTCGGTGGTCTGCACGCCGGCGGCCAGACCGTACGCAGTGCCGTTCGCGAGCGCGATCGCCTCCTCCTCGGTGTCGAACGGCTGCACGGTCAGCACAGGGCCGAACACCTCTTCGCGCACGGCTAGCGCATTCTGGTCGAGCCCCGAGATCACGGTCGGCTGATAGTAGTAGCCGCCGTCGAGATCGATGCGCTCCCCGCCCGTGACGATCTCGCCGCCGGATGCGACGGCGTCCTGCACCATCTCCTCGACGCGTCTGAGCTGGTCGGCACTCGCCAGCGGTCCGATCACCGTCTCGGGGTCGCTCGGCCTGCCGAGCGGCACATTCCCGACGGCGTCGCGGAGGATGCCCACGACTGTGTCGTGGATCGAGCGCTCCACGAGCAGGCGGGGTCCCGCCATGCAGAACTGTCCGGTGTTGAAGACGAAGGCACTGATCACGGCGCCGATCGCTTTGTCGAGATCCGCGTCGGCGAACACGATGTTCGCGGCGTTGCCGCCCAGCTCCGCCACAACCGGCTTGAGATGCTCACCCGCGTTCCTGGCGACGATCCGGCCCACCTTCGTCGACCCTGTGAACACGACCATGTCGACATCCGGGTGCGTCACCAGCGCATCGCCCAGCTCGGGGCTCGCGCCGGTGACCACGTTGTACACCCCGTCGGGAACTCCCGCATCGCGCAGGATCTCGGCCATCAGCAGCGCGCTCAGCGGCGTCTGCGGGGCCGGCTTGTGCACGATCGTGTTCCCCGCGGCGAGCGCCGGCGCGATCTTCGAGCTCGACAGGATGATCGGGAAGTTGAACGGCGTGATCGCCCCGACCACGCCGCGCGGTTCGATGCGCGTGTAGGCGAAGGCGGGAGCGGGCACATCGCGGGTGGCGCCGTCGAGCTGTTGCGCGAGCGCTGCGCAGTACTCGAACGAGTCCGCAGTGTTGTTCACGTCGACTGCGCGTGCGAGGGAGATCGGCTTGCCGACGTCTATGCTCTCGGCAGCGGCGAGCTCCTCGCTGCGCTCGCGCATGCCGGCCGCGATCCGCAGCAGCACCCGCGAGCGCTCACGCGCGGGGATGCGCGACCACCCGCCGTCGTCGAAGGCCTTCCGCGCCGCGGCCACGGCTGCCTCGACATCCGCTGCTGCGCCGTCGGCGACACGGATGACGACCTCTCCTGTCGACGGATCGATCACGTCCATCCGGCCGCCGTCCGCGGCGTCGCGCCACCGCCCTCCGATCCACAGTCGAGGTGTGATCTCGGGCAGCTCGATCCCTGCCATGATTCTCCTTATTCAGCTCAGCGCATCGCCGGGGCCCGGACTCAGCCGAGGTCGGCTGTCATCCAGTCATCATCGTCGGATGCCCACTTGCGCACGGCGAGGTCGGCGATCGGCGGGCTGCCGAGATTGCCGCCGTCGAGGGTGAGGTCATCGTGCATCAGCGAGATCTCATCCGTCTGAAGGCCCGCGATCGCCTCCATGAACGACTCGCGCGTCGGCTCCTGGGTGGCCTCCAGCGCCTTCGTCAGGGTGTCGGCCATCGCCCATCCGAATACGGTGTTGATGTAGCACGCTTCCACGTCCGGGGAGTACTCCGCCATGGCGTCCAGGTAGTTCTGGACGTCCTCGTCCTCCTCATCGGCTGGCGAGCACGGCCACTTCGTGAACGCCCCGGAGTAGAGGTCAGGCAGGTAGTCCCCCGCGCTCGCCTCACGCACCACGTCGGGCGCAGCGGAGACGATCGGCAGGTAGGTGATCGGCGACCACTGCAGGTCGCCGAGCTTCTCGAGCACGGCCGTCTGAGCCGACGGCACGTTCACGCCGGAGAAGAAGGCGTCGGCCTCGCTGGCGGCCAGCGCGGAGACCTGGCTGTCGTAGACGGTATCGGTCGAACTGAACGACGCCTGATCGACGAGCTCGACCTGCGACCCCTCGATCGCCGATGTGAGGCCTTCCAGATAGGCCTCGCCCTGGTCGTCGTTCTGGGCGAGGAAGGCGACCGTCATCGGCTCATCCAGCGAGACGAGGTACTCGCCGAAGGTGGCGGCCTCGTTCTGATAGGTGGGCCACCATCCGAGGGTGTACGGGTTCGCCTCACGGTCCTCGCTGAACGCTGCGGCGCCGGTGCCGAGGAAGACCTGCGGCACCTCGAGATCAGTGGCGGTCGGCATCACGGCGAGGTTCGACGCGGTGCCGAACATGCCGTAGGTCGCGAACACCTGGTCCTGGTCGACCAGTCGCTGGAAGTTCTGCACGAGCCTGGAGGGGTCGTACGCGTCGTCGTAGTAGACGAACTCCACCTCGCGGGTATTGCCGTCGCCCATCGTCACACCGCCGTCGGCGTTGAGCGCGTCGACGTAGGCCTGCATCGACGCCAGCTGCGTCTCGCCGTTGCGCGAGAGCGGGCCGGAAAGGGGAAGGCTGGAGCCGATCTTGATGGTGTCGTCTGTGATTCCGGGCGAGGCGGTGACCGTTTCTCCGCCCTCGCCCTCGCCTTCTCCTGTCGACGGCGGTCGTGAGCAGGCAGACAGGACCAGGCCGGCGATGCCGACTGCGGCGATCCCGGCGATGAGACGACTGGTCGCGGTGTTCATTGTTCTCCTCCATGGTGCGTATGGATGGGTTCGGGTGAATCCTTGGGCGGGAGCGGCGCCCGCACGCGCTCGGCGGCCGTCGCCTCCCCGGTGCGTCGTCGTCGCGCGATGAGGCGCGGCAGCAGTGCCAGCCCTCCGGCGATTCCGCCTGGCACGAAGAGCACGACCAGGACGAGCACGATGCCGTAGATCAGCGCCGACTGTTCGGGGCTGACCGAACCGGCGATCGTCGGAACGTACACGTAGAACAAGGCGCCGATCACGGGCCCCACCAGGCTGCGCATCCCGCCGATGACCAGCGATGCCAGCAGGGTGATCCCCAGCAGGAAGCCGAGTGTGTCCGGCGAGACGTACTGGGTGTTGTACACGAAGAGGAATCCGCCGGCTCCGCCGAAGGAGGCGGAGATCGCGAAGGCGAGGATCTTGTACCGGCGGATCGGCACGCCCATGGACGCACCGACGACTTCGTTCGTGCGCACCAGCGCGAGCGCCCTGCCCATCTTGCCCTTGACCATGTTGCGCGCCACGAGGAACAGCACCGCGGCGACGACCACGCTCACGTAGAAGCCCCATTGGTCGCGTGCGAGCCCCGACCACGCCGGTGCCTCGCCGATGTCGGCGCGCAGGCCGCGCGTGGCGCCGGTGAGGGATTTGAACCGGATGGCGATGGGCACAGCGATCAGCGAGAGTGCGAGTGTGATGAGAGCCAGCGAATGGCCGTGCAGCTTCACGACAGGGAAGGCGACGATGAGACCGAGCAGGCCTGGGATGAGGCAGGCCGCAGCGAAGGCGACGACGACGGGCACGCCCATGTTCGCGAAGATCGCGGTGGAATAGGCGCCGAGCCCGAAGAACGCCGCCTGCGCGAGCGAGATCTGCCCGGCATGACCGGTCACGATGCTCAGCCCGACCAGGGCGACCGCGTAGGCCGCGGCGAGCGAGAGCTGAAGCGTGGCGTACGGCGACGCGTTCAGCGGGAACAGCAACAATGCGACGGCGACGAGTGCGCCGACCGCCCACTTGACGATGAGAAGCGGCCGGTTCATACGCGCACCAGTTCCTTCGTTCCGAACAGGCCCTGCGGGCGGAAGACCAGGATGATCGCCATCAGCACCAGCGGAACGACGATCTTCAGGTCGGTGGACACCACGGGCACGTAGGTCGCCGCGAGGTTCTCGACCACGCCGATCGCGAGCGCGGCCACCACGGCGCCGAGCGGGCTGTTCAGCCCGCCGAGGATCGCGGCGGAGAGTGCGTAGATCAGCACAGTGTCCATCAGGGTCGGGCTCAGGAACACTCTCGGCGCGATCAGGCAGGCCGCCAGCGTTCCGAACGCAGCCGCCATGCCCCAGCCGACCATCAGCAGCTGGCCCGTGGGGATGCCGAGCAGCGCACTCGACTCGCGGTTGTCGGCGACGCTGCGCATCACCAGGCCGAACCGGGTGCGCATGAACACGAACTGCATCAGCAGCACCACGATGGCGAGGATCACGAGGTTGCCGAGGCTCTCGTAGGTGACGGCGACACCGCCGATCCGGAACACTCCCTCGGGGAACATCGTCGGGAACTGCGTGGCGCCGTGACCCCAGATCAGGCTGATGATGCCGGTCAGCGCGATCAGCATGCCGACCGTGATGACGATGAGCGTCAGAGGGTGCTTGCCGTACAGCCGCCGCATCACGAAGCGCTCGGTAGCGGCGCCGAAGGGCACGGAGAGCACGACCGCGATGAGCACGGCCACGCCGATGGGCAGCCCGATGCTCCACATCGTCCAGGCGAGGTAGGCGCCGAAGGCCCCCATCGTGCCCTGGGCGAAGTTCACAACGCCCGTCGACTGGTGCACGAGGACGAGCGCGAGTGCCAGGGCCGCGTAGATGGACCCCGTCGCGAGGCCGTCCATCACCTGCTGCAGCGCCGCAGTCATTCCCCGCCTCCCAGGTATGCGCGTCGGATGGCGTCCTGCGCCGAGAGCTCCGCAGGGCTTCCGGAGGCCGCGACGCGTCCGTTCTCGAGCACGATCACGTCGTCGGCCATGTCGAGGACCAGTGCGGGGTTCTGCTCGACGATCAGCATCGCCACTCCTGTCTCGCGCCGCAGCGTCGAGATCGTCTCGAACACCTCGCTGGTGACCTTCGGCGCCAGGCCGAGCGACGGCTCGTCCAGCAGCACGAGCCGCGGTGCCCCCATCAGCGCTCTGGCTATGGCGAGCATCTGCTGCTCGCCACCGGAGAGGCTGCTGCCCTTCTGCTTGCCCCGCTCGACGAGGCGGGGGAACAGTTCGAAGTAGAAGTCCAGGTCCTTCCTGACCTGGGCGCGATCCCTGCGCAGAGCAGCACCAGCGTCGAGGTTCTCGCGCACAGTGAGACCGGTCAGCGTGCCCCGTCCCTGCGGGACGTGCGCGATGCCGAGGCGGGCGACCCTGTCGGCGCGCATATGCGTGAGATCGCGGCCGTCGAACCGGATCGTTCCTCGACGGCCGACCATGCCGCAGATGGCCCGCAGCGTCGTGGTCTTCCCCGCACCGTTGGCGCCGAGCAGCGTCGTGACCCCGCCTTCGTCCACGTTCAGGGAGACGCCGTGGAGCACTCGGTTCCCTCCCGCGTACGAGGCGTGCACGTCAGTCAGTTCCAGGAGGGTCATACGGCCTGCCCCAAGTACGCTTTGATCACCGCGGGATCCTTCTGCGCTTCGGCGGCCGGCGCGGTGATGATGTTGTTCCCCTCGACGAGGATGTCGACCATGTCGGTGATGTCGCCGACGAAGCCCAGGTGGTGCTCGACAAGCAGAATCGTCATCCCCCATTCGTCCCTGAGCGCCCGGATGCACAGCGCCAGCTCGTCGATCTCCTGATGCGAGAGCCCGCCGGCCGGTTCGTCGAGGAGCAGCAGCTTCGGCCGCGACACGACAGCGCGCGCGAGCTCGACCAGCTTCTGATTGCCGTAGGGCAGCGATCCTGGCGTCTCATCAGCCTGATCGGCGAGACCGGTCCACGCCAGCAGGTCCATCGCCTGGGCGCGCACGCGCTTCTCGTCCCGCCTCACCCCTGACAGGCGGAACGCGCCGCTGAAGAATCCGCCCGCCATGTGACTCTGCGCTCCGACCATCACGTTCTCCAGCACCGTGAGGTGCTGGTCGAGCGTCGGGTGCTGGAACGTGCGTGCGAGGCCGAGGCCGGAGAGCTGATGCGCCGGATGGGAGAGGAGTTCATCGCCTGACAGCGTGATGCTGCCCTGCTGCGGGCGGTACAGCCCGCTGATGCAGTTGAACAGCGACGTCTTGCCCGCGCCGTTGGGACCGAGCAGCCCGTGGATCGTGCCGGCGCGCACATCGAGCGCGACGTCGGAGAGCACCCTGAGCCCTCCGAACGAGAGCTCCACGTCGCGGACCCGCAGCAGCGGCTCCGTTCCGGCGTCGACCGACATGTGAAGCTCCCTTGCTCACGTGCGTCTCATCCGGTGTCCCACGCTGGACCCGGATGTCTTTCAGATAGACTGATACTGGGTACTGTGACACCTCCGCACAGGACGTGTCAATCGCCGCAGTCGGATGCGTCCGTGTTCGTTACTCGAACGTGCGGCGGCACCGCCGCAGCAGCTCAGCGAGCATGTCCCGCTCCGCAGCGTCGAGGTCTGCGACCATATGCTCCTCGAGCGCCGCGATGTGCGGATCGACCTCCTCGAGTTTGCGCGCCCCGAGCTCCGTCAGGAAGAGCAGGCGGCGGCGGGCGTGTGCGGGGTCGGGCTCACGACGCACGAACCCCGTCTCGAGCATCGGATCGATCGTCATCGCCATCGTCTGCGCACGCACGAGGGACCTTCTGGCGAGCTCCGAACTCGTCAGCCCCGGCCGTCGCACGAGCACTGACAGCGCCGTGTACTGCGCCGACGTGAGACCGCTCTCCCGGCAGGCGTCCATGAGCCTGCGACGCAGCGCGAGCTCCAGCTGTTTGATCACGTAGGCGAAGCCGCGGAACTCCCCCGGCCTCTCCACCGTGATCGCCCCGTATGCTCCCGTCGTCTCGTCCATGACGCCTCCTCATCCGCCCGGGCGCGACTCGCCCTGCGTGCGCATCTTCCCATCCGGCGGCAGATCATCCGGATGCCGACCCGTGACATCCGGCAGGATCTTCGCTACCGTGGCTTTCGATTTCAGTTTCCCTGAAATCACGGATCATTGTCGATACCCCGCCGCGCATCGATGCGCGGCCGATCACGGAGGCACCCATGGCCGAGCCCTCAGACGCCCCGCCCACGCTGACCACCGCCGTCGAGAACCTGCCAGACATCGCAGGGAAGACGTTCGGTCCGTCCGAGTGGCGAGAGGTGACGCAGGATGAGATCGACCTGTTCGCGAAGGTCACCGGCGACCACAATCCGATTCACGTCGACCCTGCCGCCGCGGCGAAGACCCCCTACGGCACCACGATCGCGCACGGCCTGCTGACCCTGTCGCTCGTCGTGCCGATGATGGCCGAGGTCTTCGAGGTCACCGGCGCGTCGATGGGTGTGAACTACGGCCTCAATCGGTTGCGCTTCCCCGCTCCGGTGCCGACCGGATCGCGCGTGCGGGTGACCGGCGAAGTGGCGAGCGTCGACGAGGTCGCCGGCGGCTATCAGCTCGTCACGCCGATCACGTGGGAGATCGAGGGCGGATCCAAACCGGTCTGCGTCGCCGAGCTGGTTCTGAGGTACTACCGATGAGCGCCGTCACGATGAAGGACAGGGTCGCCATCGTCACTGGAGCCGGGCGCAGCCTCGGCCGCTCATACGCGCTCGCGCTCGCCGAGGCAGGCGCAGCGGTCATCGTCAACGACGTCGACGCCGAATCCGCGGATGCCGTCGTCGCCGAGATCGAGCAGGCCGGCGGTCGCGCGACGGCCGTGGTCGCGCCGGTCGGCCCCGCAGAGACCGCCGATCAGCTGGTCGCGGCCGCGATGGAGACGTACGGCCGCCTCGACGCACTGATCGCCAACGCCGGTGTGCTGCGCGATCGCGTGCTGTGGAAGATGCCGGACGAGGATTTCGACCTGGTGGTGAACACGCACCTGCGCGGCAGCTTCACCTGCGGCCGTGCCGCGGCGACCGCGATGAAGGAGCAGGGCGAGGGAGGACGCATCGTGCTGATCGGCTCCCCCGCCGGGCAGTTCGGCAGCTTCGGCCAGACCAACTACGCCAGCGTCAAGGCCGGCCTGGTGGCGATGGCGCGCACGTGGTCGCTCGAGTTGGCACGGGCCGGAATCACCGCCAACGCGGTGGTGCCCACGGCTCTGAGCCCGATGACGGCGACGATCCCCGCATACGCAGACCTGTACGAGCGCTTCGTCGCCGGTGAGGAGATCCCGGCGGAGTTCCGCCACGACCACGCCCTCGGCTCGCCGGATGATGTGGCCCCGCTGATCGTGTGGCTCGCGTCCGAGGCGTCCGAGGGCGTCACGGGGCAGGCCATCGGGATCGGCGGCGATCGGCTCACCCTGTACGCGCACCCGACAGCGCTCGATGCCGCCTACAGCGACGGCGGCTGGACGGCCGACGGCATCGATGACGCGTGGCGCACGCAGTTCGCCTCGCAGGCGCAGGTCTCGGGACCGCAGTAGGACGGGTGCCGGATGAAGCTCAACTACGCCGAGATCTGGCGGGCCGTGGCCGAGCGCTTCGGCGAGCGCACCGCGGTCGTCACGAGTGACGGCTCGCTGACGTACGTCGAGCTGCTCGATCGTGCCGGCCGGCTCGCCGCCCTGTTCCGCGCCCACGACATCCGGCCAGGCGAGCGCGTGATGCTGTTCATGCACAACCGTGCCGAGCACCTCGTCGCGCTGTTCGCCTCGTACATGACGGGGATCACGCCCGTCCCGGTGAACTTCCGCTACCGCGAGAAGGAGCTGGGCGAACTGATCGACGACTGCGACGCGGTCGCGCTGGTGTTCGCCGCCTCGCTGGCTCCTGTCATCGACCGGCTCGACGCCCATGGCATCCGGCTCCGACTGCGTGTGGACGACGAGGACAGGCCGGGCGAGCCCCTCGAGGGCGAGCTGCCGTTCGACGCGCTCGAACAGTTCGATCCGGATCTGCCTGAGCACGCTCCAGAGTCCGGCGAGCTGTTCCTGTACACGGGAGGCACCACCGGTCGCCCGAAGGCCGTGGTGTGGAGTGTGGCCGAACTGTTCGAGGTGCAGATGTACTCCATCTTCGGCACGATCGGGCTCGACGAACCGACCTCGCTCGAGGAGATCATCCGGATCGCCTCAGACCCGACCACACCGATTCCCGTCACGATGCCGCTGGCGCCGATGATGCACGGCACCGCGCTGTTCACGTCGATGAACACTCTCGTGCTCGGTGGCACCATCGTGCTGCTGCCGAAGGCGAGCCTCGACGTCGACGCCGCGGTGGCGCTCATCCGGCAGCACAGTGTGACCAGGCTGATCGTGGCGGGCGACGCGATCGCGGCGCCGATCGCCGAGGCGGCCGAACGCACAGGCGGCGGGCTCGATTCGCTCGAGTCGGCGATCAGCTCCGGCATGCGGTTCACCGACGATGTCAAGGCCCGCCTGCACGCGCTGGCGGACATGACCATCACCGACCTGCTCGCCTCCACCGAGGGCGGCCCCTACGCCGTCGCCGTCTCGCGCGGCGCCGACGACCTGCCGGCGAGGCTGCGGCTGTTCCCCGGTGCGGTCGTGCTCGACGACGACGACCGAGAGGTGCAGGATGTGCCAGGCGCACACGGAGTGCTGGCCTTCCGCGGCACGCTTCCGAAGCGGTACCACGGCGACGAGGCCAAGACCGCCGAGACGTTCAAGGTCATCGGCGGCCGGCGCCACGTGGTCGCAGGCGACCTCGTCGATGTGAGCGCCGACGGCACGATCGACCTGCTCGGCCGAGGCAGCGCCGTGGTCAACACCGGCGGTGAGAAGGTGTTCCCCGCCGAGGTGGAGGAGGCGCTGCTGGCGCATCCGGACGTCGATGACGCCGTGGTCTTCGGCATGCCGGACGAGCGGTTCGGCGAGGTCGTTGCGGCGGTCATCGCCACGGATGCGAGCGGCCTCACACCCGAGGCAGTGCGGGAGCACTGCGCCGCCCTGATCGCCGGCTACAAGAAGCCGCGCCTGATCTCGATTCGCACCTCGCTCGAGCGCAGCCCGAGCGGCAAGGTCGACATGCGCCGGATGAAGGCGGAGCTGACCGAGGGATGAGCGCTCCCGAACGCCGCCGGTGCCGCGTCGCACCGGCGGCGTTCCTTCTGTCACACGGAATCGGATGTGAACGGCGGCTGCCGTCACGGCGATAGTGAACGCACACACCGTGTTGAAGAGAAGCGAGAAGAGATGACAACCGCGCTGTTCCACCCCGACGTCGACACTCGTCCGTGGGGTCGGCTCCGCGAGCAGCAGCTCGCCGACGTCGCGCCCCTGCTGGCCAGACTGCGCGGAGCGGACGCGTGGCGCGAGAAGCTCGCCGGGGCTCCGGCGGGTGCGACGCACGAGGACGACCTGCTCGAGATTCCGTTCACCACGAAGGCCGACCTGCGCGGCGCACAGGCGGAGACCACCGCGGAGCAGCCCCTTGGCACGCTGCAGGTCGCCGACACGGTCGACCTGCGCCAGATCACGAGCTCTTCCGGCACGACGGGAACGCCCGTGTTCTTCGGCCTCACCGAATACGATCTCGAACGCTGGCGCCGGCTGATCGGCAACGCCTACCGCACGGCAGGTGTGCACCCCGGCACGCGGGTGGCGCACACGACGGGCATGGCGATCGTCGCCGGCGGGCTGCCGTACGCCGACGGCATCAGGGAAGCCGGCGGCGCGCTGGCGTGGATCGGCGGCCAGACCGTGCCGCGCATGGCGGTCGGGATGCAGCGCACCCACGCCGATGTGCTGGTGGCCACGGCGTCGTTCTCCGCGCACTTCGCGAAGCGCTGCGAGGAGGAGCTGAACATGCCGGCGACTGCGCTCGGGGTGCACACCGTCATCGCAGGAGGCGAACCCGGCGTCGGCGTGCCGCACATCCGACAGGGGATCCTCGACGCGTGGGGCGCGACCCGCGTGAGCGAGTTCATGGGCCTCGGCGACGTGCTGCCCGCGATGTGGGCGGAGTGCGAGCAGGGCGACGGCATGCATTTCACCGCGTCCCCTGACGTGCTCGTTGAGCTGATCGACCCGGCCACCGGTGCGCACGTGCCGTGGGAGCCCGGCGCGACCGGCGAGGCCGTCTACACGACGCTGACGCGCGAGGCCAGCCCCGTTCTGCGGTTCCGCTCACGCGATCAGATGCAGGTGCAGACCGTCGACTGCGCGTGCGGACGCACCTCGCCGACCGTGCGCTGCGTCGGCCGCACCGACGACATGCTGATCTTCAAAGCGATGAACGTGTACCCCTCCGCGATCCGCGAGGTGGTGCTCGCCGCCGCCAGCGCCCACCTGACCGGCACCATGCGCATCCGCAAGGACACCGCGGACCAGGTGCGCTTCGACGACCCGATCCCGCTGGAGGTGGAGCTGCGCTCCGGCACAGCGCGCGACGCGGCCCAGCGCGCGCTCGACGAAGCGGCCGAGCAGGTGCGCCAGCAGCTGCGCGTGCGGGTGAGCATCGAGCCTCAGCAGCCAGGGGTCATCCCCGTCAGCGACTACAAGAACGCCCTCACCTACGTCGCCGGCTGAGCGTGCGCCGCGGCCCAGCGCCCCTACAGGAGGCGGAGGACGGGGACGTCCGGACGCTGGCATCGGGTCCGTCGTGAGCGCGCGAAGCGCGCGAGGGAATGTCGGCCGGACGTCCCCGTCCGCAGCCGCGCAGCGACCCGATCAGGAGCCCGAACCCGGATCAGGAATCCGCGCACTGGCATTAGCATTGCTGATCCGGATCGCCCCACCGGATGTCCGTTGCTGGCTAGCGTGGAACTCATCCGCAGAACGAAGGAGTTCCCATGACCGAGTCGCTCGCAGACGCCATCACCGCCGCAGGCGGCCCCGTCACGCTGCTGCGCAATGCCCAGGCCGCGCCCACCGTGTTCCCCGTCCGCTCGGAGTTCAGCAACTGGCGTTCGGAGCAGCGCGCGTGGCGCGAGTCCGTCGCGCTGCTCGATCAGTCGCACCACATGACGGATCTGTTCATCTCGGGCCCCGATGCGCTGCGCCTGCTCACCCGCGTCGGCGTGAACAGCTTCGCGAAGTTCTCCGCAGGCCGTGCCAAGCAGTTCATCGCGGTCAACCACGAAGGCTTCCTCATCGGCGACGCCATCCTGTTCCACCTCGATGATGGCGAGTTCGACCTGGTCGGGCACCCGATGGTGATCGACTGGGTGCAGTTCCACGGCGAGACGGGCGGATACGACGTCTCCTTCGAACGCGACGGCAACTCCATCGTTCGCTCCGGCGACCCGAAGCTGTACCGCTACGAGCTGCAGGGACCGAATGCCCTCGCGCTGATGGAGAAGGTCACCGGCGCGCCCGTTCCCGAGACGCGGTTCTTCCACATGGCCGATTTCAGCATCGCCGGCCACCGAGTGCGCTCGCTGCGCCACGGGATGGCGGGGCAGCTCGGCTTCGAACTGTTCGGGCCGTGGGAGGAGGGCGACACCGTGCGCGACGCGATCATCGCCGCGGGCGAGGAGTTCGGCCTCGTCCTTGTCGGCTCGAAGGCCTACTCGTCGGCGAACCTCGAGTCGGCGTGGGTGCCCTCTCCCCTGCCCGCGATCTTCACCGGTGAGCAGACGGACGAGTACCGTGCGTGGCTGCCGGCACGATCGGCCGGATCGCTCGCGGGCAGCCAGTCGTCGGAGAACATCGAGGACTACTACGTCACTCCGTACGACCTCGACTACGGCCGCAGCGTCGCATTCGACCACGACTTCATCGGCCGCGAAGCACTCGAGAAGATCGCCGAGAACCCGGCCCGCCACAAGGTGACGCTGGTGTGGAACGCGGATGACGTGGTCGCCGCCCAGCGGTCGATGCTCGAAGAGGGAACGCCGGCCAAGTACATCGACTTCCCCAAGGCCCGCTACGGCCTGTACCAGGTCGATCGCGTGCTGCGCGACGGCGCCGAGGTCGGCATCTCGCACGATGCCGGCTACATCACCAACGAGCAGGCCTTCGTCTCCCTCGCGAGCATCGAGACGGCGCACGCCGCACCGGGCACCGAGGTGACCGTCGTCTGGGGCGAGGACCCCGTCTCGGCCAAGCCAGCCGTCGAGCCGCACCGCCAGGTGCAGATCCGCGCCACCGTCGAGCCCGCTCCCTACTCCCGTTTCGCCCGCGAGAACTACCGCCGCTGAGGCGCGCGGCTCAGGCGCTCGCGCCGAGGCCCTTGATGTGCTCGGGCAGACGCTCGTTGCTGCCGTACATGAAGTGGTTGCTCATGTTCTCGCTGTACCGACTCGCTGCGGGGGTGCGGCCGGCGGCCTCAGCGACCTCGCGGATGTGCACCGGCGATGCGCCGCAGCACACGCCGATGAACCGGATGTCGTCGGCCAGCGCCTTCTCGGCGAAGTCGCGGATCTCGTAGCGGTTCGTGTACAGCGGGTCGAGCGCCGTGGGGAAGGTGCGGCCGTGCGGTGACGGCACAGACGCCGCGACGTCCGAGAGGTTGAAGAACGTCGGCTCAGCCTCGGTCGTGCGGTACGGCACCGGCAGTGCGCCGACGTGAACCGAGACGGCCTCACGGATGCGACGGATCCACGGCAGCAGCGTCTCCGGCCCTCGGAAGCAGTTCAGTCCGACCACGTCGGCTCCGCCCTGCTCGAGCCGCTGAGCGGCCTCGACGATCCCGACACCGTCCATCAGCTCGTTCGCCGCCATCGGCGCGAGCATCGACACCACGGGCAGACCGCTCGCCTTCGCCACCTCGAGCGCGAGCTCCGCCTCACCCGCGTAGTAGAAGGTCTCGGCGATGATGATGTCTGCCCCCTCCTCGACGGCCCAGCCCACCATCTCCTCGAACATGCCGCGCACGTCGCGCTGGGCGCGGCTGTCGTTCGGGTCCCAGATGTTCGTGTTCGAGATGTTGCCCGCAACGAGGTTGCCAGGCACGCGGTCGGCGACCTCGCGCGCGATCCGCAGCGCCTGACGGTTCAGCGGCTCGAGCAGATCCTCCTTGCCGATCACCCGCATCTTCTCGCGGTGCCCGTTGTAGGTGAACGCCTCAACGATGTCACTGCCTGCACGCTGGAAATCGATGTGCAGGCTGCGCAGGGCATCCGGCTCCTCGAGCGCCACCTCCGGAACGAACTCGCCCGCGGTCAGATACCCGCGCCGCTCGAGCTCGAACAGGAACCCCTCCGCACACACGACGGGGCCGGCGTCGAGCCGACTGGTCAGGACATCACTGCTCATGTTTCGCACCCTTCTCTTCCGCGGCCGGCATGCCGCGCGGGAACAAACGTAGGCCGCTGCCGGCGTGCGATGCGCCGGCGTGACGGACCGTGACCGCTCGTGACGCAGAGTTACGAGCCCGATGACGTTTCGTGACTCTGCATGAAGAATCGCGACCGACGGCCGCGCCCGTCAGCCGGCAGCTCGCTCGCCCGGCACGGCATCGCCGTGGATGACGGAGAACTGCCCCTTCGAGCCCCGGATGGCGCGGGCGACGGTGTCGTAGAGCCAGTCGAGCGCCGCAGCGTGCTGGGTCGTCACGCGGCGGTACAGCCGCAGCTCGAGCGGCGCCATCTCGAACGGCAGCGGCCTCACCGTCAGCGACCAGTGCCTCGCCCACCCCAGCGCGATCGTGTCGGGAACCGTCGCCACGAATCGGTCGCTGCGCGCCAGAAGCGGGGGAAGGGACGCGTAGTGGTTCAGCCGGATGAACGGCCGCACCTGCCCACCCGCGCGCTGCAGCGCTGCGGCGACCTCGCCGCCGCCCGAGTCCTCCGCCACGGAGATGTGCGTGGCCTCGAGGTAGTCGTCGAGACTGAGGCGACCTTCGGCGAGCGGATGGGATTCGCCCATCGCGAGGCCGTAGCTCTGCGTCTTCAGCACGGTGCTGGGGAACTCACCCGTGATGTGGCGCGGTGTCACGGCCAGGTCGACCGTGCCCCTCGCAAGCCAGTCCGGCAGCGCATCCGGTTCGATCGGCACGATCTCGATCGGCATGTGCGGCGCCTGCGCCGTCACGGCGCTCAGCAGCGCCGACGCCCAACCGATCTCCCCCAGCTCGCTCAGCGCGATCCGGAAGGTGCGATCGCTCGTGCTCGGGTCGAAGCCGTGCACCTGCTCGACCGTGCGCTCGACGGCGGCGAGCGCCTCGCGGAAGCCGGGATAGAGCGATTGCGCCAGCGCCGTCGGCTCCATCGTGCGGCCGCGGCGCTCGAACAGTCGGTCGTCGAGTTCGCCCCTCAGCCTCGCCAGCGACTGGCTCACAGCCGACTGCGTGACGTACAGACGCGACGCGGCGACGGTGAGGCTGCGCGCCTCGTGCACGGCGACGAACACGCGCACCAGGTTCAGATCCATCGACGACGAGGCCATGCCGTCACCGCGTCGCCGACGCGCCATCGGCCTCGAGCTCGGCGATGAACTCGACCGACCGCTTCGACAGTCCGATCGTCTCCGGCGCGATCTCCCCCGTCTCGCCGGATGCGCGGACCAGGTCGCGCGAAGCCCCGGCAGCCGCCGCCGTGAGCAGGTCGGCGATCGGCTGCGCCGGTGCGTCATCGTTCGGCACGACGACTGTCAGCGCGGCGATGACGCGGCCGCCCGCCCCGCGCACCGGCACTCCGATCGCCCGCGCCTCGAGATGGATGTGCCCGTTGGTGACGACGAACCCGTCGCCGCGGACCCTGGTGATCACGCGCCTCAACTGCTCGGGGCTGCTGATCGTCTCGCTGGTGTACCTGCGCATCGGCGCACGGCACACGGCTTCGACGGCCCCGACGCCCGCATGCGCGAGCAGCACGAGCCCGGCCGACGAGGCGTGTGCCGGGATCCTGCCTCCGACGAGCGTCGCGTTGATCACGGCATCCGGCATCGACAGCCGTTCGATGTACAGCGCCTCCGTGCCCTGCAGGATGCCGAGCTGCGTGTGCTGCCTGACCCTGCGGTGCACAGCCTCGCACCATGGCCGCGCGATCTCGCGCAGGCCGACGGCACCCGGCGTGCGCGAGGCGTACTCCCACAGCCGCACTCCGAGGCGGTACGAGCGATCCGCCTGCCGCTCGAGCAGGCCCTCTCGAGTGAGCTCTCCGACGAGGCGATGCGCGGTCGACGGGGCGAGCTGCGAAGCGCTGGCGATCTCGGTCAGCGTCAGGAACGGATGCAGGGGGTCGAACGCGTCGAGCACCGCCAGATGCCTGGCGAGCGCCGAACGCCCGGCTGATCTGTGCGCCATCGCACCTCCCGTGCTGCCGATCCTACGCCGCGTTTCACATCAATGGGATAACCAACCGGCCACAGACGCACGAAGCGCATCATATGAAGGCCCCGGATGCCGCACAATGACGTGAGGGCGAATAAGCAGATCGCTGCCAAAAGCGTAACGAAATCTGAACCAAGATTGTAAACACTTTTGGCACAGAAGCGTAGTAACGTGCAACGATAGACGGCGCGAACGACCCGACGTCCGCACCAGCCAGCCCACAGATCGCACCGCCGCGACAGAGAGAGTTCAGCGATGGCCGCTCGATTGACCCTTGCAGACGTCAACCTCCGATTCGGAGGAGTGACGGTGCTCACCGACGTCGGCTTCGAGGTCGAGCCCGGCCAGGTGTTCGGGCTCGTCGGCCCGAACGGGGCGGGCAAGACGTCGCTGTTCAACTGCATCAGCGGGCACTACAAGCCGACATCCGGATCCATCCGGATCGACGGCGAGGAGGTCGCCGGATCCGCGCCTTCGACGCTGAACAAGCGCGGGCTCGCTCGCACGTTCCAGCACCCGGCGCTGCAGCTGAACCACACCGTGCTCGAGAACGTGATGCTCGGCAGCCACACGCGCCTGCCCGGCGGCCCGCTGACGTGGTCGCTGCGCCTTCCGCCCACTGGTCGCAGGGAGCGGGAAGTGCGCGACGAGGCGATGACCATGCTCGAGGATCAAGGGCTCGGATGGGCAGCGCACTCCCGTGCGGACGAGCTGTCCCACGGGCTGCACAAGGCGATCGAGCTCTGCCGTGCGCGGATGTCGCACCCGTCGCTGCTGCTGCTCGACGAGCCGGCAGCAGGCCTGTCCCACGGCGAGGTGGAGCAGCTGATGGCCACCGTGCGCCACCTGACGCGGAACGGCGAGCTGACGGTCGTCATCGTCGAGCACAACATGGGCCTCATCTCCGCGCTCACGGACAGCGTCGTCATTCTCAACTACGGCAGCAAACTCATGCAGGGCACAGCGGCCGAAGCACAGGCCGACCCTCGTGTGATCGAGGCGTACATCGGAACGGAGGCCGCAGATGACGTTGCTTGAGCTCACCGACGTCACGGCGTCGTACGGCAAGGTGCAGGTGCTCGAGGGCGTCTCGCTCCAAGTGCCGGATGGCGGCGCCGTCGGCATCCTCGGCGCGAACGGCGCGGGGAAGACGACGACGCTGCGTGCTATCTCCGGCACCGTGAACGTCGCAGGCCGGATCACCTTCGACCGCACCGACATCACGCACTCGGGCCCTGAGAAGGTGGCATCGCTCGGCATCGCGCATGTTCCCGAAGGGCGGGGCACCCTGCCCAACCTCTCCGTGCGCGAGAACCTGCTGGTCGGCGCCTACCTGCGCAAGGACCGAGGCGGCGTCTCCGGAGACATCGACTTCCTGCTCGAGCTGTTCCCCAACCTGGGCCGCCGCATCGGCCAGAACGCTTCGACGCTGTCTGGCGGCGAACAGCAGATGCTCGCCATCGCCCGCGCGTTCATGGCGAAGCCCCGCTTGCTCGTCCTGGACGAGCCGTCATTGGGCCTGGCACCTTCGACCTCGAAGGACGTCTACGACTCGCTCCAGCGGCTGCGCGAGGAATCGGGCATCGCGATGCTCGTCGTGGAGCAGAACGCGCCCCTCGCCTTCCGCATCGTCGAGGCGGCAACCGTGCTCGAGACCGGCCGCAGCGTGCTCAGCGGCACGGCCGCGGAGCTGAAGGGCCGCGACGAGATCAGAAAGGCGTACCTCGGGGGCTGACATGGGAACCTTCATCCAACTCGTCGTCGACGGACTCGGCACCGGCTCGATCTACGCCGCACTCGGCCTGGCCATCGTGCTCGTGAACCAGTCGACGGGAATGATCAACTTCGCTCAGGGCGGCATGGCCGTGCTGAGCGCGTACTTCGTCTACGCCTTCGTCGGCTGGGGAATGCCGCTCATCGTCGGCATCCTGCTCGCGGTGATCGCGGCGTTCATCATGGGCGCGCTCATCGAGCGTCTGCTCATCCGGAGGTTCGAGAAGGGCGACCCCGATACGGCGATCGTCGTCACAGTCGGCCTGCTCACCCTGCTCACCGGCCTGGCGGGCTGGATCTGGTCGTACAACAACCTGCGGCTGCCATGGCTGTTCCCCGAAGCGACGCTCTCGTTCCTCGGCGCGACGATCAGCTGGAAGTCGCTCGGCACCTTCCTGGTGATTCTCGCGGTGATGGGACTGATCCAGCTCCTCTTCCGCGGCACGAAGCTCGGCCTCGCACTGCGCGCCGTGGCCGACAATCCGTCGTCCGCCGCACTCGCCGGCATTCCCGTCGGACGCCATCTCATGATCGGCTGGGGCCTCGCTGCCGCCCTCGGCGCCATCGCGGGCGCGCTCATCGCGCCGCGTCTGTCGCTGACGCCCGGCATGTTCGACACGGTGCTCGTCTATGCACTGGCCGCCGTCATCCTCGGCGGGCTGTCCAGCCCGATCGGCGTCGTCGTGGCCGCCTGGATCATCGGCGTGCTCGAGAACCTCGCCGCGGTCTACGTGCCGCTGATCGGGCACGACCTCAAGATCGCCGTGCCGTTCGTGCTCCTGTTCATCGTGCTGCTGATCAGGCCGCAGGGCCTGTTCGGCCGCAAGACCGTCGTGCGAGTGTGAGGAACGAGATGTCCGCTTCACCTTCTGTCCCCGACCTCACCGCCCCCCTGACCACGCCGGCGCCCGGCCGACGCGCATGGTGGAAGTACGCCGTCGCCGCGGTCATCGTCATCGCGCTGCTGGTCGCTCCGCTCGTGCTGCAGGTGGAGGCGAACCAGCAGCTGGCCCGCGTCGGCGTCTTCGCCGTCGCCGTGCTCGGCCTGAACGTGATCATGGGGTACACCGGCCAGGTCTCGCTCGGTCAGATCTTCTTCGTCGGCTTCGGCGCGTACGCGACGGCGTACGGCGTGAACAACGACTGGCCGATCGTCGTCACCTTCATCGCCGCGATCGTGCTGCCGGGCATCGCCGGGCTCTTCGTGGCCTTCGCCGCGGCGCGCCTCGGCGGGCTCGCCATCGCGATGGTCACGATCGCACTGCCCGTCATCGGGGTGCCGCTCGCGAAGCGACTCTCCGACCTCACCGGGGGGTCGCAGGGCACCTCGGCGCGCTTCTCCGATGCACCGGAGTGGACCGGCCTCGCCGACGACCAGTGGCAGTACTACACCGTGCTGCTCATCGCCGGCATCTGCTTCATCCTGGTGGCGAATCTCACGCGCGGGAAGTTCGGCCGCGCGCTGGCCATCGTGAAGGAGAACGAGAACGTCGCCAAGTCGATGGGCATCTCGCCCTACCGCTACAAGGTGATGTCCTTCACGATCGCCGCCATGATCGGAGGTGTGGCCGGCTTCCTCTACATGGTCGTCATCCAGTACACGAGCCCGGAGACGCTCGCGTTCCACCACTCGATCAACCTGCTCGCCTCGATGGTCGTCGGCGGCGCCGCGAGCATCTTCGGCTCGCTGCTCGGCGGCATCTACTACGTGTTCGTGCCGAGCATCACCAACGAGATCGCACCGACGCTGACCGCGCTCATCCAGGGCGTCATCCTGCTCGCGGTCCTGATCGTCCTGCCCGGCGGGCTCGCAAGCGTGCCGCACCGCATCAGACGCCTGTTCCGCGGGCGCCGCTCGGCTGATCGGCCGAATGATCGCGCGGATGATCGACCGAGTTCGTAACGTCCCTTCAGACACCACCAACGAAAGAGGTTCCGTCATGATCCTGAACAGCAGGAAAGCGAAGTGGCTCGGCACCGTCGCCGTCGGCTCCGCACTCGCCATCGCACTGGCCGGCTGCGGCCGCGACGACGGCGGCTCCGGCGGCGGCGATGACGGCGGATCGAGCCCCGGCATCACAGACGAGGAGATCACGCTCGGCGTCACGACGCCGCTCTCCGGCGCTACGGCTGGCCCGGGCAACTGCACGGTTGCGGGCCTCGTCGCCTACATGGGCGAGCGCAATGACGAGGGAGGCATCGAGTTCGGCGACGGCAAGACCCGCACGGTCGACGTGCAGGCGTGGGACGACGCCTACGACCCGCAGAAGGCGCTGCAGAACTTCCAGCAGAACTCGGGCGACGTATTCGCCTTCACCTCGGGGCTCGGCACACCGACCAACCGCGCCTACCGCGACGCGGCGATCGACGAGGAGGTGCCGCAGGTGCTGGTCCAGACCGGCGACCCGATCTTCTCCGACCAGGCCGAGAGCCCGTGGCAGCTCGGATTCGTGCCCACGTACATGAACGAGGGCGCGGCGTTCGGCGAGCTGCTCGCGGAGTCGGGTGACGATCTCACTGTGGCGATCCTGTCGCAGAACGACGACTACGGCGAGGGCTACGTCGAGGGCTTCAAGGAGGCCATCGAGGGAACGGGCGTCGAGGTCGTGAAAGAGCTCACCTACGAGGCAACCGACCCCTCCGTCGACCCCCAGCTGACACAACTGGCGGACACCGAAGCCGACGTGTTCTTCAACGCCATGTCGATCACGCCGCTGGTGATCTCGTCGATCGAGAAGACGCGCGAGCTCGGCTGGTCGCCCAGCTGGTTCCTGCCCTCGAACACATCGAGCCCCGTGGCCATCCTCGGCCCGGCGAACGCCGACCCCGAGGACGGCTTCTACTCGGTGTCGTTCGCCAAGGCGCCGCAGTCCCCCGCGTACGCGGACGATGAGGACGTGACCACCTTCCTCGAATCCCTCGAGACCTACTCGGGCGACTACACCACGACGCCCGACTTCCCGCACTGCATGTGGAGCTACATGGTCGGCGCCACCCTCGACCAGGCGTTCCAGAACATGGAGGAGCCCACGCGCGAGTCGTTCATGGAGGCGCTGCGCAGCGTCTCCGACCTGCAGGCACCACTGATGCTGGACGGCACAGCGGTGGACACCACGGAGGACGGCCAGCCGGCCGTGTCGAGCCTGGTCGTGCAGGAGTACAACGGCAACGGCTACGAGACAGTCGATTCGCTCGGATGATCCGACCCGTCGGGTGACGAGGCGTCCGTCCTTCGGGGCGGGCGCCTCATCAGCTCTCCCCCGGCTTCCCGACCCGCGTCATGTCGAGCAGCTGTTCCTCCAGCGCGGCGCAGTCGTCGGGGTCCAGGATCGCGCCCCACAGCGGGGCGCTGCCGACGCCGTCGGACGCGGCCACGATGATCCGGACGGCCTGCTCCCCCAGCCCGTCCGCCATCAGCTCCTCCCGCCAGCGCCGCCCGTCGGCCGACGCGATCTCCTGGATGCCCGGCTCGCCCATCAGGTGGGCGGCCACGGCGATCTGATCGCGTGCGGAGTCGTTCGACACTTCGGCGAAGGTCGCACGGATATAGCCTCTGGCCAGACGTCCGTGCGCGTCGCCGCGCTCTCTCTCGGTCTCGGCGTACACGGCCTCGCGGAAGCGCGCGAACAGGTCGGCCGCGCTCGCGCGCAGCAGGTGCTCTTTGGTCGGGAAGTGGTACAGCAGACCGCCCTTCGACACCCCGGCGGCAGCGGCGATCCTGGCCAGCGACACCTCCTGCCCATGGCGGGCCACCATGGGGGTCGCCGCGTCGAGGATGATCCTTCGCGTTCCGTCGGCATCGCGCCCCGCTGTGCGTCCCATGTCAGCCCACGTTAACGGCGACTGCCGGCCGCGCGTTCGGAATCAGGCGGAGTGCCACAACGGCCCCTGCGACCATCACGCCGGCGGCGATGAGCGTCGTCACCTGCATCGAGTGCACGAAGGCTTCCCGTGCGGCATCGAGCGCAGCCCCTTCGCGCAGCTCGGCCGCGGCGCTCGCGAGCGAGTCCTGCGCGGCATCCGGAACGTCGGCCGGGAGCGCGAACCGGTACATCACGGTGAGCACGGAGCCCAGCACGGCGATGCCCATCGCCGTGCCCAGCTCGTACGCGGTCTCGGAGATCGACGAGGCCGCCCCCGACTTCTCCTGCGGCACTGACGAGACGACCGCGTCGACGCTGAGGGTCTCGGAGATGCCGATGCCGAGCCCGAGCGGCACCAGAGCGACGAGCAGCCATGACAGGTGCGTGCTGCCCTCCATGACCGCAACGGCCACCAAGCCGGCGGCTCCGAGCGCCAGGGCGAACGCGATCGCCCTGCCCCGACCGAGACGAGCGACGAGGAAACCGACGCACGCGACGGCGAAGATCGACGCCACGGCGACGGGCAGCTGCGCCAGACCGGCGCTGAGCGGCTCCAGCCCTCGGGCGAGCTGCAGGTACTGCGAGAAGAAGAACAGCACACCGCTCATCGCGAAGACCGAGATGAAGTTCACGGCGACGGCACCGGAGAACGAGCCGTTGCGGAACAGGTCGACGTCGATCATCGGTGCGGCCGAGCGGCGCTGGCGCCGCACGAACAGGATGGACCCCGCCGCGGATGCGACGAGCGAGACGGCCAGTGCGACATCGACCGCGCCCGTGGTGAGGTGCTTGATCGCGTACACGAAGGGCACGATCGCCAGCATCGACCACGCGCTCGAGAGGAGATCGAGCCTGCCGGGGTGCGGGTTCTTCGACTCCGGCAGCACCCACGCGCCCAGGCCGACGATGACGAGCATCACCGGCACGTTGATCAGGAACACGCTCCCCCACCAGAAGTGCTCGAGCAGCGCGCCGCCGACGACGGGACCGAGTGCGATGCCGCTCGCGGCGGCCGCCGACCAGATCGCGATCGCGCG
The DNA here is from genome assembly GCF_003335195.1 of Microbacterium sp. JB110. NCBI lineage: Bacteria > Bacillati > Actinomycetota > Actinomycetes > Micrococcales > Microbacteriaceae > Microbacterium > Microbacterium sp. JB110. Next base: position 276,514 of record NZ_QPGM01000003.1, on the reverse strand, counting down.
CGTGCGCTCGGCCGGATCGGTGAAGATGTTCCGGATGAGCGAGAGCGTCGACGGCATCAGCGTCGAGCCCGCCACCCCCAGCAGCACTCGCGCGACGATGAGCATCTCGGGGCTCGGCGCGAACGCCGCCGCCACGGAGGCGATGCCGAACGCGGTGGCGCCGATCAGCAGCAGCCGCTTGCGCCCGACGCGATCGGCGATGTTGCCCATGGTGATCAGCAGGCCGGCGATCGCCAGCGAGTACACATCGCCGATCCACAGCACGGCAGTCGCGCTCGCGTCGAGATCTCTCGCGAGCGACGGCACGGCGAGGTGCAGCACCGTTGCGTCGATCGCGAGCAGCAGCACCGCCCCCGTGAGAACACCGAGGCTGAGGTAGCGCCGTGCGGATGTCATGATTCCTCGTTTCGCTGTACCGTCCGGTCGGTATAGTTTCACGCACCCGACTGAGTTCCCGCTGAGCAGACGACCAGCGGTGCGCGAGTTTTGACCGATCGTGCCGCTGTCACCGTTCGTCCGGTCGGCGCCGCCTAGCGTGTTGACGTTGGACGCACGGGCGCGCCGAAAAGCGCACAGCAGCAGCAGAGATGCCCTGCGTTCGACACAAGGGCGAGACGAAGCAGCCGCCTATGACCAGGAGGAGTCCCAGAGTGAGTGACGCGACGGCGAAGTCGAAACGACGCCCCATGTCGAACAAGAAGTTCCTGTCCATCTGGATACCGGTGCTCGCCTTCGTGGCGCTGATCACCGTCGTCCTCAATGTCGCGCTGAACGTGGGCTTCAACTGGGTCGCCTCACAGCTCGGAGGCGGCACCTACACCGTCAACCAGTCGGAGGAAGCCGCCGATTGGGACACCGACTACTACCAGGCTGACTTCGACACGATCGAGGACGTCGACGCCGCCTCGCGCGAGGTGGTGCAGGACATCGCCGGCGAGGGCATCGTGCTGGCGAAGAACTCGTCGCAGGCATTGCCGATCGATGAGGGCGCCGCCGTCACGATGCTCGGCGCCGCGGCCGTCAACCCGGTCTACGGCGGCGCCGGCTCCGGCTCCGTCGACACATCGACCGCCGTCACGCCCCAGCAGGGCCTCGAGAACGCCGGCTTCACGGTGAACCAGCCCGTGATCGACGAGCTGACGGCCTTCACCGAGGAGAACCCTCGCGGCTTCATCGAGATGGACAAGCCGGATGTGTCGACCTACACGATCGGCGAGATGCCCGTCTCCGGCTACGACGCCGTCGCCGATTCCTTCGGCGAGTACGGCGATGCCGCCGTGATCTTCGTCGGTCGCCCCGGCGGCGAGGGCGGCGACCTCACCACCGACATGTCCGGTTGGGACGAGAACTATGAGGACGGCCAGCACCAGCTCGAGCTGAACAAGGACGAACTGGACCTGATCGATCTCGCCACCGCCAGCTTCGACACCGTGATCGTGGCTGTGAACGCTTCGACGACGATGGAGATGGGCCCGGTCCAGAACAATGCAGATGTCGACGGTGTGCTGCTGATCGGCTCCCCGGGAGCCACCGGGTTCAACGCGGTCGGCGAGGTGCTCTCCGGCGCCGTCAACCCGTCGGGCCACACGGTCGACACCTGGGCATCCGACTTCACCAAGGATCCGAGCTTCGCGAACTTCGGCGAATTCGTCTACGAGAACCTCGACGTCGAGTACCCGGCATCGGTGCTGGAGGCCGCTGCCTCCAACGCCGACGTCACCTCCGATGCCCCGTTCATCAACTACCAGGAGGGCATCTACGTCGGCTACCGCTACTACGAGACGGCCGCTGCCGAGGGCTTCATCGACTACGACGACGCCGTCGTGTACCCGTTCGGCTACGGCCTGAGCTACACCGACTTCTCCTGGCAGGTCACCGACCGATCCCTCGGCGACGTCGACGGCGAGATCTCGCTCGACGTCGAGGTGACCAACGACGGCACGACCGCCGGCAAGGACGTCGTCGAGCTCTACTACTCGGCGCCGTACACCCCTGGCGGCATCGAGAAGCCCGAGGTCGTGCTGGGCGCGTTCGCCAAGACCGGTGAGATCGCACCAGGCGAGAGCGAGACCGTCACCGTCTCACTGAACGTCGAGGACATGGCTTCGTACGACTACGAGGACGCGGCGGCGTACGTGCTGGAGGCCGGCGACTACGACCTCTCGCTGCGCACCGATTCGCACACGCCGGCCGACGGCGTCGACGCCATCCCCTACGCGGTCGACGAGACGGTCGTCTACGGCGAGGACAACCAGCGCTCGTCCGACGAGGCTGGCGTGACCAACCAGTTCGACGACGTGTCGGAGATGTTCACGGATGAGCCAGAAGAGGGCAGGATCCTGAACATGTCGCGCGCCGACTTCGCCGGCACCTTCCCGACGGCGCCGAGCGATGACCTGATGCAGGCGACCGACGAGATCGCGGAAGGCTTCGCACCGTACGACGCCGAGGCGGCCCAGGACCCGGATGCCGAAGCACCGACCACCGGTCAGGACACCGACCTGACACTGGTGAACCTGCGCGGCCTGCCGATCGACGACCCGCAGTGGGACGAGCTGCTCGACTCGCTGACGATCGACGAGATGACCGAGATGCTGCTCAACGGCGCGTATCAGACGGGCGCCCTGCCCAGCATCGCAAAGCCGATCACCACCGACCTCGACGGCCCTGCCGGGTTCTCGTCGTTCATCAACGCGTCGGTGAACGGCACGGCGTACCCGACCGAGTTCCTCATCGCACAGACGTGGAACGTCGAGCTGAGCAGGGCCATGGGCACCATGGTGGGCAACGAGGCGCTGTTCAAGGATGTGTCGGGCTGGTACGCGCCGGCCGTGAACCTGCACCGCTCCCCGTTCGCCGGTCGCAACTTCGAGTACTACTCGGAGGACCCGTTCCTGTCGGGCGCCATGGGGCTCGCGTCCACGGAAGGAGCCGCCTCGAAGGGCGTGTACACGGCTCTGAAGCACTTCGCGCTGAACGATATGGAGGCCAATCGCGTGAACAACGGCATCGCGGTCTGGGCCAATGAGCAGACGATCCGCGAGGTGTACCTGAAGCCGTTCGAGATGATCGTCAAGGACGCCGAGATGCCCGTGGAGTACATCGCGGACGAGAACGGCACGGTCGAGGAGACGACAGTCGGGACGACCGCGGTGATGAGCTCGTTCAACCGCATCGGCGCCACGTGGGCCGGCGGCTCCGAGGCGCTGATGACGGACGTGCTGCGCGGCGAGTGGGGCTTCGACGGCTTCGCCATCAGCGACTTCAACCTGTACCGCTACATGAACCCGAACCAGAGCATCGCGGCGGGAACGGACCTCACCCTCACATTCGCCCCGTCGAAGTCGTTCGACGACACGAGCTCGGCGACGGCGCAGCAGGATATCCGGAAGGCGACGCACCACGTGCTGTACGCGGTCGCGAACTCGAACGCGATGAACGGCTTCGCACCCGGCTCGACGGTCAGCTACGAGCCGCCGATGTGGCGCTGGATCCAGCTCGCAGCGACCATCCTGGTCGGCGTTCTGGTGCTGCTCGGCGTGTACCTCGTGATCCGCCGCGTGCGCAGGCACCGCGCGGGCGACGACGAGGTGCGCCTCGCGGAATGACCGGCTGATGCGGAATCGGCGCCCGGTGGCTCTTCTGCCGCCTGGCGCCGATTCTGTGTGCGGGAGGCGCATCCTGATCCGCTGCGTACGGATCATGCGCGCAGAACGGCCGATCGTGCACGGGGCGGACCGGAACGCCCAGCCGGCTCATAGCGTCGAAGGTGCGCAACGCCCGCCGGTTCACACAGCAATGCGGACACGGGCCGCCTCGTCGACGAGGCGGCAGCGACGGCGGCGGAGCGCGTTTGGTTCCCTAGCGTCGCCGACGACGGCGACGCGCCAAAGACGATACGGGGATATTGATGAGGAAGTCAGCAGTCACATCCGGGCTTGTGCTCACGACCGGGCTCGCAGTGGTGCTCACCAGCTGCGCGAGCACCGACGGGGGCTCCTACTCGACGGAGGAGGTGACAGACGGAACCACCGACATCGTCGTCGTGACGAACCCCGGTGACGGAAAGACCCTCACCATGGCGAAGGACTCCTTCGAGCTGATCGAAGAGACCGACGGCGGCAGCACCCTGGCGTTCAAGGACATGAACGGCAACGGCGAGCTCGACGCCTGGGAGGACTGGCGCCTCGACCCCGAAGAGCGCGCGGCCGCCCTCGCACCCCAGCTCAGCGCTGATCAGGTCTCCGGCCTGATGCTGTTCTCGAGCCACGAGCGCGCTCCGGGCGATGGGCTCACCGACGCCCAGCAGGAGTACCTCTCGGATTCCTACCTGCGCAACGTGCTGTACGCGGGCGGCAACGACATCGAGCCGGTCGTCGAGTGGACGAACGAGATGCAGGCGTACGTCGAAACCCTCGTCTCCGACGACGAGCCGTACATCCCCGTGAACTTCAGCTCCGACCCGCGCAACGACGCGGCCGACAGCTACGCTGGCGCGTCGGGCGGCGTGTCGCAGTGGCCGTCGTCGCTCGGCATGGCCGCGACGTTCGATCCGGATGTCGTCGAGCAGTTCGGCAGCGTCGCCTCGGCCGAGTACCGCGCGATGGGGCTGGCGAACGCACTCAGCCCGCAGATCGATCTCGCGACGGAGCCGCGCTGGCTGCGCGTCAACGGCACCTTCGGCGAAGAGGTCGACCTGGCCAGCGAGATGGCTTCGGCGTACGTCGACGGATTCCAGGGCACGTTCGACGAAGACGGAGAGAACCTCGGCTGGGGCACGGATTCCGTGTCGACCGTGATCAAGCACTTCCCCGGCGACGGCGTCGGCGAGGGCGGACGCGAGGCGCACACGAACGCCGGCAAGTACGGCGTCCTGCCCGGCGACAATCTGGATGAGCACGTCGCACCGTTCCTCGCCGCAATCGATGCAGGCGGCGTGATGACGTCGTACTCGATCCTGCTCGACGGCGAGGGCGACCCCGCCTACGGCAACGACATGGGAAGCGCCTACGACTCCGAGCGCGTCGACATCCTGCGCGAAGAGAACGGCTACGACGGCGTGATCGTCACCGACTGGGGCGTGACCGCCGGCGGCGAGACCGATCCGGATGCTCTCATCGGCACGAGCTGGGGTGCGGACGACCTCACCGTCGAAGAGCGCCACTTCGAGGTGCTCAAGGCCGGCGTCGACCAGTTCGGCGGCAACAACGACATCGCCCCGATCCAGGAGGCGTACACGATGTGGGAGGCGGCACACGAGGCCGGCGACCTCGGGCAGAGCGCCGAGGACCGCTGGGCCGACAGCGGCCGTCGCATTCTGACCAACCTGTTCCGGGTCGGTGTGTACGACAGCGCCTACCAGGACCTCGCCGTCTCGGAGGAGGTCGTCGGCAACGACGACTTCAAGCAGGCAGGCCTCGACGCACAGCACGACTCGCTCGTCGTTCTGAAGAACAACGACGGGACCATCGCCGATGGCACCACGGCCGAGGACCTCGAGGACCTCACCGTGTACATCCCGCGCTCGTTCGACACCGGCCACGACGGACTGTTCGGGCCGGCGACGTACACCGAGGGCGAGTCGATCGACCTCGAGACCGCTGAGCACTACTTCGGCACGGTCGTCACCGACGAGGCGGAGCTGAACGATGACGAGGAGGTCGTCTCGTACACGGCCCCTGACCTCTCAGACGTCGACCTCGTGCTCGTCGGGATGAGCAACCCGAACAACGGCACCAACTTCGACAGTGCGGGCCTCGACCAGGAGACGGGCGAGTTCTACCCGCTGTCCCTGCAGTACCGCCCGTACACGGCGGACGGCGACAGCGTGCGCAAGACCTCGATCAGCGGCGACACCCTCGAAGACGGCAGCAAGGAGAACCGCTCCTACTACGGCAGCACATCCCGCATCTCGAACGAGGCCGATCTCGACGCCTTCGAGCGCGCGGTCGACGCCGTCGAGGCCAGCGGCGAGGACATCCCCGTCGTCACGCTGCTGTCGATCTCCAACGGCGCCGTCATCCCCACGGAGTTCGAAGCGGACTCCGACGCCATCGTCTGGGGCTCCGGCGTCAGCGACGCGGCGTTCCTCGACGTCGCGCTCGGACTGAACGAGCCGACAGGCCGCCTGCCGATCGCGCTGCCGAAGGACATGGACTCCGTCGAGGCGAGCCTCGAGGACGTCGCAGACACCACCCCGTACGTCGACTCTGAAGGCAACTCGTACGAGTTCGGCTTCGGCCTCGGCGCCGACGGGCAGCCCATCGAATAACCCCACAGTGTGATGGGGTGCCGCCGATTCGTCGCGCGGCACCCTTTCATGCGTCATCACAAAAGGTAGGAAATCATGAAGGACACTCTCACGCGCTTCGGCCTGGTCATCTCCCTCGCGGCGGTCGGCGTCGTCGGTCTCGCCGGCTGCGGCTCAGGCGGCGAATCGGCGGACGGCGGGTCGTCGGACGCGGGCTCCGGTGAAGAGAGCGAAGCGTTCGTCGCCGACCTGCAGGAGGGCGTCGACATCGTCAACGGGCAGATCGAGGCCGTCGACGGGGCGATGGAGCAGATCATGCTCGCCTCCGACGTCGAGGACCCGACGCAGAAGTACGGCATGTGGGTCATGCCCTACTACCCGTCGGATGCCGTCGAGGAGTACATCTCCACCGTTCAGATCGAGAACGGCACCGACTTCCAGATCACAGCCACCTCGGCCGAGTCCGGCACGGAGTGGAACATGGACCAGAACGGCGACATGGCCGAGGCGGAGTAACTCTCCCCCTCCGCTTCACGGCGGGTTCTCGGCGCTTCGGCGCCTGGAACCCGCCGTTGTTCGTCTCAGGCGGGACGCGGCAGCAGGATTCGCACCGTGAACCAGTCGTTCTCGTGCCGGAACGAGATCGAGCCGTCGAGGTCTTCGACGATGCGGCGCATGCTCTGCGTGCCGAAGCCGTGGCGGGAGCGGTCGGGCTTGGTGGTGCGCGGCAGCCCTCTCACGAACTCCACCTCGTGATCCCAGTAGTTCTCGATCCGGATCATCACGAGCCCGCCCTGGGTGAACACGGACACCTTCAGCAGCCGCTTGTCGATGTCATCGATCTGCCGACACGCCTCGATCGCATTGTCGATCGCATTGCCGAACAGCGCGCTGAGCTTCGGCAGCTCGACGAAGTCGACCGCCTTGCCGTCGACGACGTTCGTCATCGAGATGCGCTCCTGCAGGCACTTCTCCATCTTCGAACTGAGGATGACGTCGAGCACGCGGTTGCCGGTCTTGATCTCGGTCTCGTAGCCAGTGATGCTCGATTCCAGGTCGGTGAGGTATTCGCTGCGTCGCTCCGGTGACTCCTCGGCGCGGATGGCTTCGACGTAGTAGCGCAGGTCGTGGTGCATCCGGTTCAGCTCTTGGATGTTGCGCTTCGACTGCAGGTACTGCTCGTGCTGCAGCTGCATCACGAGCTCGGTCTCCGCCAGCGCCATCGCCTTGTGCGTCTCGTTGCGGTGCCCCTGCTGGGTGTACAGCGCCACGAAGCCCGCAAGATCGACGAGCGTGCGGATGTAGAAGATGTCGGTAGGGCTGTTGCCGCTGAACGGGGTGGTCGTCAGCACGAAGCTGAGGTTGCTGACCAGGAAGGTCGTACCGGTGATGGCGATCGACGAGATCAGAGCCCTGTAGCTGACGCCCAGGCGCTCGCGCGGCTGGATGTTGCGTCGCTCGATGATGTGCGCCAGAGCGAAGCACGCGCCGTAGCAGGCCACCAGCAGCCCCAGGGATCCGAAGAACGGACCCGTGCCGAGCTCGGGGCTCGGCACCTCGGGCATCCAGTGCACCCACAGCTGCCACTCCAGCGATGCGACGAGCTCGGCCAGCACGAACGCCCGGGCCGTGAGGTAGCCTGCATCCCGCCCCTGCAGATCTGTGGCGAACCGCACGAAGCCGTACATCACCAGCATCGAGGCGACCATGCCGAGGGTCCACAGCCCGATCGGAAGCCTGTCGGCGAGCAGCTGGACGCCGATCAGCGCCGGCAGCGCTGCCACGATCAGAGAGATCCACGCCCACAGGCGGAAGCGCCGCCGCATCATCAGGATGTAGCACAGCGCCGCTCCCCACTCGGCGAGGCCCGTGTACCACCGGGGGATGTCCGGCAGCAGGTCGGTCATACGAGCTGGCCGCCGATGTAGTTCGTCAGCCCCTCGAGCAGCCCCTTCTTGCGCGATCGGCTGATCCGGATGGAATCACCGTTCGACATCACGCAGTCGTCGCCGTCGACCTGCACGACGTGCTTCAGGTTGACCAGGTAGCTCGAGTGCGAGCGGTAGAAGCTGCGCGGCGAGAGCAGGTCGTCGAATTCCTGAAGCGTCGCGCTGAACGTCTGCGGGCCGTTCACCGTGTGCACCCAGATCTGGTGACGACTGCTCTCGATGTAGACGATGTCGCTGATGTCGACGCGGCGCGGCGCCGAGCGCGGCCCGACGAGGATCGAGGTCTGCTCGACCCGGCCCAGCTGGGCGATGCTGCGGTCCATCTCGCTGGTGACCGCGAACATCGACACCGGCTTGAGCAGGTAACTCAGCGCCTGCACTGCGTAGCCGTTCACGGCGTACTGCGCCGTTTTGGTGACGAAGATCAGAATGACCGACGTGTCGACCTTGCGGATCTCGGCCGCCGCCCGCATGCCGTCGATGCCGGCCATCTGGATGTCGAGGAAGATGATGTCGTACTGGGGCTGGTACCCCTCGATGATCGCGGCGCCGTCCTCGAACTCGCTCAGCCGGATGGTCAGTTCGTTGTCGGTCTCGTAGGTGCGCAGCATCGTCCGCAGCCGCTCGCGATCGCGGTCGTCGTCCTCGACGATCGCAATGGAGAGAGTCGATCGCTTGTGCGGTGAGGACCCGGCGGCACGCATACCCAAGATTTTAGCCGCCGAAGCTGAGCCCGGGCCATGCAGCTCAGGTGCGTGAAAGGCCCCGAACGGCCCTGATAGCGGCAGTTTCTCGCACCCGCGCGGCGGGGCGCGTTCCTCGCGGCAGGTGATCGACGCTGAGTCGTCTAGGAGCGCTGGCGCAGCATCTCGATGATGCCGTCGAGGTGCACGCGCGTCGCCTGCTCGGCGGCGTCGGCGTCGCCGGCCACCACGGCGTCGATGATCGCGATGTGCTCGGGCGCCGACCTCGCGGCCCGCCCCGGCTCGTATGCGAGCCGGAACTGATGCCTGGCCGACTGCGCGCTCAGCCGCTCGAGCAGGTGCGCAGCGGTGGCATGGCCCGCGATGTCGCGCACCCTGCGGTCGAGGTCCTGATTCAGCCTGGCGTACCCGACGAGGTCTCCCGCCCCTACCGCAGCGGCGATCTCCTCACTCAGCCCCCGCAGGTCGTCCGCCTGCTCGTCGGTGATCCTCGCTGCCGCCTTGCGCGCCACGAGCGTCTCGAGCCCGATCCTGGCCTCGACGATCTCGATCGCCTCGCCCACGCTGATCGCGCGCACCCGCGCCCCTCGGTTGGGCAGTCGCTCGACGATCCCCTCCGCCGAGAGGTTCATCAGCGCCGACCGCACGGCCGCGCGCGATGCGTCGAAGCTCTCGCTGAGGTCCGCCTCGATCAGCCGCTGGTTCGGGGCGAAGCTCCCGTCGAGGATCGCGCTCCGGATGACCTGCGTGAGGTCACCCGCATCACCCTCGGGTCTCGTGCTCGTCTCGACCGTCGACATGCGCCGTCCTTTCCCCCTGCGTGCGGGTCGCGCCGGTGCCTCGTCGCGCCGACTTCCCCCTTCGACGCTACCGCGCCCATCCGGATTGTCTACGAAATCTGCCCACATTATTGTCGCAGATCCGGATGATGCGCCTGCTCACGCGAACGTGTCCCTGTGTGCCGAGTGTGCCCATTGCAGGCGAACACCAGTGACGCACTCGAACGCACAGAGCACGCTCGACGACATGAAGCGGCCCGCTCCCCGGATCGGAAGGGGGAACGGGCCGCTGGTGACTCACCCCGGCGTGCGGTCCGGGTGAGCGGGCGAGGACCGGAGTGCGGTCAGGTCCTCGCGGCTTCAAGACGGCGCCTGAGACCGGCCAGCTGCTCGCGCAGCGCTGCCGGAACTCGATCGCCGAAGGTATCGAAGAACTCCTCGGTGAGGTCGGCCTCGGCCGACCAGGTGTCGGTGTCGACTCGGAACAGCTCCCGAAGGTCGTCATCGGGAACGTCGATGCCCGTCAGGTCGATTGCGCCCGGCTCCGGCAGCCCCCCGATCGGCGACTCGACCGCAGCGGCTTCGCCGCGCAGTCGCTCGGCGATCCAGGCGATGACCCTGGAGTTCTCGCCGAACCCGGGCCAGAGGAACCGGCCGTCGTCGCCCTTGCGGAACCAGTTCACCTGGAAGATCGTCGGCGGGTGGGAGACGCGCGAGGCCATGTCGACCCAGTGCCCGAAGTAGTCGGCCATGTTGTAGCCGCAGAACGGCATCATGGCGAACGGGTCGCGGCGCAGCTCACCGACAGTGCCCTCGGCCGCGGCTGTGCGCTCCGACGAGATCGTCGCTCCCAGGAACACGCCGTGCTCCCAGTCGCGGGCCTCGACGACGAGCGGGACGTTGGTCGCGCGGCGCCCGCCGAACAGGATGGCGTCGAGCGGCACGGCCTCCTCCCAATCCGGCGAGATCGTCGGCGCCTGCGACGCGGCGACCGTGAAACGCGAGTTCGGGTGCGCTGCCGGGCGCCCGGAATCCGGAGTCCAGTCGTTTCCCTGCCAGTCGATGAGGTGCTCAGGCACGTCGTCGGTCAGACCCTCCCACCAGACGTCCCCGTCGTCGGTGAGCGCGACGTTCGTGAAGATGACATTGCCCCACAGGGTCTCGACCGCCGTGACGTTCGTCGATTCGCCCGTGCCGGGGGCCACGCCGAAGAAGCCGGCCTCGGGATTGATCGCGTACAGGCGGCCGTCGTCGCCTGGGCGGATCCAGGTGATGTCATCGCCGAGCGTCTCGACGCGCCAGCCAGGCAGCGTCGGACGCATCATGGCGAGGTTCGTCTTGCCGCACGCGGAGGGGAATGCCGCAGCCACATGGTAGGCGCGCCCAGCGGGGTCGATCACCCGGATGAGCAGCATGTGCTCGGCGAGCCAGCCCTGATCACGGCCGAGAACCGAGGCGATCCGCAGCGCGAAGCACTTCTTCGCGAGGATGGCATTGCCGCCGTATCCGGAGCCGAAGGACCAGACCTCGAGTGTGTCGGGGAAGTGCGCGATGTACTTGTCATCATTCGACGGCCACGCGACATCCGGCTCATCCTGGTGCAGCGGGCGTCCGACCGAGTGCACCGTGCGCACCCACTCCTGCCCGTCGGCGATCAGTGCGGTGACCTCGTCGCCGACACGGGTCATCAGTTCGATCGACGCGACCGCGTACGGGCTGTCGGTGAGCTGCACGCCGATCTGCGAGATCGGACCGCCGACCTTGCCCATCGAGAACGGCACGACGTACATCGTGCGACCGCGCATGGATCCGGCGAACTTCGGCCGCAGCGTCTCGTGCATCTCGTCGGGCGCGACCCAGTTGTTGGTCGGTCCTGCGTCGTCACGGCGCTCGGAGCAGATGAAGGTGCGCCCCTCGAGGCGGGCGACATCACCGGCATCGGAGCGGGCGAGGAACGAGTTCGGGCGCTTGGCATCGTCCAGCCGGATGAGCGTGCCCTGCTGAACCATCTCGTCCATGAGCGCGTCGTGCTCGTCTCGGGAGCCTGACACCCAGTGGATGCGGTCGGGCTGGGTCAGTTCGGCGACCTCGTTCACCCAGGCGAGGAGCTCGCTCATTCCCGGACCCGCATAGCCGGGCGCAGGCTTGGTGGTCGGAGCGGGCGGCGCCTGGGTCATCGTCATGATGCTCCCTTCCGTATGAATGAGCGGTTGCACCCACTCTGGAGGACATCCGGCCACTCTTCAGGCGATTCGACTTGATAAGAAGGGCGGTTCTTTAGATAAGGTGAAGGAATGACTCCCCTCACGGACACGCGATCCGGGCTCGAGCTGAAGACCCTCGGTCACCGCATCCGGCACTACCGCCTCGCCACCGGCTTCACACTCGACGAGCTCGGCGCCAAGGTGGGCGTCGCAGGCAGTCAGCTCAGCCTGATCGAGAACGGCAAGCGCGAACCCAAGCTGTCGCTGCTGCAGGCGATCGCCGAGGCGGCGGAGACGAGTGTGAGCGACCTGATCTCAGGCGAGCCGCCGAACAGGCGCGCGGCGCTGGAGATCGAGCTGGAGCGCGCACAGTCCAGCACCGTGTTCCGTCGCCTGGGGGTGCCGGCGGTGAAGGTCACCAAGTCGATGTCGGATGACACGATCGAGTCGGTGCTCGGCCTGCATCGCGAGCTGCAGCGTCGCGAGGCGGAGGCCATCGCCACCCCCGAGGAGGCGAGGCGCGCCAACACCGAGCTGCGCCTGCGGATGCGGGCGAAGCACAATTACCTGCCAGACATCGAGAAGCTCGCGGAGAAGCAGCTGGCCGCTGCGGGACACTCCACGGGCGCGCTCACGCACCGCACGGTGAGCATCATGGCCGAGCAGCTCGGCTTCCGCCTCATCTATGTGAACGACCTGCCGGAGTCGACCCGGTCGATCACCGACCTGGAGAACGGACGCATCTACCTGCCGCCCGCATCGATCCCCGGCGGGCACGGCCTGCGCTCGATGGCGCTGCAGGCGATGGCGCACCGCCTGCTCGGCCACAGGCCGCCCACCGACTACGCCGACTTCCTGCAGCAGCGGCTCGAGATCAACTACTACGCGGCGTGCTGCCTGATTCCCGAGACCAAGGCCGTGGCGTTCCTGACCGAGGCGAAGAAGGACCGTAACCTCGCCGTCGAGGACTTCCGGGACGCGTTCGGAGTGACGCACGAGTCCGCCGCCATGCGCATGACGAACCTGATGACCACGCACCTCGACATGCGACTGCACTTCATGCGCATCGGTTCGGCCGGCCAGATCGAGCGGGTGTATGAGAACGACGACCTGCCGCTCCCCGAGGATGTGACGGGTTCGGTCGAGGGGCAGATCGTGTGCAAGAACTTCTCGGCGCGCGACGCGTTCGAGCGCCACAATCGCACGACTGAGCACTACCAGTACACCGACACTCCTGCAGGAACGTACTGGTGCTCGACGCAGACGGGCACCCGCGACGACGGAGCGTTCTCGATCACGGTCGGAGTGCCGTTCGACGACGCGCGATTCTGGCGCGGCCGCGAGACGCAGAACCGCCGCGTGTCGACCTGTCCTGACGAATCGTGCTGCCGCAGGGCCCCCGGCGAGCTGTCCGACCGCTGGCGCGGCAAGGCATGGCCGAGCGCGCGCGTGCACGCGCACATCTTCACCCCGCTCCCCCGCGGAACCTTCCCCGGCGTCGACGACAGCACCGTGTTCGAGTTCCTCGACCACCACGCCCGCTCGTAGCCCGCGAGCCCGCCGAGTGCCTACGTTCCTCGCGAGTGCCTATGCAGTTGCGTAGGCACTCGCGGAATTCCTAGGCGCTCGCGAGGGAAAGGAAGGCCGCGTACTCGTCGAGGTCGTCGGACGAGGTGATCGCGCGGAGCACGACCTCGTCGACCGCTGCGGCGTACTCGGCGAGACGCGGGGCGATGTCGCCGTCGGCCACGACGGGAAGAACCGTGTCGCGAGCGCCGAAGCCGAGGCGGGCGAAGTGCCGCTCGTAGGCGGGGAACGACGCATATCTGTCGGCTTCCGCCTCGAGTCGGCCTCGGGCATCCGGATGCACGTTGGCACGCGCGTAGAGCACCGCAGACGCAGCCGGATCGATGTCGTGGAGCTCGCGCGCCTGCGTCGCCGCAGCCTCGGGGGTGAGCCAGCTCAGCACGGCGCCATCGGCGCGGGATGCGGCGAGTTCACGCATCTTGGGGCCGAGCGCCCCCACCGCGAGTCGAGCACCAGTGCCCGCGCGGAGCTCCTCCAGCGCCGTGGAGACGAGGTCGAGCGCACCGCGGCGGGTCTGTCCCGCGCCGATGCCCAGCGTGAGGCGGTCCTCGGGGAGTTCGAGCCGTGCGATGTCGTCGAGCAGGGCGGATGCCGGGCGGCGGTCGACAGGAATCACCCCCGTCCCGACACGAAGCGAATCGGTCTCGCGCACCGCGGCCGCGGCGACCTCCAACGCGTTGACGCCCGGCGTCTCGTTGATCCAGAGGGAACGGAACCCCGCTGCCTCGAGCCGTGGGGCGAGCGCCGCCGCCTTCTCGGCGCCGAGCGCGCCCGCGATTCCGAGGGAGATGTGTGTCATGGTCTCAGCCTTGCCGTGCCGCCGCTCTCGGTCAACCTGACCGCGCGGCTGCGACATGCGGCCCCGCGCCCGCTATGCCGCGGCGCGCTCCGCGGCCTCGACGACGTTGGTCATCAGCAGCGCCACCGTCATGGGTCCCACCCCGCCCGGGTTCGGCGACACGAAGCCCGCGACCTCGGCGGCATCCGGGTGCACGTCGCCGTAGACCTTGCTCTTGCCCGTCTCCGGGTCGTCCTCGCGGGTCACGCCCACGTCGAGCACCGCGGCTCCCGGCTTCACATCCTCCGGACGGATCAGGTGCTTCACACCCGCCGACGCCACGATCACGTCGGCCTGGCGCAGGTACTGCCCCATGTCGACCGTGCCCGTGTGCACCTGCGTGACGGTCGCGTTGATCTCGCGACGGGTCAGCAGCAGACCGATCGAGCGGCCGATCGTCACGCCACGACCGACCACGACGACGTGCTTGCCCTTGAGGTCGTAGTCGTTGCGCAGCAGCAGTTCGATCACGCCGCGCGGCGTGCACGGCAGCGGGGTGTCGATCCGCGAGTTCACGTTGAGCACGAGCCGGCCGAGGTTGGTCGGGTGCAGTCCGTCCGCGTCCTTGGCCGGGTCGATGCGCTCCAGCACCGCGTCGGTGTCGATGTGCTTCGGCAGCGGCAGCTGCACGATGTAGCCATGGCAGGTCGGATCGGCGTTCAGCTCATCGATCAGCGCGTTCACCTGCTCCTGCGTCGCATCCGCGGGAAGCTCGCGCTGGATCGAGTTCATCCCGATCGCCTCAGACTGGCGATGCTTCATCCCCACATACAGCTGCGACGCCGGATCCGCGCCCACCAGCACCGTCGCGATCCCCGGGGTGATCCCCTTGTCCCGCAGCGCCGCAACGCGCTCCGCCAGTTCCGTCTTGATCGCCGCCGACGCGACCTTGCCATCGAGCACCTTCGCGGTCATATGTTGCCTCCTCGTCGAGCACCAGCCCGCTTCCGGGCACACTGGTTACCTATCAGCATAGGGAATTGATCGTTCGATTGATAGACGCAGTTGCTGCACCGGACGAGCCGCCCGGGGTCAGCAGACGGACCAGCGTCGGCGCTCAGCGTTCTCAGGCGCCCGCGTACCCCGTCGATGCGTGCTCGACATCCGGATACAGCGGGAACGCGGCAGCGAGCTTCTCGACGCGGGAGCGCAGCGCGGCGATGTCGGGACTCGGCTGCAGCGCAAGCGCGATGACGTCGGCGACCTCGGTGAACTCCGCGTCGTCGAAGCCGCGGGTCGCCAGCGCGGGCGTGCCGATGCGCAGGCCGGACGTGACCATCGGCGGACGCGGGTCGTTCGGGACGGAGTTGCGGTTCACGGTGATCCGGATCTCGTGCAGCAGGTCCTCCGCCGCCTTGCCGTCGATCGCGGCATCGCGCAGATCGACGAGCACGAGGTGCACGTCGGTGCCGCCTGAGCGCACCGAGATGCCGGCATCGGTGACGTCCTGCTGTGCGAGGCGTTCGGCGAGGATCTTCGCGCCGCGCAGCGTGCGCTCCTGACGGTCGCGGAACGCGTCGGTCCCCGCGAGCTTGAACGCCGTGGCCTTCGCGGCGATCACGTGCATCAGCGGGCCGCCCTGCTGACCGGGGAAGACCGCGGAGTTGATCTTCTTGGCCACGTCGGCGTCGTTGGAGAGGATGAAGCCCGAGCGCGGGCCGCCGATCGTCTTGTGCACGGTCGAGGAGACGACGTGGGCGTGCGGCACGGGGTTCGGGTGCAGACCTGCGGCCACGAGCCCGGCGAAGTGCGCCATGTCGACCCACAGGTACGCGCCGACCTCGTCGGCGATCTCGCGGAAGGCCGCGAAGTCGAGCTGGCGCGGGTAGGCCGACCAACCGGCGATGATCACCTTCGGCTTGTGCTCATGCGCCAACCGGCGCACCTCGTCCATGTCGACGCGCGACGTCTCCGCGTCGACCTCGTACGGCACGATGTCGTAGAGGCGGCCGGAGAAGTTGATCTTCATGCCGTGCGTCAGGTGCCCGCCGTGGTCGAGCGACAGGCCGAGGATCGTGTCGCCGGGACGCGCGATCGCGTGCAGCACGGCTGCGTTCGCTGACGCGCCCGAGTGGGCCTGCACGTTGGCGTGCTCCGCACCGAACAGCTCCTTCGCGCGCTCGATCGCGAGGCTCTCGGCGACGTCGACTTCCTCGCACCCGCCGTAGTAGCGGCGGCCGGGGTAGCCCTCCGCGTACTTGTTCGTGAGCACGGAGCCCTGCGACTGCAGCACCGACAGCGGAACGAAGTTCTCGGAGGCGATCATCTCGAGGAAGCCGCGCTGGCGGTCTAGCTCTCGCTGCAGCACCTGCGCGATCTCGGGGTCGACCTCGGTGAGCGGGGCGTTGAAAAGCGGATCAGTCATGCGAACTCCAGAGAAAGGTGGGAGGTGATCGCATCGGCCCAGGCGCGCGGCCGACTGCCGTCCAAGTCGCTCCCCGGTGGTGTCCCACCTCCGGCGCCAGTCGCGACGCCGCAAGTCTACCGGAGCGCCCGCGCACGTTTCCGCCCGTGACCCGTCGCCCTCAAGGGGCGCGCACGTGGCACGCTAGCGGCATGGGAATCGTGATCCACTCCGCACGTCTCGTCGGCCCCGGATGCCCCGATGCGGCAGAGACCGGATGGGTGCGGTTCGAGGGCCGCACGGTCGCGTCGTCCGGCACGGGTGCCCTGGTGCCGGAGGCGATCGCGCACGGAGACGAGGTGATCGACGCCTCGGCCATCGCCGCCGGCGCGACGCTGACGCCCGGTTTCATCGACATCCATTGCCACGGCGGCGGCGGACACGCCTTCGACGACGGCGGCGACGCGATCCTGGCGGCCAGGGCGGCGCACCGTGCGCACGGCACGACACGCGCGCTGATCTCTCTTGTCACTGCCGACATCGCATCGCTCGCCCGCAGGGCCGCGACGGTCGCACAGCTCGCACGTTCGCACCCGGATGTGCTGGGCGCCCACCTCGAGGGCCCGTTCCTCGACCCCGGTCATCACGGCGCGCACGATCCGGCTCTGCTGCGCGCGCCTGAGCCTCGCGACGTCGACACGCTGCTCGAGGCGGGCGCGGGCACGGTGCGGCAGATCACGGTGGCCCCTGAGATCAGCGGCGGGCTCGACGCGGTGGCGCGCATCGTCGCGGCCGGCGCCGCGGCGGCGATCGGCCACACCGATGCCGATGCCTCGACGACCCGCGAGGCGATCGACCGCGGCGCGACGATCCTCACGCACGCGTTCAACGCCATGCCTGGTGTGCACCATCGACGCCCCGGCCCGCTGCCGGCAGCCGCCTCCGATGAGCGCGTGACCCTCGAGCTGATCGCCGACGGTGTGCACGTCGAGCCGGATGTCATGCGCATGCTGTTCCTCGCCGCCCCCGGCCGGGTCGCGCTCGTGACCGACGCGATGGCGGCGACGGGCATGCCGGATGGGGCATATACGCTCGGCACGCTCGGCGTCGACGTCGCTCGCGGCGTCGCGCGCGTGCGCGAGACGGGCGCGATCGCCGGCTCGACCCTGACACAGGACGAGGCGCTCCGCCGTGCCGTCGCGTTCGGCGCACCGCTGAACGAGGCCGTCGC
Organism: Microbacterium sp. JB110; assembly: GCF_003335195.1. Classification (NCBI taxonomy): domain Bacteria; kingdom Bacillati; phylum Actinomycetota; class Actinomycetes; order Micrococcales; family Microbacteriaceae; genus Microbacterium; species Microbacterium sp. JB110. The sequence continues at coordinate 258,628 of NZ_QPGM01000003.1, read as the reverse complement.
CGCGCTCACCGCGGTCCCTGCACACGCGATCGGTCGCCCCGACCTCGGATCCCTCGCCCCGGGCTCCGCGGCCGACGCGGTCCTGCTCGACGGCGCGCTGCGCGTCAGCGCGGTCTGGTCATCCGGCGCCCGCGAGGTCTGACGCGAGCCGAGCAGGGGCCGGCGGGCCCGAGTCCCCCGACTCGGGCCCCTTCCGGATTCGTGCACCCCGCCGGGGCGCGGAGCCCCTCCCCCGAGACGCTCCGGCACATCCGGCGATCGGCGTTCGGCTCCTCGCGGAAACGCTGGGGACCCCTCCCCTCAGGACCCGAACGCACAACCCCTTCACACATGAGACGGCGACCGGGCCGATTCATCACGCGACTTCCGAGAAATTTCTTCCGACCAGTCGCACGCACCGCAGAACCCCGGACATCCCCGCAGAATCCGACGGTGAACTGGCGCATTGCATAACAATCGACGCACAATAGGGGGATGCGTGCCCGCGAGACCGACGACAACGAGATGACGGCTGACGCCGATCTCGTGCTGCGTTCTCGCTCCGGCGACGCCGACGCGTTCGGTGAGCTGTGGCAGCGGCACTACCGCTCCGGCATCGTCGCCGCACGGAGCATCTCCCACGATCTCGACGCCGACGACCTAGTGCAGGAGGCGTACGCGAAGGTCTTCCAGGCGATCAGGCGCGGGGGCGGCCCGACCGGTTCGTTCCGTGCCTACCTGTTCACCGCCATCCGGAACATCGCCTCGAGCTGGGGCAGGGCCAGCGCATCCGCCGCCGCCGGCGAGCTCGAAGACGTCGAAGATCCGGGCTCCAGCGAAGAGGCTGTCGACGCGGCGCTCGATCAGAGCCTCACGGTCACCGCGTTCCGTTCGCTGCCCAGCCGGTGGCAGGAGGTGCTCTGGTACACCGAAGTCGAGGGCATGAAGCCCGCAGAGGTTGCGCCGCTGCTCGGCGTGAAGCCGGGGGCGGTCTCCCAGCTCGCGCTCCGGGCGCGCGAAGGCCTGCGCGAATCCTGGATCCAGGCCCACATCGCGTCGGTTCCAGAAGACTCCGACTGCGCGTGGACGATCGAGCGCATCGGCGCGCACACCCGCGGCAATCTCGGCTCCCGCGACAGCGCCAAGGCCGATGCGCACATCGCCTCGTGCCCGCGCTGCGCCATCGTCGCCTCTGAGGCACAGGATGTCGGCAGCCGGCTCGTCATGGTGCTGCTGCCGCTCGCGGTCGGCGTCGCCGGCGCCGGCGGCTACCTCGCGTCTCTGCAGCGCGGCGGCGAAGCGGTTGCGCTGATGGCGATGCCGCAGGGCGTCGTCGAGGGTGCGAGCGTGATCGCAGGTGAGAGCGTGGCTCCGGATCTCGTCGGTCACGGTGCGGCGCTCTTCGGCCACCTCGTCGAGCAGGGCGCTGCGCTCATCGGCGCGGTGGCGGCCGGCGCCGCCGGCCTTGCGGGAGCCGGCTCATCCGGCGCATCCGCCGGGTCGTCGTCCAGCGGCGGGCTGATGACGGTCGCCGGTGTGGCGACGGCGGGAATCGCCTCGCTCGCCATCGCGGGCGTCGTCGCCGCGGCAGCCGTTCTGCCTGGCTATCTGAGCCCTCCGACGGAAGGCACCCAGTCGGCGTTGCAGGAATCGACCTCGCCCACGGGCGCGGAGATCGAGCCGGACTCAGATCTCGCCGACGCGTCGGACGAGTCGGCGAGTTCGAAGACGCCGAAGCCCGCGCCGAAGAAGCCGAGCCCCACGCCGAAGGCGACGGAACCGCCCGCCGAACCGGCTCCGTCCCCGACACGGGATGACTCCCCCGAGGCGACGCCGAGCGGTGACGAGACGCCGACCCCTGAACCGACGACCGAGCCGACGCCGGAACCGCCGGGCGACGAGGACACCGGGAACGAGGACACCGGGAACGAAGACACCGGAAACGACGACACCGGCGGCGACGGTAACGACGACGAGGATCCGGGCAACGACGATGAGGTCGAGCTCTCCGAGGACGTGGACAGCAGCAACTGGATGGGCAACAGCCCCACTTTCAAGCTCGCCGCCACAGCGACGCCAGGTGAGAACGTGCATTTCGCCGTCGAGGACACGGACAACGATCCAATTGGCCTCGCACTGGACCTCGAGCCCAACATCCTGTGCGAGGTGTTCGCGGACACAAGCGTCGTCGAGGACGTTAAGATCGCCGATGACCAGGGAGTCGCCGTCGTCGAACTGGACAAGAAGTGCTGGATGTCGCCGGATGACTCTGTCACGATCATGCTCCAGGACGACCCTCAATCGGCCGTCGTCCTGAGCCTCAAGGACATCGTCCCCGGCATCCTCAGGGGCTGAGCACCCACCCGCGAGATGCGCACCTTCACGACCTCCGGCTGTCGCTACCTGCGCGTCTCGGCGGCCTGGGGCCTGGGGCCTGGGGCCTGGGGCAGGTTCCCAGCGCCCGCGCACATGCGCGCGCATAGACTCCTCTGGTGGCTTCGAAACGATCCGGCTCCAGCTCCAGCGCCCCTCGCGGACGCAGCGGCAACCCCGCCCGCGCAGCGGAGGCCGAGCGCCTCGCCAAGCAGCGGAAGTCTGAGACCGTCAGCGCGAAGGCCGAGTACGAGGAGAACGTGCGCAAGCGCCGCCGCGGGATCGCCGCGTGGTGGGCCGTCGGCTCCGTCGCCGCTGTGGCCGTCGCTGCGCTCATCGCCTGGTCGTTCATCACGACACCGTGGAACGAATACGACATCGCGTCGGTCGACCCGTCGTCGATCGAGGGCGTGGAGACCTTCGACAACGGCACCGACCACGTCACCGGAGAGGTCGACTACCCGCAGAACCCGCCGGCCGGCGGCCCGCACAACCAGGCGTGGCTGAACTGCGGCGTCTACACCGAGGTGCAGGAGGATGAGCACGCCGTGCACTCCCTGGAGCACGGCGCCGTCTGGATCACGTATGACGCCGATTCCCTCACCGACGCGGAGGTCGAGCGCCTGCGCGAGTACGTGCCAGGCGGCTACGGCCTGATGTCGCCGTACGAGGGCATGGACACGCCCATCGCCGTGAGCGCGTGGAACGCCCAGCTGAAGCTCGATTCCGTCGACGACAGCCGCATCGAAGAGTTCTTCCAGGCCTACTGGCGCAGCCCCGATGTGCCGGAGCCCGGCGCATCCTGCACCGGTGCGATCGACGGCCCTGGTCGCCTCTGACGCTCCCGGATCACCATGCCAGACGCCCAGCGCATCGAACCGGATGACCCGGAGGCCGACGCATCATCGGAGCGTGCGGCCGGATCATCCGGATCTGCGCGCCGTCGCCGGTGGCCGCTGATCGCGTTGGCGATCGTGCTCGTCGCAGGAGCCGCGTTCGCGATCGGCCGCTTCACCACCTTCGGCGCGGTGACCGGCCCGAATGACGCCGACGTCGGATTCGCACGCGACATGCAGGTGCACCATTCCCAGGCCGTCGAGATGGCCCTGATCGAGTATGCGGCGACGACCGACGAGGAGCTGCGCTTCACCGCGTACGACATCGCGACCGGTCAGGCGGCGCAGGGCGGCGAGATGTACGGGTGGCTCGTCGAATGGGGTGCGCCGCAGTACGGCACCGACCCGCTGATGGCGTGGATGCAGGGCACCGAGCACGATCACGGCGGCGCCGTCACGCCGACCGCCACCGATGCCGAACTGCGCGACGCGATGGGTATGGCGACCGACGACCAGCTCGCCGAGCTGCGGGCGAAGGCCGGCACCATGGCAGGCGACTGCCTCTTCGTCGACCTCATGGTGACCCACCACACGGGAGCCCTGGAGATGGTCGAGGCCGTGCGCGAACTCGGCGCCGATCCGCGCGTGCACCAGGTCGCCGGCGCCATGGGAGAGACCCAGCAGCGCGAGATCGACGCGATGAACGCCATCGCGGATCGGATCGGCTGCGAGTAGCGGCAGACCTATGCCTCGTCCGGCGTGGTCCAGGTGAGCGGATTCTGGTTCCACGAGTTGCCGACCGAGACAGCGATCTTGCCCGCGATATAGCGGTCGACCGACCACTCCAGGATGCGCCCGTGCGGGTCTCGCGACACGCGGCGGTGCGCCAGCAGGGCGGATCCCCTGCCGACTCCGAGCAGCTGCGCGTCACGCGCCTTCGCGCCCTCAGCACTGAAGCTGTGCTCCGCATGCGTGAAGCGCACGCCGTGCTCGGCGAGTGCGACGGTGACCGACGGCACATCGGACGCAAGCGCCGCCACGAATTGGCCCACCCACTCCGTGTAGCGAGTGCGCTCGAGCATCACCACGTCGCCGTCGAGCGAGCGCACGCGCACCACAGACAGCACACGCGCACCGTGCGGGGCCAGCAGCAGCTGCTCGTCGAGCGCGTCGGCGATCTTCCATGCGCTCTCGATCACGTGCCCGCCGGGCTCATGTCCGTGACCGCGCGCCCACTGCGCGAAGCTGTGGAACTCGTCGAAAGACGACCGGGGGTTCGGTACGCGCACCACAGACTTCGGTCGCCCCCTGGTGCCGTCGACGATCCCCTCGGCGACGAGCTCCTTGAGCGCGACGCGCACGGTGCCGAGCGAGGCGCCGAAGCGCTCGGCGAGCACCCGCTCCGGCGGAAGCGAGTCGCCGACGCCGTACGCGCCGTCGCGGATCTCCGCGCGCAGCGCATCGGCGATGGTCCTGAACGCGAATGCCTGCACCCCGCGTCTCCCTTCGTGCGTCGCGCCGGTCGCTGTCGACCGATTCGGGCCCTCAGTCTATGCGTCGCCACGCCCGTCATTCGGACGCCTCTCCGCGTTCATCCGGCGTTCGATCCGCGCTCATCGATTCGACATGTTCACTAGTGATCTTTATGGTGAAGTCGTCAGCATCACTAGCGATGTTCTCATTCAGTACTCTCTCCCCCTTCAGGAAAGGCAGCGTCCAGAAGATCATGCGCACACGAGTTCTCGCCGCGATCGGCGTCATCGCCGCAACCGCGTTCGCCCTCGCCGGATGCTCCGGCGGCGGCTCCTCCGAAGCCTCCGAGACCTGGCGCACCGCGACCAGCGCCGAAGACGGCGGCGGAATGGACAAGCTCATCGAAGACGCACAGGCCGAGGGCGCGTTCAACGCGATGGGCCTGTACGAGGACTGGGCCAACTACGGCGGCGTGCTCGACGCGTTCAGCGACAAGTACGACATCGAGATCAACAACGACACGTCGACCGGCTCCAGCCAGGACCTCGTCAACGCCGTCGTCAACCGCCAGGGCCAAGACACCTCCCTCGACTACCTCGACACCGGCCTCAGCTACGCCGTACAGGCCGACGCTGACGGGCTGCTCGCCGAGTACCTGCCGGCGACGATCGACGACGTTCCCGAGCAGTACGTCGGCGAGAACAGCACTTGGATCAACCAGTACGGCGGCACCATCGCGATCGCGTGCGACACCTCGCGCATCGAGGTGTGCCCGACGTCGTTCCAGGATCTGCTCGATCCGCAGTACCAGGGACAGGTGGCGCTGCCCAACAGTCCGGAGACCTCCGAGTCGTCATTCATGATCGTGCACGCGGCGTCTCTCGCGAACGGCGGATCGTTCGACGACATCGAACCGGGTGTCGAGTTCTTCCGTGACCTGCAGCAGAGCGGCAGCTTCCTTCCGGTGCAGGGCAATGCCGGCACGATCGAGACGGGCGAGACGCCGATCCTGCTGGAGTGGACCTACACTCTGCAGCCCATCGCCGACCGGTTGGCTGACGAGTCGGGCATCGACGTCGAGGTGAACATCCCGACCGACGGCATCGTGTCGTCCTTCTACACGGCATCACTCAACGACGACGCCCCGCACCCCGCGACAGCGCGCCTGTTCTACGAGTTCCTCTTCTCCGACGAGGGGCAGAACCTCCTGCTGGCCGGCGGGGTCTCCCCCGTGCGGCTCGACGCGATGATCGAGGCCGGCACCGTGGACGAGGACGCGCTGGACGCCCTCCCCAGCGCTGAGCTCGGCGAGATGCCGTCACTCGAGCAGCGCCAGGCGAACCAGCAGGTGATCGACGCCGAGTGGGCGTCGGCCATCCAGTGAGCGCCGCGCGCACCTCCCCGGCTCGTCGAGCACGCCTCGGCGGGTCAGGGACGCCGGCCGTCGCCGCCCTCGCGCCGATGGCACTTCTCCTGGCCTGCTTCTTCCTCCTGCCCATCGTCGGCATGGCGCTCACCGCGTTCACTGTGTCGGACGGGGCCGGCGGGTCGCACCTCGGCCTGGAGAACTTCGCGAGCCTCGCCGACCGCGGCCAGGCCATCGCGAACTCCGTGAAGGTCTCCGCCATCGGCGCCCTCGTCGGCGCCGCCATCGGCTCCGTCAGCTCCTTCTGCATCGCTCAGATCCGCTCGAAGAAGCTCGACGCCATCGTGGCCGTGCTCTCGTCTGTGCTCGCGAACGACGGCGGTGCGCCCCTCGCGTTCAGCTTCATCGTGACGCTCGGCAACACCGGATTCCTGTTCGCGCTGCTCGGGCTGGACGCCATCGGCTTCTCGTTGTACAGCTGGCAGGGCCTGGTCGTGATGTACCAGTACTTCCTCGTGCCGACGATGATCATGGTGACGCTCCCCACCTTCGTCGGTCTGAGGCGCGAGTGGCAGGAGGCGAACCTCAGCCTCGGCGGCTCCGCCTGGACGTTCTGGCGCCGCGTCGGGCTTCCCGTCGCCGCCCCCGCTCTCCTCGGCGGCTGGGTGCTGCTGTTCGGCTCCGCGTATGCCACGCATGCGTCGGCGGCAGTCCTGATCGGCACCGGTGGCTTCCCCCTGGTCACACTCACCATCGCCTCGGAGCTGCGGTCCGGCGTGTCGTCGGGCGGCGAGGAGGCGGCGATGGCGCTCGGCGTGACGATGGTGGTCATCGCGGTCGTCGTGCTGTTCCTGTTCAACCGACTGCAGAGGATGTCCGCGCGATGGATCAGCTGAACCGCCCTGCCCGCGCTCTGCGCTGGACCCCGATTGTGCTCGTCGGCGCCTACCTGGCCATCCCGATCCTGTGCTCGATCGCCTTCGCCGTCTTCCCCGGCGGGTCGTTCTCGCTCGAGTCGTACAGCGTGCTCGGAAGCGACGCCAGCCTGCTCGACGCCGCTGCGCGCACTCTCACGATCGCGGTGCTCACGGTCGTCGTGCTGCTGGCAGTGCTCGTGCCCGCCGTCGTCGCCGTGCACCTGTGGGCACCGAAGCTGCGCCCTGTGCTCGAGATCCTGTGCACTCTGCCCCTCGTCGTACCGTCGATCGCGCTCGCGGCCGGCGTGGTGTCGATGCTGCGCTGGGGCGCATCGCAGGGCCGCGGAAGCATCCCGAACGAGATCAGCCAGACGTTGCAGAACCCCGATCTGCCGCTGATCCTCGTGGGGACCTACGTCGTGCTCTGCCTGCCGTTCACGTTCCGATCGATCGATGCGGGCCTGCGCACGATTCCCCTCAAGGCGATCGTCGAGGGGTCGACGATCCTCGGATCGTCCACGTGGGGCACCATCTGGCGCGTCGTGCTGCCGAACATCCGCGGGCCCGTGCAGTTCTCGGTGTTCTTCGGAACCGCGCTGTGCTTCGGCGAGTTCTCGATCGCGGCGACGCTCAGCCAGCAGACGGTGCCGGTATGGCTGTTCACCGTGTCGAACACCGACTTCCGGGCGTCCATCGCCGTGGCTGTGCTCCTCAACCTGACCACCTGGGCGCTCATGCTCCTCGCCACCTTCGCCGCCGGCCGACTCGCGCCGGCCCCGCACGTCGACGAGGACGACGCCTCTGTTCCGACTCCGCGCACTCCGTCCCGGAAGGTGACCGCATCATGACCGCCACAGACAACAACGAGGTCACTCTCGAGAAGGTGACCAAGCGCTTCGGCGACACGACCGTACTGCGCGACATGGACGTCCGGATCGCGCCGGGTGAGCTGCTGAGCGTGCTCGGGCCATCAGGATGCGGCAAGACGACCGCCCTGCGCATCCTGGCCGGCTTCGAGAAGCCGACATCGGGCAGCATCCGCGTCGGCGGGAGCGACATCACGACCCTCGCACCGAACCGGCGCGACATCGGCATGGTGTTCCAGGCGTACAGCCTGTTCCCCAACCTCTCGGTGCGGCAGAACGTCGAGTACGGGCTGCGCATCCGTCGTGTGAAGCCGCCAGCACGGCACAAGCGCGCAGAAGAGCTGCTCGAGATGTGCGGCTTGGAGCACCTGGCCGCACGGTTCCCGCATCAGCTGTCCGGAGGACAGCAGCAGCGCGTCGCCCTCGCCAGAGCGCTCGCGGTCCGCCCCTCCGTGCTGCTGCTCGACGAGCCGCTCTCCGCGCTCGACGCAATCGTGCGCTCGCAGATCCGCGACGAGATCCGACGCCTGCAGCAGCAGCTCGGCATCACGACCATGTTCGTCACCCACGACCAGGGCGAAGCGCTGGCGATCGCCGACCGCGTCGCTGTGCTCAACGGCGGACGCATCGAACAGATCGCCGCGCCGCAGGATGTGTACCAGCGCCCCGCCACTGAATTCGTCGCCCGCTTCGTCGGCACCGTCTCAGAAATCGGCGTCCCCGACACCTTCGACGGCGGCACCGTGCCACTGGCGCAGCCGGCACCCGGGCTGGACACGCTCTTCGTCCGCCCCGAGGACGTCGAGCTGCTTCCGGACGACTCCGGCGATGCGACGGTCACGGAGCAGACCTATCTCGGAGACCGGACCATCGTCCGCGCCGAGACGAAGGCCGGCCTGCGCGTGACCGCGTCGGTGTCCGCCGCAGGAGCGGGCCCAGTCGCCCCCGGAACGCGCGTGGCTGTCCGCGTGCTCTCCTCCCCTGCGCTGCGCGTGCCCCATGGCACGAGCGAGAAGGTCGCCGCGTGACTGATCTCGCCATCGCCGCCGAGGGCATCCGGATGACCGCCCGCGCGGTCGTGTTCGACTGCGACGGCATCCTGGTCGACTCGGAATCGATCTGGCTGCAGCTGATCTCGGAGGTGCTCGCCGACGTCGCGGACGCCGACCCCGAGCAGTTCCACGGCTCCAGCGTGGACGATGCGGCCACCGGAATCGCCGCGCTCACCGGCACCGAGCCCTCCGCCATGCGCGCAGACCTCGTTCGTCGCTACTCGGCTCGGCTCGCCCCCGGGGTGGCCCCGATGCCTGGAGCGATCGCACTCGTCACGCGCCTGGCAGCGGCCGTGCCGGTCGCCGTGGCGAGCAACGGCCTGCGCGCCGACGTGGAGATGATGCTCGACAGCATCGGACTGCTCGATACAGTGCATGTCGTGCGCACGCTCAGCGACGTCGCTTCGGGGAAGCCGGCCCCCGATCTCTACCTCGACGCCGCGCATCTGCTCGGCGTCGAGCCCGGTCGCACCATCGCCTTCGAGGACTCGCCCGCCGGGTCCCGTGCCGCGCGTGCGGCGGGGATGACGGTGATCGGCGTCAACGCCGACCCCGCCGTCTCGCTCGACTGCGATGCGCGCTTCACCTCCCTCACCGACATCGACGCACAGCTCGTTCCTACCCCGGAGCGGGAGAATCTGGAGACGAAAGCACCATGACGACTCCCCTTGACGCACACACCGACGCCGGGTCACTCCGTCTGATGACGTGGAACATCTGGTGCGGCGGACGCGAAGTCGACGACGCAGGCAGGAAGCAGATCGAAGTGCTGGACGGCCAGGCGTCCGACGTGCTCTTCCTCCAGGAGGCATGGCAGCATTCGGCGGCACCATTGGCCGCGGAACTCCGGATGGCCGTTGCGCAGCAGGGATTCGACAACGCCGTACTGAGCCCGCACGCGATCCGGCTGATTCCGACCGACACCGATCCGTATGCAACCGCAGCGATCATCCGGACCCCGATCGGCGACGTGCTCGCCTGGTCGGTGCATCTGTCTCCGTGGGACTACGGGCCGTACCGACACGGAGCCAGTGCGGGCGAGAGGAATGCCGTGTTCGCGGCAGAACGTGACATTCCCGGCGAGCAGGAGCGCGAGCAGCAGATCGGCGCCGTGCTCTCCTCAACCGACCGAATCCTCTCCGAGGTCGGCGATATGCCCGTGATCATCGCAGGCGACTTCAACGTGCCGTCCACGCTCGACTGGGACGGCCGGATCCGCCCTTCGACCGATTGGCCGGCCACACGGGCGCTGCTCGAGGCCGGCTACACCGATGCGTTCCGCGCCGTGCATCCCGATCCTGCTGCCGCTCCCGGCCTGACCTGGGCACAGATCCACACGCTCGAGGACGAGCCGCGCGACCGCATCGACTTCATTTCGGTGCGCGGTCTCACGGTCGTCGCCGCTGACCACTACGGTTCGGCGATCGATCCCGACCAGGGTGCTGGGTTCACCGAACACGGCGGCCGGAACGACTACATCCCGAGTCACGCGGGGAACTCGTTCCCGTCCGACCATCTGGCGGTGCGCGCAGTCGTCACGCACTGAGGCCGCGCCGCACACAGGATGCACGGGTGTCTCGTCGAGTGAGCGCCGGGCGCCGGTGGGACGGGCCGCTGCCCGCTCCACCGGCGCCCGGATGGATCACTCCACGATTTGGATGTCCCGGATCTTCGTGTTCCCCTTCGTCTCGACGTAGACCCGGTAGTCGCCCACGTCGTAGGTGCCCGTGGCGTTGTTGCCGATCGTGTGCGTCGCCTCCTGCGTCGTCTCGGATCCGTCGGCATGGGTCTCGGTCACAACGATGGTGAGCTCGTTCGTCGGTCCCGGTGTCTTCGCCACCGTTGCGGCCGCCTCTGTGCTCACGATCTCATCCGGATCGTCATCCGCGCTGGATTCCTCCTCGTACAGCCGCGCGACCTGCGCGTCATCCAAGGGCAACCCGAACACGTGCACATCGTCGAGCGCGCCGGTGAGGAAGTCGACATCGTCGCCCTCCCACTCGGCGCGGCCGAGCGCGATCGCTCCCGTGGCACCCGTCGCGCCCTTCGCCTCGACGGCACTCGCCTGCTCACCGTCCACGTAGAGCGCGAGCTTCTCATCCTGCGCATCGCGCACGCCCACCAGGTGGTACCAGACGCCCTGCTCCGGCACGATTTCGGCAACCGCCCGCGGGCCATCGGGGAAGCTCATCGCGAATCCCCCGATGTCTGCGCCGTACTGCAGGAAGAAGCTGCTCGATTCGTCCAGGCCGTCCGCGCTGGCGAAGGTGACGTACCCGGAGTCCGGAATCTCGTCCAGCCGCACCCATGTCGAGATCGAATAGCTGTCGGTGCCGTCGACGCCGTCGACCTGCGCCGTGGCCTGCTGGCCGCCGTCGAAGGCGATCGCGCTGCCGTCGCCGGCTGACTCGCGCTGTTCGGTCCACGTCACGCCGTCGCCGAGTTGCAGCGTGCTGCCGTTCTCGGTGAGGTCGGCGCTGGTGCTCCCTTCTCCTTCGTCCATCGACCAGTGCGCGAAGCCTTCGCCATCGGCGTCGGGGTCATCCGGAATGGGGGATCCCGATCCGTATGCGATCACGCGAGCGTTGATCTCAGCGACCCGGTCGAAGTCCATCTTCGGCACGCGCCTGTCGTAGGTCCAGAAGCCGTTGACCTCTCCCTCCACGTCGGTGAGCTGTGTGTACACCGATCCGGAGAGGAAGTCACGAGACGGACGGAGAAGCTTCGCCGTATTGGCGACGTAGCTGTCGGTCAGAGCCTCGACCGAGTCCACCTCACCGTAGGGGTTGACCGAGCCGCCAGGCCACACGTGACCCGGAACCGACAGCGAGAATCCGCCGTGCTCACCGTCGATCGATGCGCGGTTCTCATCGGGCTGAGGGAGCGCAGGGCCGACGTACATGTGCCAGTCGATGATGTCGCCTCGCCCGGAGTCGCCGTGCGAGTTGCAGCAGTTCACACCGCTGTGCGCGTTCACGATCCTGGTCGGATCGAGTTCGCCGACCTCATCGGCGATGCGACCGGTGGCCTGCTGATCCCATTCGCCCCAGCCCTCGTTGAACGGCACCCAACCGATCACGGACGTGTACGAGTCCATCTGATCGACCATGGTCGCCAGCTGACTCTCGAATGCCGCGCGCGACTCGTCGTCCTGGTTGCCACCGTTGTTGCTCGGCATGTCCTGCCAGACGAGCATGCCGAGCTGATCGGCGTGGTGGTACCACCGCGCAGGCTCGACCTTGATGTGCTTGCGGATCGTGTTGAAGCCCAGTTCCTTGGTCTGCTCGATGTCCCAGCGCAGCGCCTCGTCGGTCGGTGCCGTGGAGACGCCGTCCGGCCAGTACCCCTGATCGAGCGTGGAGAGAAGGAAGGTCTGCTCCCCGTTCAGCAGGATGCGCTGCGTTCCACCCGATTCGCTGATCTCGATGGAGCGCATGCCGGCGTAGCTGCGCACCGTGTCGGCGCCCGTCGAGATGTCGATGTCGTAGAGGAAGGGGTCGTCGGGACTCCACAGACGCGGGTCGTCCACGGTTACGTCGATGGGCTCGCCGCCCTCGCCCGTCGCCTGCCCCACAGTCTCGCCGTCAGCCGACACCGTGACCGTGGTCGCGACACCGTCGTTGCCCTCGGTCTGCACGACGAAAGCTGACTCTTCGAGATCGGGCGTCACGTCCAATTCTGTGACAGAGGACTCGGGCACCGGCTCCATCCATGCCGTCTGCCAGATGCCGGACGACGGCGTGTAGAAGATGCCGGAGGGGTTGACCTCCTGTTTGCCGCGCACCACGTTCGTGGTGTCGTCGTGCACACGCACAACGAGCTCGTTGACGCCCTCGTGAAGCGCATCCGTCGCGTCGGCGCTGAACGCGTCGTACCCGCCGGTGTGCGTGGCGATCTGCGTGCCGTTGACCAGGATCTGCGAGTCGTAGTCGACAGCGCCGAACTGCAGCATGAGACGGTTGCCGTCGCCGATCTTCCAATCGGCCGGCACCTCGAACGTGCGACGGTACGCGAAGTCGTCCTCGTGGCGGGCGATGCCGCTGAGCTCGGACTCGATGGGATACGGCACGACGACCTCTTCCGAGTAGGCCTCGCCTGTCGGCGCGGCTTCATCGCCCTCGAGCGCCTCGAACTGCCACGTGCCGTTGAGGTTCTGCCATTCATCGCGCTGCAGCTGCGGGCGGGGGTACTCAGGAAGCGGCGCCTCGGGGTCGACGTCCTCAGCCCACGGGGTCCGCATCGTGTACTCGGAGCCGTTCACCACAGGCAGGTCGAAGGGCGCGACCGACTCGCCGTCGAGGGCGAGGGAGCCATCGCCGTCGTAGGCCAGCCGTGTCACCGAGCCGCTCTGCACCGGAGTGTCCGCAGTGACCTGCAGCGAGCCCTCTGCCAGCGCGGCATCGGCAATGGGGATCTCGTAGCCGTCCGAGGTGAGCGCGAACTGCGTCGCATCGATCGCGCCGGAAAGTGCGCCGCCGAAGTCCGCGACAGCGACGGTGCCGCCCGCGTCCAGTCGGATGTCTGCGGTGACGCCGTCGTATGAGTCCGGCAGCGTGAACGCATCAGCCGGAATCGTCGTGCGCTCGAAGCCCGGCCCGGTCCACCCGAGATCGATGTACGCGCCTCCCGCGTTCTGGAACAGTTCGAAGCGGAAGTCGTGGGCCCCGGCGGTCAGGTCGACCGGATCGGCGGTCTGGCGGACGTCCCAGTCGTCGACCCAGTGATCGATCAGGAGCTCGTCGTCGACCCAGAGCCGGAACCCGTTGTCGCCGATGGCGTCGAAGACGTACTCACCATCATCCGGAACGTGCAGATCGCCGCTCCATCGGGCGCCGACCTGCTCGGTCCGACCGGTGCGCTGCTCGTAGACGGGCACCAGGTTCTGATAGTCCACGGCCGCGTCGATCACCGTGCTCTGCAGCTCCCCGAGCGCAAAATCTTCTCCCGTGGTGAAGTACTCGGCCTTCAGGCCCGGCCGGTCCGACGCCGCCTGCGCCGGCGCCGCGACGGCGACCCCGGATAACGCTATTGCGAAGGCTGCTGCGACTGCTATGCCGCCGCGCGCCCCACGCCGTCGTGGGTTCGCGATCATGTCCACTGTCATTCCTCTCTGTCGGTTGCCACGTTGCTGGAACGGGCCTGCGCAGCCTCGGCTGCCGTCTCCGCACGCGCGCCCTTCGCCTGCACGCGGGAGAGATATACCTGTGCGACCGCGACGGCTGCCAGCAGCGCACCGTTGACCACCGTCTGCCAGTTGGAGTTGGTCAGGCCCAATCTGTTGATCAGATTCGCCACCACCTGGAGCAGGGTGATGCCGGCGAGCGAGCCGAAGACCGTTCCGGCGCCGCCGGTGAGGACGGTGCCGCCCAGCACCACGGCCGAGATCGCCGTGAGTTCGAGGCCGACGCCCAGCGTCGTCACTCCCGAACCGGTGTACGAGGCGGTCATCGCTCCGGCCAGGCCGGCGAGCGCTCCGCTAGACGAATAGGCGATGATCAGCGAACGCCGCACCGGGAGCCCCATCAGACTGGCGGCGTCGAGCTGTCCGCCCGCTGCGAGCAGCGTTGCCCCGTAGGACGTCCTGCGGGCGATGACGACGCCGACGAGGAACAGGATGATCACGACCCAGACGTTGTGGCCGAGTCCGAACAACTGTCCTCCGGCGAACGCTCCGAAACCGCTGCCAGGGTCCACGGCGAAGGTGACCGCGCCCTCCTGTGTGAGGAACAGCAGCAGCCCGCGAGCGAACAGCAGGCCCCCGAGCGTCACGATGAACGCCGGCACCAGCGTCTGCGCGACGATCAGTCCCTGGACGAGCCCGATCGCGCCGCACACTGCCAGCGGGAGCAGCAGAGCGGTCACGAAGCCGTACTGCGAGCCCCACGCTGCCAGGACGCCGCCCAGCGCGTACACCGAGCCGACCGACAGGTCGATGCCGCCGGTGAAGATCACGAAGGTCAGACCGAGCGCGAGGGGCGCGTAGAACGACGCCTGCGTGGCGATCTGGAAGAGATTGCCCGCAGTGCCGAACGTCGGGAAGGCGAAGAACATCACCACCACCAGAACGCCCAGCACGACCAGCGCACCGTTGCGCTGCGCGATCCGTGCGATCGCGGCGCCGGATGTCAGCGAGGACCCGGTTCTCGACAAGGTGCCGTTCACTGTCGCTTCCTTCCCACCTGGGCGAACACCGCGACGACGATCACCATCGCCGTGATCATCTGCGTCATCGAATCGGGAACGTTGTGGGAGATGAGTGTCGCCGAGATCAGCTGCATCAGCAGCGCTCCGGCGACGGTCCCCATGACGCGGACCGTTCCACCGTTCAGCGAGGTCCCACCGATGACGACGGCGGCGATCGCGTTCAGCTCCATCAGCAGGCCGAGCGTCTTCGGGTCGCTGGCCTGAGAGCGCGCGGCCGCCAGCACACCAGCCACCGCCGCCAGCAGCGCGCAGACGACGTACGCCGTGATGATGACACGCCTGATCGGCACACCGGCCAGTTCGGCGGCTCGTTTGTTGCCGCCGACCGACTCGATGAACAGCCCGAACGTCGTCCGCCGGACGACGAACAGCACGATCACAACGGCGACCGCCGCGATCAGCACCGTGTACGGAATGCCGAGAAGCGACGCACGCCCGAGCGCCACGATTCCCGGGTCGTCGATCGACTTGATGGAGCCGCCGATCACGTTGGCGAGCCCACGTCCGCCCACCATGATCGCCAGCGTCGCGACGATCGGCTGCAGGCCGACCACGGCGACCAGGAATCCCGCCAAGAGCCCGAAGGCGACGCCGACGAGCAGCGCGATGAGCATGGCCGGTGCGGTGCCGTACCCGATGTACAGCGGCATCACAGCAGCGGACAGCGCCATCACGGCGCCGACGGAGAGATCGATTCCCTTGGTGCCGATCACGATCGCCATGCCGAGCGCGACGATGAGCGTCGGAGCCGCTTGGATCAGCTGCAGCCGCAGGTTCGACAGCGTGAGGAAGTGTTCGGTGATCCCTGCGTTGAGGACGAGCAGGACGAGCAGCGCCGCGTACACGCCGTACGCGGAGATCCACTCCCGCACGCGCGCGCCGCGGGGCCTGGACGGCGCGCTCGCACTGGAGGCGATCGCTTCGGTCACGCTCTCCTTCACGCTCATGCGTCGCCCTCCGTCCCCACGAGGGAGCGAAGCAGACCCTGGTTGGTCAGCGACGCGCCCGACAGCTCGGCGTCGACCGCGCCGTCGCGAAGCACGATGACGCGGTTCGCCGTGTCGACCAGCTCCTCGGTCTCGGAGGAGATCATGACCACAGCCAGGCCCTCAGCCGCTAGTTCGTCGATGAGGCCACGCACCTCGAGCTTGGCTCCGACGTCGATGCCGCGCGTGGGCTCGTCCAGCAGAAAGACCTTGGGTCGAGTCGCCAGCCAGCGTGCGATCAGCACCTTCTGCTGGTTCCCTCCGGAGAGCTCACCGACCTTCTGCTCGGGCGAGGAGACCTTGATCTTCAGCCGACGCACGTACTCGTCGACCAGTGCGTTCGTCTTCGCTCGCGAGAGGATACCGCCCTGCGAAACTCGCTTGGTGACGGCGAGGACGATGTTCTCCCTCACCGAGAGGTCCGGGATGATTCCCTCTGCCTTGCGGTCCTCGGACAGCAGTGCGATTCCCGCCCTCATGGCAGCTCGGATGGAGTTGCGCCGCACCTTCGCGCCGTCGACTTCTGCGGTGCCGCGCGATGCGGGAAGAGCGCCGTAGATCGCTTTCACGGTCTCGCTGCGTCCAGCTCCGAGCAGACCGCCCAGACCGAGCACCTCTCCGGCGCGGACCGTCAGGCTGACCCCTGAGAGTTTTCCCGGAACGTCGAAGTCGCGCACGCTGAGCGCCGCTCGCGCGTCGTCGGCGTCGTCATCGCCCTGCACGCTGCCGTCGCCGGCTCCGCTCGTCTCCCCGATGTCCCGTCCGAGCATGTGCGCGATCAGATCGCGGCGGCTGAGGTGCTGCATCTCACCCGTGTGCACCAGCTCGCCGTCGCGCAGGATCGTCACACGGTCACAGAGCTGCCAGAGCTCGTCCAGTCGATGCGAGACGAAGATCAGCGCACAGCCGTCGTCGCGCAGCCTGCGGGCGATCCGGAACAGGGTCTCGACCTCGCGCTGTTCCAGCGATGAGGTCGGTTCGTCCATGATGACGACCTTCGCGTCGATGGTGACGGCTCGCCCCAGTGCGACCATCTGCTGCACTCCGAGCCCCAGCGTCTCCAGCTCTGCCGTGACGTCGACGTGGATGCCGAGATCGTCGAGCAGGTCCTTCGCCCTCACGTTCATCGAACGCATGTCGATCAGCCCGTACCATGTGCGCGGCTCCCGCCCAAGGAAGATGTTCCGCGCGATCGACAGCTTCGGCACCAGGTTGACCTCCTGATACACCGTGGAGATACCGATGTTCTGCGCATCAGCCGGCTGGCTGAACGTCACCTCGTCGCCCTGATAGATGATCGATCCGCCGTCGGGTCGGTAGACGCCCGTCAGCACCTTGATCAGCGTCGACTTGCCTGCGCCGTTCTCGCCCACCAGCGCGTGGATCGAGCCCGGATGCACTGCGAGATCCACTTCACGGAGTGCGTGGACACCGGCGAAGGACTTCGACACTCGGCGCGCTTCGAACGCCGGAGGTCTCGTCGCATCGGAATTGCTCATACTGGTCTCCCGCGACCGCCTGCGGAAGGTTGTCCGTGCGTGCGGCCGATCAGTTGCCGTAGAAGGTGCGCGGCTCCGAGGCTCTCCGCCTCGGAGCCGCGCCTGCGTCAGAAGGCCTGCCCGAGGTCCTTCTCCGCGTTTTCCGCGGTGTATTCCCCATCGGCGATGATGACGTCCTCGGAGATGGCCTCCCCGTCGTAGAACTTCTGCAGCGTTTCGAACACCAGCGGACCGAACCGCGGGTTCGACTCGATCACCGCGTTGTAGTTTCCGTCGACGATCGCCTGCACCGCGTTGCGGGTGCCGTCGACGGAGACGATCTTGATGTCTTCGCCCGCCTGCTTTCCCGCCTCCTGCACCGCAGCCATCGCACCGAGCCCCGACTCGTCGTTGAACGCGTAGACCGCGTCGATCTCCGGGTTGGTCTGGAGCAGCTGCGCCGTGACCGTCTGTCCCTCATCACGGGACGCGTTCGCCGTCTGCTCGGCGACGATGTTGATGTCGGGGTACTTCTCCTCGACCTGCTCGACGAAGCCGTCGCGGCGCCCGTCTGTGACGTTGTTGCCCGACGGACCGAGCAGCACTGCGACGTTCGCCTCCTCGTCGGTGACCGCGGCCAGCTGATCCGCCGCGCGCTGGCCCTGCACGTAGAAATCCGACCCGAGGAACGTGAGGTAGTCCTCGCACGACGTATCTGTCACCTTGCGGTCGATCGTGACGACGGGGACGCCTGCATCGCTCGCCGCATCGAGCGCGGGGGTGAGACCGTCCGAGTTGACAGGCGCGACCACCAGGATGTCCACGCCCTGGTTGATCATCTCCTGGATGTCGCTGATCTGCTTGGGAAGCTCGGCGTTGGCATTGGTGACGATGACCTCCGCACCGGCGTCGGCGGCGGCATCCCGGATCGACTGCGTCTCGGCAGCGCGGAACGCGGCGGAGTCGGGTTCCGACTGGGAGAACCCGACGGTCGCTCCCTCGAGCTCAACCGGATCGACGCCGTAGTCGTCGATCGTGCAGCCCTCGCCTTCGGCCGCCGGCTGTTCGTTCGCGGCTTCTGCCGCTTCCCCTTCGTCGCCGGTGGTGGCTGTCTCACCGGTATTCGTGCATCCGGCGAGAGCGAAGACGACCATCGCCGCGAATGCGGCTCCGGCCATCGGCTTCATCGTGCGCAGCTTTCGCATTTTTACTCTCCGTTGAGTGTGTGGCGGACTGTCTGAGTGACGTGACCCGACCGTACCATAAACGATCACTTTCAAACGGAAAAGATCGCTTTCACACATACCTAAACGAACAGTGCCGAATGCCGCCCGTGCGAGACTTCGGCTCAGCGCTCGCTCACGAGCACATCGACGCCGCTTTCTGCCAGCGCGCTGCGCGCCCTCTCCGGCAGTGCCGCATCGCTCACCAGAGCGTCGAGGGAGCCCATGTCGACGAACGTCGTCAGGCCGACGACGCCCCATTTCTCCGCGTCCGCCAGAACCATCGATCGACTTGCGCGTTCCAACAGCTGCTGATTCACCTGCGCCTCGAGCAGATTGGGAGATGTGCACCCGGCATCGATGTCGACCCCGTGGGCGCCCAGCACGACGACATCGAGGTGCAGCCGCTCCAACGACCCCAGGGCGATCGGACCGACCAGCGCGCGCGACCGCGTGCTCTCACCACCCGAGAGGATCACTCGGGCGTCCGACGCCCTCCAGAACTCCTCCGCGACCGGCACTGAGTTCGTCATCACTGTGAGATCGGGCACGCCGATCAGCGCACGAGCGAATGCCAGGGTCGTCGTCCCGGCGCCGATGCCGACGACCTCGCCCGGTTCGATCTGCGAGGCGGCGAGCGCCGCGATCTCCCGCTTCGCCCCGGCATTTCGCAGCAGCTTCTCCTCAGGCGACGGCTCAGCTGCGACGCGACCGCCCCTGACGCGCGCGCCGCCGTGCACCCGCTCGATCAGCCCCTCGCGGGCGAGCTGTTCGATGTCCCGCCGCACGGTCATCAACGAGACGCCGAGTTTGTCTGAGAGGTCGCGCACACGCACCGTCCCGCGCTCACGAACCTCCTGCACGACGCGTTCGCGACGGTCGGGAGCGAGGTCCGATGGAGACATACGTCACACTTTATGTGCGAACGAACAAAAACGACAGCCCGACCGCACAGAAACCCACGGAACCCCGGCAGCTTCACCGAACAACGCGACCGCAACCGACGTTCCGGTCCGCCCTCGCGTCGTCCGGCCGCCTCGCCGTACGCGCCACCGTGACTCATCGAACCGCCCGATGCAGAACGAACCCCCGAGGCCGCAGCCTCGGGGGTTCGTTGCAGAGTGTCGCTGTGACGGGTCTTACTTGAGACCCACCGTTGCGCCGGCCTCCTCGAGCTTCGCCTTGGCGGCCTCAGCGGCCTCCTTGGGCGCAGCCTCGAGAACTGCCTTCGGAACGCCGTCGACGAGCGCCTTCGCGTCACCCAGGCCGAGCGAGGTCAGCTCGCGGACAGCCTTGATGACCTGGATCTTCTTGTCGCCTGCACTCTCGAGGATGACGTCGAAATCGGTCTGCTCCTCTTCGGCCTCAGCGTCGCCACCGGCAGCCGGGGCGCCGGCAACGGCAACGGCGGCCGGAGCCGCGGCGGTGACGTCGAACTTCTCTTCGAACGCCTTAACGAACTCGCTGAGCTCGATGAGCGTGAGCTCCTCGAACGCGCTGAGCAGCTCTTCGGTGCTGAGCTTCGCCATGATGTATCTCCTGTATATCCGGGGTTGTGTGGATGCTTGTCCGACCGCTTTACGCGGCGGTGTCCTGCTTCTCGCGCAGTGCCTCGACCGTGCGCACCGTCTTGGACGGCAGCGCCTGGAAGACCGCGGCAGCCTTCGACATCGAAGCCTTCATCATGCCTGCGACCTTCGACAGGAGAACCTCACGGCTCTCCAGGTCGGCGAGCTTGTTGACTTCGTCCGAGCTGAGAGCGGCACCGTCGAAGTAGCCGCCCTTGATGACGAGAAGAGGGTGTGCCTTGGCGAATGCACGCAGACCCTTGGCCACGGCGACGGGGTCACCGTGGACGAAGGCGATGGCCGACGGACCGATGAGGTCGGCGTCCAGCTCCGAGATCCCCGCGTTGTTCGCGGCGATCTTGGTCAGCGTGTTCTTCACCACGGCGTATTCCGCGTCCTGACGAATGCTGTCGCGAAGCTCCTTGAGCTCGGCAACCGTCAGCCCGCGGTACTCGGTAAGCACGACGGCGGTCGAGTCTTCGAAGTTCTTCTGAAGCTCGGCAACCGTTGCGTCCTTGTGCGCCATGGCCACTCCTAGATCTGTACGAGACGCCCCGAGGAAACGGAGCGCCGACCAGGACCGCCGCATACACAGAAAAAAGCTCCGGCGCAAGCGCACGGAGCGGAACCTGAGAACTCAGGAGATTCGTTCGTGACACCTGCGCGGGCCTCTGCTGAGCAGTGCTTCGATCGTTGCACGATTTCTCGCGCCACGACGACCGGCGGTCTTTGGCTTCGTCAAGCCTACGGCACGACCCTGCTCCGTCCAAATCCGTTCGCGCATCGCGGTCCCCGGGCCGAGCCGGGAAGCGCGCTCAACGCGGAACGGTTCGCACGGTGCAACGGGGATCGACACCGGCCAACCCCATCGATGCGTCGGCGACGAGCCACTCAGACACCCAGTCTCCCCGCCCCGTCAGCCGGATGCCGAATGACTTGCTCCCCCCGAGCAGCCCCGTCAGAAGTCCGCTGTTCACCACCGTGGTATAGCCCTCCGGCGTGCCGGAGGTCGTCGTGTTTCCGAGCAGTCCGCCGAGAAGCGGCTCGAGGACCCCTCCCGTGATGAGCTGTCCGAACTCTGCATCCTCGGATGTGTACCCGTCGCCGTCGGGAGGGATTCGCCAGTAGATCGTCACCGACGGGCTCAGCCCCAGCAGTCCTCCGGATGCGACGCATCCGGGTGCTCGCGACGCGATCGGCGTCGGCACGGTATCCGCGGTGAACTCCGCACCTCCGACCTCTGCGTCCACCCACCCCGCCTCGGTGTCCTGCGCCGAAGGCACAAGCACGGCGACGGCGAGGAGCGCGATTCCGACGACACCCGCCGACAGCCGCAGCGGCAGCTCGTCGACACGACGAATCCGCCGACGCATGCGCGACGCGGCCGTCATGTCCCGACTCCGTCTTCGCGGCGGCGAGCCCGCCCGATCAGCAGTGCGGCGCCGCCGACGAGCAGCACCGCTCCCCCTGCCAGCACCCAGGGGAGACCGGCTGGCAGCCCGGTAGGCGGCAGCGGATCATCCGACCATGCGTCGACTTCCTCTCCCGCTCCGACCACCTTCACCCGCAGTCGTGTGGCATCCGCGGCGGCGCCCGAGGCGACGCCGACCTGCAGGCGCAGGTGCGTGACCGCGGCGGAATCCACCTCGTCCAGCACCACCGTCTCGTCGTCGCGCGGCACCTCCCACCCCGTACGCAGATGCACCGCTCCGCTCGGGCATTCGCCTCCGCGCCATGGAACGCCGCATGAGGCCGCGTCGACGACCAGCGGCGTCCCACCCGAGGCGCTCATCCCGATGGTGAGAGTGCCTGGCTCCGGTGCATCCGCGCTGATCTCGATGTCCCACCGCATCGGCTCCCCCGGCAGCATGCCGATCGCCTGGTCCCAGTCAGCCACGGAGACCACGCGTATGTACTGCCCTTGGCGCACTTCGGTGGTCGGCGCCGCCGCCGCGGGGGCTCCGAGCGCGAGCACGCTGAGAATCCCGCCCACGGCCGCAGCGCCGATCCCGCACCTCACGCTGCTTCTCCCCGTCCGCGGTCGCGCGGCCAGAACGCCCAGACCACGAGCAGCGTCGCGGCGATGGTGATGCCGCCCAGTATGAGTGGATTGCTCATCGCCGCGATCACCGGGGCGATGCCCGGAACCGCGAACAGCACGATGCGAACCGTGGTCACCTCATACGGATACGGATCATCGACATCGTTCGCGTCGCCGCGCATCGTGATCACGCGGGCATCATCGCTCGCACCGTCGTCGACAGACGTGACCCTGTGGGTGACGGGCAGATCATCCGGACGATCGACTGTGACCACATCTCCCACGTCGATCTCGGCAGCCGCGACCTCCTGCACCACGGCGACGGAACCGGCGGGGATCGTCGGTGACATCGACCCCGTGCGGAACATGATCAGCGTGATGTTCGCGGCCACCGCGAGGATCACGAGGAGGATGCAGACCAGGCCGGCCGCCGCAGCGACCCACAGCAGCGCCTCCCCGACCGCCCCGCCGACGCGCGCGCCTCGACGCGGCGGCCGAGAAGCCGGTTCCGGCCCGCGGCCTGAGGCTGTGCGTCGCTCGCGGCGCGTCGCCGATGATGCGGCGCGCTCGTCGGGAGGCCCCGCCCGCACGTCGAGGTCGTCGCCGGGATCGCCCGGCCGACGCTCTACTGAACCGACTCCGCGTTCCACTGCCACAGCACGCTTCCGGCATCCCCCTGTTCGAGCGCGTCCTCCGCCGTCACCTGGAGGCACAGGTAGACGTCCGTGCCCTGTTCCATCACATCGGGCACCGCGCTCCCACCGGCGAACGCGGTCTCGTCGCAGCCGAACGCCGTCGTCGCGACGGCGTCGAAGCTCAGCTTCCCCGCGGTGGCGAAGTCGCCGCTGCCGATCGGGGCGACCGCCTCGAGCTCGGCGTCGTACGAACCTGTCACCCGCAGCGCGTACGCCTCGTACACGGTGTCGCCGGGTGCGAGGTTGTCGGCGCCCGTTTCGAAGGTGAGTGCCGCTGCGCCCTCTTGGGATGTGTGATCCTCGAAGGTCTCATTGTCGGTGGACCCCTGGAACACGAAGGTCCCGGCCGCGAAGTCGCCCGTGGCGAACTCCGAGTCGTTCCACGCCGCCAGGGTCACCGCCGTGCCGACGCCGAGCACGAGCCCCCCGGCGAGTACGGCCAGTACCTTGCGTCGATCTGCTGTCTTGACCATGTGTCTCCCTTGAGACTCGGGTGGTGAACGGGAGCGCCGCTCCCAGCGCACCGGAGTATCGGCACGTCGATATATTCTCCTCTGTGTCGACGACGCACGCAACCGTCCCGCCGGCATGTCCGTCGTCCGGACGGGTGCCGCCGTCAGCCGTCTTCGCTGTCGAACGGCGCCAGCTCGGGCGCCGCGTCGAGCAGCACCTGCTGGAGGGCCCGCACCGCTGACGACTGCTCACGATCGGCTCGCCACGCGAAGGTCGCCGTCTCCCGGTGCGGACGCGGCGTCAGACGGCGCGTCACGATGGGCCTTCCCTCGTAGCTCATCCGGTTGCGGGGGCGTTGGATGAACAGCGAGTACCCGACACCGCGCGCGACGAGCGACCGGATGAACTCGAAGTTCGGCGTGCGGGTGAGGACCCGCGGCACGAGCCCGCACGCGTCGAAGTACGCCATCGTGTCCTCGACGCTCGGCGAGACGTCCATCAGGATCAGCGGCTGATCGATCAGGTCACCCGCCTCGACGACCCTGTGCGCGGCGAGCGGATGGTCCGGTGACAGGATCGCGTGCATCTCGGTGTCGTAGATCGCGGTCGTGCGCAGCTCCGGATGGACCTGCAGGTTGTACGCCAGGCCGCAGTCCAGCTGCCCCGTCCGCACACCGTCGACGATCTGATCCTTTCCGAGCGAGACCACGTGCAGCGTGACGTCCGGGTGCCGCTTCGCCATCGTCGCCCAGGCTGCTGCCATCACCGTCGGTGCCAGCGAGGGGAAGCACCCGACGGTCACCGTGCCGCTCGGCCCGTCGCCGCGACCGAGGCTCTCGATGGCGCCCGCGCGCTGCAGCACATCTGCCGCCTGCGCGAGCACCTCTTCTCCCTGCTGAGTCAGCTCGATCCCCGCGGCCTTCGTCCGGATGCACAGGGTGAGCCCCAGGACGCGCTCGAGATCGTCGATGGCCGCGGCGATCGACGACCTCGACACGTGCTCTCGCTCTGCGGCGCCGCTGATGCTTCCGGCACGTGCGGCTGCACGGAAGTGCGCGAGCTGACGCAGCGTGATGTTCATGCCACCACCCTGCCGCATCAGCCGTCAGCCGTGAGCTCCTTGCCCTTCGACTCTCGCATGGCGATCGCGACGACCGTACTGATCAGGCAGAGCACGATGATGTATCCGACGAACAGCCAGTGCTGTCCGATCGAGGAGACCCAGGTGTTCAGGTAGGGCGCCGTGCCGCCGAGGAAGGCGCCTGCCGTCGCGTATCCGATGCCGATGATCGTGGCGCGCACGCGCGTCGGCACCAGCTCGGCGAAGATCGCGCCGAGCGGTGCGCAGTTCGCGGCGAGCAGGACGGACGCGGCTGCCATCGCGAGCCAGAGCCGGAACGGACTGTCGCTGAGCAGGAACTCGAGCGGGAAGGCGAGCACGGCGAACCCGATCGAGAAGATGAGCAGAACGGGTCGCCTCCCCCACCGGTCGGCGAGCGCGCCCATGACGGGCACCGCGATGAGGAAGACCGCTTGGCCGAGCAGACCCGCCACGAGTGACGCGTTCGCGTCCATTCCGAACTCGCGCACGGCGTACCCCGGGGCGAAGATGAACCACGTGTAGAAGGCGACGACGCCGCTGATGGTGAGCCCGACGATCGTCAGAAGCGCGCGCGAGTTCTCGCGCATCTCCCGGAACACGTCAGTCAGGCGGCGCTTCGGACGGTCCGCCTCGAGTCGCTGACTCTCCTCGTGCACATCGGACTCGGCCATCCGGAGCCTGATCCAGATCGCGTACACGCCGATGAGGGCGCCGGCGGCGAACGGGATGCGCCACCCGAAGGCCTCCAGCTGCTCTGTGGTGAACACCGCGGTCATCAGCACGCCGAGGCCCGTCGCTCCCATCGTGCCGATTCCGACGCCGAGCCATGGTGTGCTCGCCCACAGTGCGCGATGACGGCGCGGCGCGATCTCGGCGAGGTACGTGAACGCACTGCCGGTCTCACCGCCATGGGCGAGACCCTGCACGAGGCGCGCCACCAGGAGCACCACGCCGGCGAACCACCCGACGGTGTCGGCGGTCGGGGCGACGGCGATCAGCAGACTGCCTCCCGCTGCGAGCAGAATGGCGCACGTCAACGAGAAGCGGCGTCCCTTCCTGTCAGCGATGACACCGAACAGCCACCCGCCGATCGGACGCATCACGAACCCGACCGCGAACACGGCCAGCGTCGACAGCAGCGATGAGATGGGGTCGTCACTCACGAAGAAGCGCGCGGCGAAGTACGCCGCGAAGATCGAGTAGATGTTCCAGTCGAACCATTCGAGCGCGTTGCCGATGTTCACGGCGACGAGGTCGCGGACGCGCCGCTGTGCAGGCGCTTTGTCGGTCTGATCGTGAATCGTCATTGGTTCACCTTCGTTGTTGCCGGGTTGCCTATGCACAGTGCCCCCTCCGCAGGCACCCGCACAACGCTCGACTTCCGCCATGCGATGTCGGGAACGTGTGCAACAACTCCCCGCGCAGCGCTCCTAGGCTCTCTGTCATGAGCAATGACGCACATTCCGCGGCGCCGGACGCGCCCCACCTGGAGTACTTCGCAACGATCACCGCGCACGTCGCGGTTCCGATCGAACTGGGCGAGATGCCGGGAGGCGCACAGCGCATCATTCCGATCACCGGCGGCACGCTCTCCGGCCCGGATGCCGACGGCACGATCCTGCCAGGCGGCGCGGACCATCAGGTTCTTCGCTCTTCGACCACGACTCAGCTGCTCGCCAGATACGCGATCGAGACGGACGACGGCCACCGGATCGCGGTGGAGAACATCGGTGTGCGCAACGGTTCCGAGGCCGACATCGCCACGCTCGTGGCGGGCGGAACGGTCCCATCGGAGCGCATCTACTTCCGCTGCCTTCCGAGGCTGACCGGATCAGGACGATGGACATGGTTGAGCGATCGTCTCTTCGTCGGCACCGGAACCCGTCACCCCGATCGCGTGAAGGTCGACGTCTTCATGGTCGCCTGATCCGCGCCGACGACGGTGCGTCGACCCCGGCGCCGCCCGGCCTCGGGCGTAGGCTGAAGCGCGTGTCACCAGAACTGCAGGCCCGGATCGTCGCGGACTCCCGCGACCGGGTCGGGTGGCTCAGGGCCAGAGCCGCCGGCATCACCGCAACGGACGTGGCACAGCTGTCGACCGACGCGTCGATCCAGCGGGCCGCGGTTTCCAAGCTCGGCGGCGGACCGCGCTTCTCCGGCAACGCGTTCACCGAGCACGGCCGCAGGCGCGAGCCCGAGATCGCGGCGTGGGTTGCCGCGACGCACGGCATCCAGCCCTCGTCCGCGCTCTTCCATGCGGAGTCGGAGCGGCGCCACCTGGCGACACCGGATGGCATCGCCGAGGATTCGAGCGGACGCATTCTGCTCTCTGAGATCAAGACGACGAACAAGCCCTTCCGCAGCGTGCCCCGCACCTATCTGCGACAGGTCTGGTGGCAGCAGCACGTGCTGGGCGCAGAGCGCACGCTGTTCGCGTGGGAGCAGCACCGCGACTTCCAGCCGCTGCACGACGAGCCCACGTGCATGTGGATCGACCGGGACGATGACGAGATCGCCCGCCTCGTGCGGCTCGCGACCTCACTGATCGACGAACTGTACCGCCGCACAACCGGCAACGACGTGCCGACGAACCGTGCACTCACCCCTCGCGAAGAAGCGCTCCACCGCGCCGCCTCGCGCTCGGCCTACCAGGCGCTCGCCCTCACCGACTGAACCTCGGCGCCCGCCGAAGGTCCCGCGCGGTCCTGCCGCAGGCCATCGCACGGAATCTGGGAGTGTCACGCCGAATCGCTCCGAGATTCTGCGCGTCCTCTGCGATCCTGCACCCATCCTCGCGCCAATTAGTTGCGCTACGTCAACCATTCGCATATAGTTGACGTACTACAACCTTTTGCGGCGCCATTCTCGCGACCACGCCGCCCGTCTCTCCCGAAGGGAGTCAGTTGTCCACGACTGAAGAGAAGAGGGCCACTCGACGCAAGCTCGAGGCCCTGTCCGGCCTGCTGCTGGCCATGTTCTGCTCGATGCTGTCGATGACGGTCGTCGGCTCATCGATGCCGATCATCGTCGACGATCTCGGCGGCACGCAGACGCAGTACACCTGGGTCATCACCATGACGCTGCTGACGACGGCGATCTCCACCCCGATCTGGGGAAAGCTGGCCGACCTCGTCAATCGCAAGGTCCTCATGCTCGTCGCGCTCGTCATCTTCGTGCTCGCCTCGGCCGGCGCCGGCGCATCGCAGACAGCCGAGATGCTCATCTTCTTCCGAGCGCTGCAGGGCATCGGCGGCGGCGGTCTGCAGTCGCTCAGCCAGGTGCTGATGGCCGACATCCTGAGCCCGCGCGAGCGCGGCAGGTACATGGGCCTGTTCGCCGGCGTGATGTCGATCGGCCTCGTAGGCGGCCCCCTCCTGGGCGGCGTGCTGACCGATTCGGTCGGCTGGCACTGGAACTTCTACGTCGGCATCCCGCTCGGCGTCGCCGCATTCATCGTGCTGACCAAGACGCTCAAGATCCGGCAGGCGAGGCCTGCGAAGATCCGGATCGACTACATCGGCATCGTGCTTCTGTCCGTCGCCGCCGGTTTCCTGCTCGTGTGGATCTCGAATGTGCAGTCCTACGGCTGGATCAGCTGGGAGACGCTGTACATGGTCGGCATCTCCGTGGTCGCCACCACCGCGTTCATCATCGTCGAGATGAGGGTCGCCGAACCGCTGATCCCGATGAACCTGTTCCGCAACAGGACGTTCACGCTGGCAGTGCTCGCGTCCATCTCGATCGGTGTCTCGATGTTCGGCACCTCCGTCTATCTCGCGCAGTACATGCAGGTCTCGCGCGGATTCGGTCCGACTGAGGCCGGGCTGATGACCATCCCGATGGCCGTCGGCATGATGGGCTCGTCCGTGGTCATCGGCCAGCTCGTCTCGCGCACGGGCAAGTGGAAGCGCTACGTCGTGCTCGGCGGTGCGCTGATGATCGCCGGCACGTCACTGCTTTCGACGCTGCAGTACGACACTCCGCTGTGGATGGCAGGCGTGTTCATGTTCCTGCTCGGCGCCGGTACGGGAATGACGATGCAGAACCTCGTGCTGGTCGTGCAGAACGCCTCAGATCCGCGTGAGATCGGCGTCGCCTCGTCCGGTGTGAACTTCTTCCGTTCCGTTGGCGGCACCACGGGGGTGGCCGTGATGGGCTCGGTGCTCGCAGCGAGCATGACACAGCGACTCGAAGACCGCGCGGCGGACGTCAGGTCCGCCATGACGGAGCTCGGACCGCAGGGCGCCGAGATCGCTGACAAACTCTCCGGCGGCAGCCTGCCCCCGACGCGCGACCTGCCGGAACCGATCGCCGTGATCATCGAGCAGGTCTCCGCCGTCGCGATCTCGCACGCGTTCCTCGTGGGTGTCCCGCTCGCAGTGCTGAGCCTCATCGCGATCTGCTTCCTGCCGAACCGGGAGCTCAACCAGAAGAACACGCAGGAGCAGCTGACGACCAGCGCGGCGAACGGAGCGGTCGAGCAGACGGCATCCGATGAAGACGCATGGAGCAACGCCGACCGCGAGCACCCCGGCCTGAGCGAAGCCCGCGATGTGGCGCTCGCGTCGACCGGAGCCATCCGGCTGCCTGCGCACTCGAAGAAGGAGAAGGACGACGATGACGGCTGACCCCCTCGCCGCCTCCGCCGACGAGCGCGACGAGGCGATCCGGATGGTCGAGGGCGAGTTCATGAGCATGGCCGGCCGGTTCCGACGCCTGATCGCACGGCGAGCCGACCGACTCTCCCCCGGCCTGCTGCCTGGCGGATTCAAGGTGTTCACGACGATCGCCCTCGATGGACCGCTCACCGCGTCGGCGGTCGGCGAGCAGCTGCTGCTCGACAAGGGGCAGATGAGCCGGATGGTCGCCGCCCTCGAGGAGCGGAACCTCGTGGTGCGCACACCAGATCCGAACGACCGACGCGCCCAGCTGCTCGAGGCGACGCCGGAGGCGAAGGCGCGACTCGACGAGATCCATCACGATCCGTCGGAGCGCAACCTGAAGCGCAAGCTCGACCGCTGGCACGTCGCCGACATCCGGCGATTGGCTGATCTGCTGCACGCACTCAATGAGGAAGAGGACGTCAGCCGCGACTGACCCGGCGCAGAACCGCCCCGTCGCACCAGCCGGAAGCCTCGTCGCACCATCCGGAATCCGCCTCCTTCAGTCGGCTCACCGGGGAGCGCTCGCGAGCGCCTTCGTGAGTGCGGCGGAATGCTCGCGCTCGGCCGGCGGCGTGCCGTAAGCTGGGAGCGCTCCCACAGTCGCAACGAAGACGTTATCGACGAGCGCACCGTTTCACCGTCCGACGCGCTTGTATGGCTTAGGCGGGTGTGGGCGCCCGAACATCAATAGTCAGAGAGGACGTTGAGCATGAGGACACGCAACATTCGGCAATGGGGTGCCGGAATCGCCGGAGGACTCGTCGCCGTGCTGGCACTGGCGGGCTGCGCCGGCGACGATCTCGGCGGCGGCACCACGGGCGGCGGAGACACCGACGCGGATTGCAGCGCATTCGAACAGTACGGGTCGTTCGACGGCGACCAGGTCACGATGTCGTCGACGATCTCGGACCAGGAGGCAGACCAGCTCGAGGAGTCATGGGCCGACTTCGTCGCATGCACTGGCATCACGATCGAGCACAACGGCACGAACGAGTTCGAATCGCAGATCTTCGTGCAGGTCGAGGGCGGCAACGCGCCCGACCTCGCGATCTTCCCGCAGCCGGGCCTGATGCAGCGCATGCACGGCGACGGGCATCTGGTGCCGGCCGGCGACGATGTGGTCGCGACAGCGAACGAGAACTTGGCTGCGCTATGGCCAGATCGACGGTGAACAGTACGGCGTGCCGGTCATGGGGTCGGTGAAGTCTTTCGTCTGGTATTCGCCGAGTGCGTTCGAAGACAGCGGCTACGAGGTTCCCGAGACCTGGGACGACATGATGAGCCTCACGGATGAGATCGTCGCCGACCACGGCAGCGACACAGTGAAGCCCTGGTGCTTCGGCATCGAGTCGGGCGGTGCCACCGGATGGCCGGCAACCGACTTCGTCGAGGACATGGTGCTCCGCGAAGCGGGCCCCGACGTCTACGATCAGTGGGTCGACCACGAGATCCCATTCGACGACCCGCAGATCGTCGCATCGCTCGACCGCGCAGGCGACATCCTCCAGAACGAGGACTACGTCAACGGCGGCATCGGCGACACCCGCTCCATCGCCTCGACGCCGTGGTCAGACGCCGGGCTGCCGGTTCTGGAGGACAACTGCTACATGTTCCGCGCCGCGTCGTTCTTCGAGGCGCAGCTGCCTGAGGGCACGGATGTCGGCCCCGACGGCGACATCTTCGCGTTCTACCTGCCGGCCGACACCGCTGACGAGCAGCCGCTGCTCGTCGCGGGCGACAACGTCGCCGCGTTCAACGACAACGAGGCCACGCAGGCCGTGCAGGCCTACCTGGCCTCACCCGAGTGGGCGAACGAGCGCGTGTCGATCGGCGGCGTCGTGAGCCCGAACCAGGGCGTCGACCCCGCGAATGCCTCGTCCGACGTGCTGCGGCTCACACTCGAGCTGATGCAGGATGAAGACGCGGTCGCACGCTTCGACGGCTCCGACCTGATGCCCTCCGAAGTGGGTGCAGGCACGTTCTGGTCGGAGATGACGGCGTGGATCGACGGCCAGAAGGACGGCGAAGCCGCCCTCGCCGCGATCGAGAGCAGCTGGCCCGAGTGACGCTCGTGCGGGTCGGGATGGTGTGAGCCGTCCCGACCCGCTTTCGCCCATTCTGGAGGTGTCACGTGGGTTTCTTTCTCTATTCGAAGAACGGCCAGTTGGTCCTCGCGATCCTGGTCTTCCTGGCGATCCTTGCGCTTCTGCTCCTCATCGCGCGGGCCGCCGACAATGTGAAGGGCAGGAAGCAGACGTTCGTGATGGTCGCCGTATTCGGCGGCCCCGCATTGCTGCTGCTCCTGCTCGGACAGGTCTATCCGGCGATCCGCACGATGTGGATGTCGCTGATGGACAAGCGCACCGAGAACTTCGTCGGCCTCGACAACTACGGCTACCTGTTCCAGGACGGCCTGACGGCGTTCGGGAACACGATGCTGTGGGTGGTGATGGTGCCGCTCGGCTCGACGCTGATCGGTCTCGTCTACGCGGTGCTGATCGACAAGTCGCGCTTCGAGAAGGTCGCGAAGTCGATGCTGTTCCTGCCGATGGCGATCTCGTTCGTCGGCGCCGGCATCATCTGGAAGTTCGTCTACGAGTACCGCGGATCGGCTCAGGAGCAGATCGGACTGCTGAACGCGATGATCACGTGGCTCGGCTTCGAGCCCGTGCGCTTCCTGCAGGATTCGCCGCTGAACACGATCTTCCTGATCGCGGTGATGGTGTGGATCCAGGCGGGGTTCGCGATGGTGGTGCTCTCGGCGGCGATCAAGGCCGTGCCGAGCGACATCATCGAGGCAGCCAAGCTCGACGGTGCGAACGCGTGGCAGCTGTTCAGTCGGGTGACGGTGCCCAGCATCCGTCCCTCGCTGATCGTCGTGCTCACGACCATCTGCATCGCGACGCTGAAGGTCTTCGACATCACGCTCACCATGACCGGCGCAGAGTTCAACACTCAGGTGCTGGCGAACGAGATGTACGACTGGTCGTTCACATTCGGTGACAACGGCATCGGATCCGCGATGGCCGTGGTGATCTTCGTGCTCGTGATCCCGCTGGTGATCTACAACGTGCGGCAGATGAACAAGAACAAGGCGGTGCGCGGATGAGCACGCAGACTCTCACGTCGGTGAACCCCACGAAGCGTCCTGGCAGCGCGGCCGGGTCGTTCAGACGACTCGTCAGCAACCGGATCGGGAGCGCCGTCGCGCTCGTGATCGCGGTGCTCTGGACGGTGCCGACCTTCGGCCTGTTCGTCTCGTCGTTCCGACCCGAAGCCGAGATCAAGAGCAGCGGGTGGTGGACGATCTTCACCGATCCGCAGTTCACCCTCGACAACTACGAGCAGATTCTGGGGGGCGCCACGTCGACGAACCTGGCTGCGTACTTCCAGAACTCCGTCGTCATCGCCGTGCCGGCGACACTGGCACCCCTGATCCTCGCGATCATGGCGTCGTACGCGTTCTCGGTGCTGGAGTGGAAGGGCCGCGACATCGTGTTCGTCGTGGTCTTCGCCCTGCAGATCGTTCCCCTGCAGATGGCGCTGATCCCGCTGCTGCGCGTCTTCTCTGGCACGGCGATCGCCGATGTGTTCCCGTTCCTGTCACTGTGGGTGGCGCACACGATCTTCGGGTTGCCGCTGGCGATCTTCCTGCTGCACAACTTCATGTCAGAAGTGCCGCGGGATCTCATCGAGGCGGCTCGGATAGACGGCGCGGGGCACGTCTCGGTGTTCCTGCGGGTGATGCTGCCGCTGATGCTGCCCGCGATCGCGAGCTACGCGATCTTCCAGTTCCTCTGGGTGTGGAACGACCTGCTCGTGGGTCTGACCTTCTCCGGCGGATCGCGGACGGTGCAGCCGCTCACGGCCGCGCTGGCCGCGATGACGGGAGACAGGGGTCAGGACTGGCACCTGCTCACGGCGGGGGCGTTCGTCTCGATCATCCTTCCGCTGGTCGTCTTCTTCGCTCTGCAGCGGTTCTTCGTGCGGGGACTGCTGGCTGGTTCTGTCAAGGGATGAGACGAGAATCGGGGCCCCGCACCATATGGTGCGGGGCCCCGATTCTTCAGGCGCTGCGGATGTTCCTCAGACGGCGAGGCCGTTGACGTCCATCGGGATGCCCGGGCCGAACGTGGTCGACACCGTGCCCTTCTGCACGTAGCGACCCTTCGAGCTCGACGGCTTGAGGCGAACGATCTCATCCAGGGCAGCCTGGATGTTCTCGTTCAGCTGCTCTGCACCGAAGGACGCCTTGCCCACGATGAAGTGAACGTTGGCGTGCTTGTCGACGCGGAAGTC
The DNA here is from genome assembly GCF_003335195.1 of Microbacterium sp. JB110. Taxonomy (NCBI): domain Bacteria; kingdom Bacillati; phylum Actinomycetota; class Actinomycetes; order Micrococcales; family Microbacteriaceae; genus Microbacterium; species Microbacterium sp. JB110. Next base: position 225,053 of record NZ_QPGM01000003.1, on the reverse strand, counting down.
GATCTTTCCGCCCTTGATGTCCTCGACGGCCTTGGCCGGGTTCGGGGTGACCGTGCCGGTCTTCGGGTTCGGCATCAGACCGCGCGGGCCGAGGACCTTGCCGAGACGACCGACCTGGCCCATCAGCTCCGGCACGGCGACGGCCGCATCGAAGTCGGTCCAGCCGGCGGCGACCTTCGCGATGAGCTCGGTGCTGCCGACCTCGTCGGCGCCTGCCGCTGCGGCAGCCTCTGCCGCGTCGCCGTTCGCAAAGACGATGACCTTCGCGGTCTTGCCCGTGCCGTGCGGCAGCATGACGGTGCCGCGCACCATCTGGTCTGCCTTGCGGGGGTCGACCGAGAGCTTCAGCGCGACCTCAACGGTCGAGTCGAACTTCGTCGAACCCGTCTCCTTCGCGAGAGCAACTGCCTCGCTCGGCGTGTAGAACTTGCCGGCCTCGATCTTCGAGGCGGCGGCAGCGTAAGCCTTGGACTTCGCCATGATTTCTCTCCCCCTCAGTCCTCGACCGTGATGCCCATGGAACGGGCGGTGCCTGCGATGATCTTCGACGCGGCGTCGATGTCGTTGGCGTTCAGATCCGGCTGCTTGGTCTTGGCGATCTCCTCGACCTGAGCCTTCGTGATCTTGCCGACCTTGACGGTGTGCGGCGTGCCGGAGCCGCTCTTCACACCTGCGGCCTTCTTGATGAGCTCTGCCGCCGGGGGCGTCTTGAGGACGAACGTGAAGCTGCGGTCCTCGTAGACGGTGATCTCCACCGGGACGACATTGCCGCGCTGCTGCTCAGTCGCGGCGTTGTACGCCTTGCAGAACTCCATGATGTTGACGCCGTGCTGACCCAGTGCGGGGCCGATCGGCGGCGCCGGGTTGGCCTGGCCGGCCTGGATCTGGAGCTTGATCAGCCCCGAGACCTTCTTCTTCGGTGCCATTACCTTTCCTTTCCTCGAGCGGATGCCTCAGGCATCCCTCTCCCGCGGATCCGGCACTTCCGGACCGCGGTGACGTTCGTGCGCGCCGAAGCGCCGCACAAACCATCCAAGTCTACCCGATCCGAACGACTGATCGCGTCACGCGTCGCGGTACTGTTCCACGATGCGCTCCCCCAGCTTCCGCAGCTGAGCGCGCACCTGGATGGGTTCGATGACCTCGGCGACACTGGACCACGCCGCCAGCTGCTCGGCGAGCGCCTCGACTCGATGCGCTCGCACCTCGACGACCGGATGCTCGACCTGCGCCCCCTCCTCAGCGGCTTCGATCATCCGGGCCTGCGCGCCGAATCGGTCCAGTAGCGCCCGCACCGCCCACGGCTGGACCCGCACGGTCGCTCGCACATCGCCGCGCATGCCCTCGACGCGCTCGACCATCCGCGCCCACTCACGAGAGCCGTCGAAGCCCTCCGGCGCGACGCCGCGCTGCGGCAGCGCCTCGAGCTCCCGAATGCGGTCGACGCGATATGTGCGCAGGCCATCCGCATCCGCGGAATCGCTGCCGATGGCGACCGGTGCGCCGAGCAGATACCAACGCGGCCCGCGGCTGCCCACGACGAGCGGAACGAGCTCGAGCTGGCGCTCGCCTCGCGAGCCGTCGTAGCTCACCCGCACTCGACGCTCATCGGCGATCGCCGACTGCAGTTCGGCCACCGTCTGCGAGACCCCCTCCTGGTCGCTCTCACCCCACGGCACGTCGCGCACGGTGGCCGCGGCCACGCGCTGGGCCCCCTCACGAAACGGCGCAGGCATGGCGCGGACGAGTTTGCGCACCGCCGCCACACGCTCCGGTTCGGCGCCCAGGCTCTGAGTCAGGCCGATGAGCAGCGACGTGACCTCACTCTGGGTGAGCCCCGTCAGATCGGTGCGCGCACCGCCGATCAGACGCCATCCGCCGCCGCGACCCCTGGTCGGGTAGATCGGAACGCCCGACATCGCCAGCGCCTCCAGGTCGCGTCGAGCGGTCGGCACGGAGACCTCCAGCTCGGCGGCGAGCTCCGCTGCGGTGATCTGCGGGCGCCCCTGGAGCAGCAGAAGAGCCTGGATCAGGCGATCGGCACGAATTGTCTCACCCTTTCTTCGAAAGTGATCAGTTGGTGATCACTTCATCGACAAGCATAGAGAACAACCACACAGAAGAGGAGAACACCATGTTCCGTGGCCTTGCCAATCTGAACCTCGTCGCCGACGACATGACGGCCGCCGTCGAGTGGTACGCCGCCGTCTTCGACTCGGCTCCGTACTTCGTCCGCCCCGAGACCGGCCCCGCCCAGTACGCGGAGTGGCGCTTCGGCGACGACGACGACGAGTTCGCGCTCATGGACGCGCGGTTCCGCCCCGTTCTCGCTCGCCCCGGCGGCGCCCTCGTGCACATGCACGTCGACGACATCCGGGCCTCGTTCGACCGGCTCATCGCGCTCGGCGCGCAGGAGTTCGACCCCGTGACCCAGCGCGGCGACGACTGGTGGTCAGCCTCGGTCAGCGACCCGTTCGGCAACCTGATCGGACTGATCCAGAGCCCGCATTGGGCAGCGCAGCACGAGTGACCGCAGGTACGACGAGAGCGGCCTCCCCGATTCGGGGAGGCCGCTCTCGTCGTACGGGGTGTCTGATCAGACCATCTTGGTGACCTGGTCGAACGCCAGCTCGACCGGAGTCTCGCGCTCGAACAGCGAAACGAGCACCGTGAGCTTGCCACTGGCCGGGTTGATCTCGCTGATCGAACCGGGGAGGCCTGCGAAGGAGCCCTCCTTGATCGTGATCGTCTCGCCGATCTCGAAGTCGATCTCGGCGGGGATGACGCGCGGTGCGGCCTTCTTCTCACCGGCGCTCGGCTTCTCGCCGGAGGCGGCCTTCTCGGCCTCCTTCAGCTCGGCGAGCGGCTTGAGCATGTTGAACGCCTCTTCGAACCGCAACGGCGTCGGGTTGTGGGCGTTGCCCACGAAGCCGGTCACGCCCGGCGTGTGGCGCACGACCGACCAAGTGTCCTCGTTGAGCTCCATGCGCACGAGAACGTAGCTCGGGATGCGCACGCGAGTGACCATCTTGCGCTGGCCGTTCTTGATCTCGACGACGTCCTCCATCGGGACCTCGATCTGATAGATCTCGTCCTCGACCTCGAGCGTCGCCTTGCGCTGCTCGATGTTGGCCTTCACCTTGCGCTCGAAGCCGGCGTAGGAGTGGATCACGTACCACTTGCCCTCGAGGGTGCGCAGCTCCGCACGGAATTCGGCGTACGGGTCGTCGTCCTCAGCCTCGGCCTCGGCACCGCCCTGCGGCTCTGCTGCTTCGGCCTGCGGCTCTTCCGCCTCGTCCTGAGCATCCGTCGTCGCGTCGCTCTGCGTCTCGCCGGCGTCGTTGTGAGCTTCGCCGTCGCTCAGCACGTCTGCGGCTGCCTCGACCTCGGCGGTCTCGTCGATGTTCAGTGCGTCGTTCACGATCGCGTCGGCCTCCGGGTCGGTGATGTCGATGTCTTCGTCAGCAGGCTCTCCGCCATCGAGGTGGATCGCGCCGGTCTCAGGGGCCTGCGCCGCCTGCTCCTGCTCGGCCAGAACGTTGCCGTCCTGCGCCTCGTCCTCTTCGCTGGACTGCTCAGCCGCCGTCGACAGGTCGACGTCGTCGCGGTGATTGTGGGTAGTCACGTCAGCTCACTTTCGATTGCGGTGCGCCAGAGGTGATCAGCGGGGGATGCCGAACACCCAGGTCGTGACCCACGTGAAGAGACTGTCGAGCCCGTAGACGAGAGCCATCATGACGACCACGAAGCCGAGCACGACGGACGTGAACTTCAGCAACTCAGAACGAGTCGGGGTGACGACCTTGCGAAGCTCGGCGATGACCTGGCGGAAGAAGATGACTATCCGCATGAAGAAGTTGGGCTTCTTCTCCGCATTGCCGTTCGCTGCGACGACGTCGCCGCCGGAAGCGTCCCTGACCATTCGATACCTTTCGTGAGTCAGCTGGCGCTGACGCGCAGGGCGGACAGGAATCGAACCTGCAACCTGCGGTTTTGGAGACCGCTGCTCTGCCAATTGAGCTACCGCCCTAGAGAACCTTGCGGGTCTCGAGGTGCCTCTCGATCCTCTCACAGCCCGTCGGGCAGAGTGAAAGCATGCAATGAAGCACTGGTTCCTCAAGTGTACGGCATGCGCAATGAGCCCCGCGAATTCCACGCGCGTCGCGCGCCGTCGCTGTACCGTGGGAGGCGTGACCGAACGAGCTCCTCTCTCCCGCAAGCTGTCCGCCATCGCCGAATCGGCGACGCTCAAGGTCGACGCCAAGGCGAAGGCACTGAAGGCTGAGGGCCGCCAGGTGATCTCCTACGCCGCAGGCGAGCCCGATTTCTCGACGCCGCAGTTCGTCGTCGACGCCGCAGCCGAGGCCCTGCGCGATCCGGCGAACTACCGCTACTCCCCCGCCCCCGGTCTGCCCGCACTGAAAGAGGCGATCGCCGCGAAGACGCTGCGCGACTCCTCGCTCGAGGTGGCGCTGAACCAGGTCATCGTCACCAACGGCGGCAAACAGGCCGTCTACCAGGCGTTCCAGACTGTGGTGAACCCCGGCGACGAGGTCCTCCTCCCCGCGCCGTACTGGACCACCTACCCCGAAGCCATTCAGCTCGCCGACGGCACGCCCGTCGAGGTGTTCGCCGGCGCCGATCAGGGCTACAAGGTGACGGTCGACCAGCTCGAGGCGGCCCGCACCGAGAAGACGACCGTGCTCGTGTTCGTGTCTCCGTCGAACCCGACCGGCGCCGTGTACTCGCCTGAGGAGACCCGCGCGATCGGCGAGTGGGCGCTCGAGCACGGCATCTGGGTGATCACCGACGAGATCTACCAGAACCTCACGTACGAAGGTGCCGTCGCGACGTCGATCGTCGAGGCGGTTCCGGATGTCGCCGGCCAGACGATCCTCGTCAACGGCGTCGCGAAGACGTACGCGATGACCGGGTGGCGCGTGGGCTGGATGATCGGGCCCGCCGACGCGATCAAGGTCGCAGGCAACCTGCAGTCGCACCTGACCAGCAACGTCAACAACATCGCACAGCGCGCAGCGATCGCGGCGATCAGCGGCCCTCAGGACGAGGCGGAGCAGATGCGCCTCGCGTTCGACCGCCGGCGCCGACTCATCGTGCAGGAGCTGTCGAAGATCGACGGTGTGAGCGTGCCGAACCCTCTCGGCGCGTTCTACGCGTACCCGGACGTCACTGGCCTGCTCGGCCGCGAATGGGCCGGGCGCCGCATCGACACCACGCTCGAGCTGGCCGACCTGATCCTCGACGAGGTCGAGGTGGCCGTCGTGCCTGGCGAGGCATTCGGCCCCAGCGGCTATCTGCGCCTGTCCTACGCCCTCGGCGACGACCAGCTCCTGGAGGGCATCCAGCGCCTCCAGCGCCTCTTCACTTGATCTCTGAACGCGACGTGCCGCTGACTACAGCTCGACGCCGACGAAGACCGGCTCGGGCTGCAGCTCGATGCCGAACTCGCTGGACACACGAGTCTGCACGAATCGGGCGAGCTGTGTGACCTCCCAGGCGGTCGCGCCGCCGCGGTTGGTCAGCGCCAGCGTGTGCTTCGTGGACAGCGATGCGCGCGCGCGACCGAGCCGGAACCCCTTGCTCAGCCCGGCGTTCTCGATCAGCCACGCAGCGCTGACTTTCACGCCTGCGGTCTCGACCGGTGCGGGCGGCACGTAGCCGTCGAAGCTCTCGAGCGGGATCACGCGCACGGGCTCGATGTCGGGCACCAGCGGCCAGCGCGGGCACGCCTCCGGAAGTGCGCGCGCCTCGCTCTCCGAGAGGATCGGGTTGTTGAAGAACGACCCCGCGCTGCGAGTGTCGTCGTCAGCGGGGTCGAGCACCATGCCCTTCGACGCCCGGATCGCCAGCACCGATTCGCGCACACCGGCGAGCGTGACCTCGGCACCGACATCCGCACCGATCGCCTTGGCGATGCGCTGGTCCCGGATCGAGAATGCTCCGGTGCCGACGTCGTCGAGCTCCAGCGTGATCGACAGGATCACGGCCCTGCGCCGCGGCTCGGAGCCGTAGTGGCGCTTCAGGTCGGACGTGCGGGGGCCGAGACCCAGGTCTCCGGCAGGCACCACGTGCGTCTCGCCCGTAGCCTCGTCGATCAGCTCGACCTCGACCAGCGTCTGGTCGATCTCCTGGCCGTACGCACCGACGTTCTGAATCGGCGCCGCACCGGCCGTGCCGGGGATGCCGCTCATCGCTTCGACGCCGGCCAGCCCCTGGCCCACCGTCCACGCGACGAACTCGTCCCAGTTCTGACCGGCCTCGATCCGGATGCGGCGGCGTCCTGCCTCCGCACCGGGCACCGCCTGAAAACCGTGCGTGAGGATCCGGATGACCGTGCCGTCGAACGGCTCGTCTCCGACCAGCAGATTGGAGCCGCCGCCGAGCACGAACCAGTCATCGCCATCGGCCCACACCTGGTGCAGGGCGTCCGTGATCCCCTCACGGGTGTGTGCGTCGATCATGCGCTCGGGGGCGGCGCCGACCTGCAGCGTCGTCAGCTGCGAGAGCGGAAGCGGATCACTCACGCCTGCGCGACCTCGTCGATCCGCACGTTCGCCTGGGCCTTGGCGAGCACCTTCGTCTCGTCGAAGGTGACCGTCAGGTCGATGCGCGCGATGCCGTCGTCGATCTTGGCGACTCTGGCCTCGTAGCGGACCTCTGCCCCGTCATCCGGATCGACCACGACGGGCTTGGTGAAGCGCACCCCGTAGTCGATGATGCGGGCCGGGTCGCCGACGGCGTCGGTGACGACCGAGGCGCCGATGCCCATGGTGAGCATGCCGTGCGCGAGCACGCCGGGAAGCCCGACGCGTGCGGCGACGTCGTCGCGGTAATGGATGGGGTTGAAGTCTCCTGATGCCCCTGCGTAGCGCACGAGTGACTCGCGCGTCAGGTGCACGGTGCGCTCGGCGACGATCTGGCCGACCTCGAAACTCATTCCTCAGCCCCCACAAGAAGTACGGATACGGCGGTGACGACGTGGCGCCCGTCGGCGTCGACGATCTCTGCCTCGCTGGTGATCATGGCGTTGCCGCCGACGGTGCGGATACCGGTGACCGACAGCGTCGCCGTCAGCTCGTCGCCCGCCACGATCGGTCGGGTGGCGCGGAACTTCTGCTCGGCGTGCACGGTGCGCTCGAGCACGATGCCAGCTGTCGGGTCGCCGAGGAGCTGCTGCAGCGTGAGGTCCTGGATGACCATCGCGAACGTCGGCGGTGCGACGACGTCGGTGTACCCCGCCCGGCGAGCGGCTTCGACGTCATCGTGCACATCGGCCTCAGCGGACACGGCTCGGGCGAACTCGCGCACCTTCTCCCGGCCGACGAGATACGGTGCCGTCGGCGCGAACTCGCGCTCCGTCAGATCAGGATTGACTGCCACCCCTCGATCCTATCCGCCACGAGTCGATAAGCATGTTGCGCGTCAGCGGGCCGCGCGGATCGCGCGAATGGCCATCTGCGCGGCGATCACAGCCAGGAACGCGATGAACACCCAGTTGGCGATCTGCGGATCGAGAACACCGGCGACGATCGCTCCGAGCGGCGTTGTGACGACGGTGGCGAGGGCGACGGTCACTGCCGAGACGAGGTCGACGTTGCCGTTTCGGAAGTTGCGCCACGCGGCGACCAGCGTGGTCGGGATCATCATCAGCAGCGATGTGCCCTTGGCGACGAGGTCGCTGGCGCCGAAGACGACGATCAGCACGGGCACGACGACGATGCCGCCGCCGACGCCGATCAGGCCGGAGAGGATGCCGGTGACGAACCCGAGCCCCACCAGCGCGATGCCGAGCCAGATGTCGATCGGCACCTCTGCGCCGCGATCCGGCACGATGAAGATGAGGCTGATCATGACCGCGGCGAGGAACGCGACGAAGACCCAGCGCACGGCGGCTTCGTTGAACCGGTGCAGCAGGTGCGCGCCGATCGGAGCGCCCGCCACCCCGCCTGCGGCGAGCAGCACGGCCACGAACCAGTCGACGTTCCCGTGCGCCGCGTATGAGACGACGCCGACCGCCGCGGTGACGACGATCAGCGCGCCGGATGTCCCCGCTGCCCGCTTCTGGCCGAACTCCACGAACATCACAAGCAGCGGCACGATGAGCACGCCCCCGCCGACACCGAACAGCCCGGACATGAACCCGGCGATCAGCCCGATCACCACGAGCGCGACGTATCTTCTGGGCGTTCTGGTGTCCTCGTGCGTCACCCGCTCACGCTACACCGCAGCCCCTTGACTCCTGTGGCGAGATGCTCAGTTGCCGAGATGCGCACTTCTCGCCGAGATGCGCCGGTTTCAGCGCCCGGATGTCGGAAACGTGCGCAGTTCGCAGAGCGAACGGCGGGCTATTCCGCCGACTCGAGGCGCAGCGCCGCGACGTGCTCGGCAGCGTCGCGGAGTCTGTCGGCCGGCAGCTCCCCTGCCTCCACCGCCTGCGCGATGCCGTCGGCGATGTCTCCCGCTGTGTCGGGCGTGGAGGTCGCGATCATCAGCACCATATCGTTGCCTGCGGTGATTGCGTCGACGGCGTTCGCGACCGGATCTGCATAGGCGGCGTCTCCGGATGAGGCCAGCATGCCGAGGTCGTCGGTGATCATGACGCCGTCGAAGCCGAGATCGTCGCGCGCGATCTCGTGCCACCGGGCCGAGAGCGACGCGGGTGCTTCGTCCACAGCGGTGTAGGCCAGATGCCCGAACATGAGCAGTTCGGCGCCCGCGTCGATGCCCGCCTCGAACGGCACGGCATCCGCGTCATGCCAATCTTCGAGACTCATCCCTGTCGACGGGATGCTGTGATGCGAGTCGCCCGGCGCCGGCCCGTGGCCCGGAAAATGCTTCAGCGTCGAGAACACATGCGCCGCCTCGCCCTCGACAGCGGCGGTGACGCGCTCGGCGGCCGACGCCGGATCAGTGCCGAGCGCCCGCGGCGCGATAAACGAACCTGCATCGGCCGGAACATCCGCGACCACGCCGAAGTTCACGTTGGCTCCGGCGTCGGCGACGAGTTCGCCGCGGCGGTCGAACGCGGCGCGCGTCTCAGATGCCGGGAGCGATTGCAGCGCCTGCGCGGTGGCCGCATCGTCCCACGGCAGGCGGGTGACGACACCGCCCTCCTGATCGATCGCGATCAGCGGCGGCATGCCCTCGTCGACGACGAGAGATGAGGTCACCTCGCGGAGCTCGTCCGCCGTGGCCGGCACATTCTCGGACATCAGGATGAAGCCGCCGTAGCCGTGCGCCATGTAGTCGTTCAGCGTGGTCACATCGGTCGTCGCCACGGTGCCCATCACGACGCTCGCGGCGCGGTCCTCGACCGACATGTCGGCAACGGCCCGTTCGGCCGGCGACGACGTGGGCGTGGGGGTCGGGCTCGTCGTCTCTTCCGGACTCGATGGGTCAGGCACCGGTGTCTCGGTCTCGGCCGACTCATCCGGAGCACAGCCGAAGAGGAGCCCGGCAGACAGAAGAACGGCCACCACAGTTGCAGCACGACGCATGGGAAAAGGCTACTGCGCCGTCCGGCAGGGCGGCTGGGTGCCCGCGGGCGCCCAGGCCAGCGCAGAAGCACCGGCCGTCGAGCCCGGCGAGATCGTCACCAGGGCCCCGACTCCCATGCGACGACCGTTCAGCGCCCAGAACCGACGTGTCGTGCTCCGCGGCCGAGCCGTCCCATCCGGAGCTGTTCTGCTTGCAGAGACCACCGTGCGACGGATGCCGGTGGCGGAAGGCTCAACCCCATGCGCACTCTCTGGGCGGCGTTCGCCGCCGCACGCCCCACGCTGGCTCAGCTCATCGTGTTCAGCATCCTGAACGTCGGCATGACCGTTCTGCAGCTCGTCCTGATGCCGGTGTTCAAGCTGCTGTTCGGCATGACCTCGCTCGTCGGCACGGACTTCCAGGCCGTCCCGGTCGGCACCGGCTACGTGTTCGACTACGCCGCAGGCGCGCTCCCTGAGGGCGGAGGCGGGCTGGCATACTTCCTCTCCGTGCAGATCACGCTCGCGATCGCGCAGGTGGTGAACTTCTTCGCGCAGCGCACGATCACCTTCAAATCGAACAGCGACCCATGGCGCGCCGCCGGATGGTACGCCGTCGCCTACATCGTCATCACCCTCGGCGCGGCCGCGCTGCAGAGCCTCTACAAGGCGCCGATCTACGACCTCTTCATCACGACCTGGGGCATGGGTGCGACGGGCGAGACGATCGCCGACGTCATCACGATGCTCATCAACGCGCTCATCTCGTGCGCCGTCTTCTTCCCGGTGTTCAAGATCATCTTCCGGCAGGAGGAGGTCCCGGATGCCCAGGCGGAGCTCGCCGAGGAACCGGCGACGGAGAGGGCCGCCGCTCCAGTCTCGTAGCGCGTCAGCGCCCCCTCACGAGGCAAGGCTCCGCGGCTATGCCCGCGCGGCACCCGGGCCGGGGTCGACACGGCCGACCCCATCCGCATCTTCTGGCCGATACTGGGTACTGCGGTCACGCCGGGAACTACGGGAGCCGGGCAGCGAAAAGCCCCGACCGTAAGCCGGGGCTGATCTGACGTTCTGTAGGCGGAACGAGACAGCTTTGGAACTCTCGTCGGATACTGAAATCCCTGATCAGACGCGGTAAGGACGGACTCCTCATTCTCCCAGAAGGTGCTCCGGAGTCCCCGATCGAGGACATTCGGGGGTCTATCGCGACGTCGATTGAGACGAGTGGAACACACCTTTTGGGCAAGGATGTAACCCGCCTCGTTCGTGATTATGAGCGCGGAGCGACAGTGTCCGAGCTGGTGAAGAAGTACGGCATCCACCGGGCCACGGTCCGCACCCACCTCACTCGAGCCGGTATCGCTCCGCGCGACCGTGTCCCGGACGACCCGAACGGAGACGATTACCTGCGGCTTTATAACCAAGGCATCGGACTTACGACCATCGCCAGAAGGCATGGCACGACGCCGAGCAAGGTCCGCACCCAGCTCATCAAGCGGGGCGTTGACCTACGGGGGTGAGCGTCACAGTGAGCCATCGAGAGTCAGCGAGCGAGTCGCGATGATGCGCGAGTCCGTTACCGGTCGTCGGACGATCCGAACACCCCGAGAGATCGGACAAGGAGCTGTTGAACCGCAGCGAGATGAGCTCACGTCAGCCACCGGGCAGCCAGCCCGAGCAGACCGCTTCCTGCCAGCAAGACGATCAGCCCTCGAGGCCGGAACTGCTCACGGAAGTGATGGGATCGGTCGCGCCAGCCAGCGCAGTGCTCCGTACCGGGAACGAGGATCGCTCGAGGCCGCCAGGTGCAGATGACCAACCAGTCGACCACGAGCAGGTCGACGAGAACGAACAGAATGATCGCGACCATCGCCATCAACGCAAGCTCAAAGAATCCGGCTCCGGGATGAGTCATCCCCCAGCTGAAGACGACAGCGCCGAGCGAAGCGAGCAGGACGATCATGAACACGATGCCGCCGGTCACGCCCGCCCGTCGCTGCCCCGGCGTCGGGGCGTGGGCCGCCCGTCGGATATCTTCCGGGTAGTCGCTGAGAAACGCGAACGGCGCAACGACAAGCACGACGATGAGCACACCGCCTACGCCGGCCGCAGCGACCCCGCCCCAGCCGAGGGCAGGAGCCCAGTAGTCAGCACCCACACGACTCCTCCCGCCCGGTTGCAGGTGGATACTCCTTACATATGAGGCTCCACAAAGCCACGACTCCAAGCTAACGCGGACGCAGGGGTCAATCAGCCAAATGATTCCGGCGCGACGGAGCCGCTGCGGAAGAATGGTGCGATGACTTCGCTTGCCGATGCTGTGCTGCCGTTGATCCGCACCCGTGCGGAGCTGCACCGGTGGGGTGCAGCGAACGCGCACGGAAAGCAGATGCACGACGCGATCGACACCCTCGAGTCCGCTCTCCCGGAGACGGACCCGGGCGAGGCATATCAGGTGGCGCACAAGGCGCTCGCGAGCGCGATCACTGTGATCGCCCGTGCCGACGACTCCAGCGGGATCATCGGGGACGGGTGTCGGCGTCTGCTCGCCCTGCACCCGCGGCTGGCGGCAGCAGCGTCGGTTCCTGCGTCGAAGCTGCTCCCCTGGATGATCCGGTTTCAGTTCGACGGCGACGTCGACTACTTCGAGCTCGATCCCGTCGCCTACGCCGCCGCGCTCGGAGACACGGGCATCGCCGGATACCGGTCACGGCTGGACGAGATCCGCGGACAGCTCTCCCCGGAACCCGGATCACTCGTCTCTCATGACCCCGACCGGCATGCCCGGTGGGTGCTGGAGTGGAACGATCGTCGCCTGGCGGTGCTCGACCGCGATGTCGATGAGGTGATCCGCACCCACGCGCGAGACCGGAAGGTCGCTGCGTGGCTGCACCAGACCGCTGAGGCGCTCGAGGAGATCGGCGAGACCGACCTGGCGGTGGACTGGGCCAGGCAGGCTGTGGACTTCGACCGCGGTCACCAGTCTCTGCGCGCTTCCGAGTACTGGTGCAAGCTGCTGGGGACGCACCGCCCCGGTGAACTGCTGGACGCACGGGTGTACGTGTTCCGCCGGTGGCCGTCAGCGCTTACCGCGTCTCGCCTGCACACCGCTGTGGGTGCTGCATGGCCGGAGTATGAGGACGAGGTCCTGGACGCACTCGCGCCCCGCCCGTCGGATGCGGTGACCTTCACACTGACAACCCTGAAGGACCCGGCCCGCGCGTGGCGGCTCGCCCACGACCTGGGGTTGGACAGCCTACACGCCTGGAGCGAGCTGGTGAAAGCCTACGAGCGGGTCGATCCGCTCGCGGCGCTCCCCGTCCATCGGCAGCTGGTGGAGAGCACCCTGATCCACGCGGGCGCGGCGCACTATCGTGACGCCGCCCACCGCCTGGCACGAATGCGGAGAATCGCGACAGGGACAGAACAGGCGGACACAGTGGATGCATTCATTGCCGAGCTGCGCGATACCCACCGGCGCCGGCCCCGACTGCAGCAGGAGTTCGACCGCGCCCAGCTCCCCTAACCGCCGCCCTCGGCGATACCCTGGCGCGTCCGAACGGAGGAACGCAACTCATCGTCGAGGTAACGGCTCATGATCCCGCGTCCTCCTCGGCCTCGCGGACGACGCCGCTGAGGTCGAGCTCCGGAAGGTCGGACGCGACCGGGCATGTGATCGAGGTCTTCGGACACTGCGGTGATTGCGCCGGTCCTGAGACCGCTCGGGGCTGGTGGTCTCAGCGATGTTCCACGGGGCTCAGGGTGCGATGGAATCGGGGGTGGATGAGCACGAACACGGTGACGATCGCCATGACGGCGCCGCCGATGATGACCGGCAGTGGCGCCCAGATTCCATAGAGAGCGGTGCTGAGGGTGGGGGCGATCACGAAGGTGAGTCCGTTGGTGGCGCCGATGAGACCGGCGAGCCCGCCCTGTTCTTCGCGGGAGACGAGCAGGGTGGGCCCGGCGGTGTAACCGGGCATCGCGATGCCCAGGCCCAGCCCGATGAGCAGGATTGCGGCGAACAGCACCACCGCACCGGCATCTGCGACGAGGGCGGCGAAGCCGATGGTCGCGACGATGCCACCGACACGGAGGAGGGTCGCGGGTGCCCAGCCGCTGCGGGGCACGATGACGGTTTGAGCGATGATCATCCCGGCGCCGGCGGCGAGGAGCGCCCCGCCGGTGACGAGCCCGGTGGTGGCGGAGTCGAGGCCGAGGCGGTCCTGGACGATGAAACCGGTGATGACCTGAATGAAGCCGAGCGCGGTGAACATCCCGAACCCGGCGAGCAGGAACGGCCACACCCGTGTATCGAAGGGACTGACTCTTGCTGGGGTCTCGATGAGCTCGTGTCGGGGCTCGCGGCGCAGCCGGAACCCGATCAACAGCAGCGCGGCCAGCAGGAGCACGGGGACGACGATGAGTGGAGTGAGCAGGCCAAAGGCGGACAGGAGCCCACCGATGACGGAGCCGCCGACCATGGCGATGCCCTGCACGGCCCCGACCCCGGCCATGCCTTTGACACGCGCCTTCTCATCGACGGTGACATCGGCGATATAGGCTTGCGCGGTCGGAGGCAGGGCGGCAATCGCGGTCCCGAACCCGACGCCTCGCAGCAGGACGAACATGATGAACAGTGCGACACCGGTGACAAGACCGGTCATGCCAAGCCAGGCCAGCAGCGCGAACAACGCCATGGTGACCGTAGCGAGAGTGAAAGCACCGACCAGAACGGGTTTGCGTCCCCAGGACTGAGAGCGGCGACCCCAGAGCTGGCTGGTGAGAACGACCATGATCGCAGCCGCGCTGATGGTGACTCCGATCTGCCACTCTGCCAGGCCAACTTCGCGGGACAGCGGCGCGATCACGGGGTTCAGGGTCATCTGGGCCAGGTAGATAAGCAGCACAGCGCCCAGCAGCAGCGGAATCTGAGGGCGGGCCACCGGCACGGCGTGGGTCGGTGTGGCGGCAGGTCGTATCATGCGGGTTCCTTCTAATATGAACAGTGTTCTAATTACATCGGAGAGCTTACAGCTTAGGTTCGCCTTACCTCAAGGGCGGGCGTGAGTGCGTGGGCTACGGCGAGAGGAGGAATGAAAGGTGACTGCGACTGACCCGGTCCCGTTCCACGTCGGGATCACTCCGGAACGTGTCGTCGATGCCGCAGAGGAGCTGACCCGTGACACGCACCTGATGACCTGGTCCATCCGAGACCTGGCCGGGCGCCTCGGCATCGCCGCGTCCGGGGTCTATCACCATGTCGGCGGCAAGGATTCGCTGTGTCGCGAGGTGGTCGAGCGTGTGCTTGCACGGATTGAGGTCCCCGACCTGCAGCTGACGTGGCAGGAGTGGTTCCGCACCCTGCTGTTTCAGGCGGGGCCGGTCGTGGCCGAGTATCCAGGCGTGGCGAAGTGGATGCTGATGCACGGACCAACGCTGCCAGCCGCACTCCCGGTGCTGGAGGCGGGGATGTCCATCCTGGGGGCCTCGGGCTTCGGAGAGCGAGCGGCCTTCACGTACGCTGTGCTCCTCAATAACGCGATGCTGACCATCTCGATGAGGGACGACCGGCTCCAGCACGAGGGTGACGGCCCCCGGGATCACGCCACGATGATGACTGAGTTCGCCGAGATGACGGCCGGCTCCGCACCTGCGAAGGCCATGGGACGGGAACTCATCCAACCCTTCGCCGAAGGTGGAGACGCGGCGGAGCAGCTTCGCTGGGAGTACTACCGGTCCGCAGTGAATATCACCATCGCCGGGATCGAGGTGACCAGCACCCCATCTGATGAGGGCGTCCACGAGTGGCCGGGCGACGTCGCTGCCGACTCACGCCCTGAGACCCTCACACACAGACTTGGGCGCATGTGCCGCCGAGATCTACGGGGTGCGCACCACCGGGACCGATGTTGGTTCGTCCCGCGTTCCTGTCGGTTTGCGCGCATGGCGTCGCGTGTCCGACCGGTTGATGAGGCGACGGACGGCATTGCGCAGAAGCACGATCGTCGTGATAACGCTCGCCCAGACGCACTTGAACATGTTCCAGAGGAACAAGAACCCCAGCAGCGCCAGCCACCCGGGTCCACCTCGGTCAACCAGCGTGTAGCAGACTCCGGCCGCGAAGAGGTACACGGGCGCAAGCAGCAGTACCAGCGGACCCCACTTGAGGCCCCGCGGTGTACGGATCGCGGCGAGCAGCAGGTTCGTCGGCGCGTACTGCAACAGCCCGTGAATGCAGACGCTGGCATTCCACAGCAATCGGATCATCGGAAGCACGCACCCTCTCGGAAACCATGGACATGGTGGCCGGTAGCGGCTAGGAGAGTGATTTCCCACCCGAGGGGTGGGGGCTATCGGTGCAGATCCTGGGTTGATTCAGGGTGCCGCATCGACGTGAGTTCGATTGCTACCAGTACCCACTTTACCGCGGACGACGACATCCCAACAGGAGGATTCAGCCGATGGCTGTGTTCCGTTGCTCTACGGACGCTTGGGTCTGAAGGGTGGCTTTTGTACGTCAGGGTCAGCTGCGGCGAGGCCCTCGACGATGACCTCGTAGCCGGTGAGGTCTTGTGGCGGCCAGTCTTCAGCACCAAGGAGGTGATGCAGTGCGGCCAGGCGCTGCTCGAATTCTTTCCTGCCGTCGGCCCGGATCTCCAGGTCGTTCGCACCGTCGACAGCACCGGTGCGCTTGATCGTGAAGGTTGACTTCGTGATGCTCGAGCTGTCAGCCCCGATGCCGATCAGCTGGTGTTGTATGCCGTGTTCCGTCAGCGCGGTGGTGACAGCCCGACGCACCTGCTCCTGCAGCGCGGTGGTGGCTGCGTCCTGAGTGTCAGCGTCCTCGTCGATGGTCATCGCCTCGATCAGGATGAGGTTGCTGCTCTGGCCTCCGACGGGGCGCGCCTCGTAGCCAAGGGCGGCTGCGGCGCTGACTGCGGCGCCCACATCACGAGGCGAGGTCTGCACGGTCAGGAGGATCGTCGCCATGCCTGTCAGGATAGACCTGTTGCCCGCGATCAATCAGTTTTTCCCGCTCGGTGCAAGCGGTACGTCAGAGCCGGTGTCCGTGAGCGTCGTAGCTGTGTGCGGGGCCGGGGCGGGGTGCGGGTTGCGCGAGTCGGGCTGCGGTGGTTATGGCTGCTTGTGCGCGCGCGGCGTCCAGACTCTGGTTCCTGGACTTCGGTGAGTCGCCGAGCGGTCGTTGTGCGTCGGTGATGCCGTAGCGGTCACGGTAGGCGGTCACGGTCCGCAGTTGCCGTTCCCATTCGGCGCGGGCTTGCGGATCCGCGGAGGCCGACCCAAGGGTGCGCAGCCATGGCACCTGCTCGTCGAGGGCGCGTTGGGCGAGCGCGTCGGCTCGTTGCTCGATCAGGGTGCGGCGTTCATCGAGGGCGCGCCTGCTGTCCGGGTCGGTGGTGTCGGTGACCTCGTAGACGATGCCGGCGATGAGGCGGACTGGTTCCCGGGTGCGGGTACTCCCGGTTCGCGATGTTGTCGCCGCCTGGAGGCGGTGCTGGATCACGGATGCGAGATCCTCCGCCCCGGTGAGAGGCCGCGCAGCGATGAGGTCCGGCAGCAGGCGAGGAAGATCGTAGCGTTCGGCGTCCGCTCGACGCAGCTCGCCCGCGAGCGCTCCGAACGCTTCGGACGCGATAACGTCGTCGACCTGTTCCCGGGTGAGTGCGGTCTGTTCGAGGAGGGTGATCCAGCGGTCGTGCTGCACGTGTTCGGCGATGGTGTCGTATTCTCCGGCGAGTTGCGCGATTGAGGACCAGTGCTCGTGTTCGGTGCGGAGCATCTCGTGAGCGGAGCGTTCGGCGGTTTCGTGGGCGAGGACGCCGGCGAGGACACTGCGGGCGGTGACGTCAGGCTCAGGCTCTTTCTGGTGTTCTTCGAGGGGGAACTGGTCGATGGCGACGTAGGCGGTGTTCGCCTCGCGGCCACGGGTCATGGCTACGTAGAGGCTCTCACGGGTCATCTGGTGCGAGTGCACGATCGCGTGTGCGGTGTCCACGGTCGCACCTTGCGCACGGTGCACAGTGATCGCGTAGCCGAGGTCGAGATGTTGGGCGGCGTAGTCCGCGGGGAGGCGGACCGCGCCGCCGAAGCGGGCTCCTTGTCGGCGGACGGTCACGGACCCGTCCGTGTGCACGGTCGTGACTGTCCAGCGGTCGCCGTTGCGCACCCATCGGGTGCCGCCGGTGCCGAGATGGCGGTTGTTCTTGCGGGTGATGACGAGGTCACCGGCGCTGGCCTGCGTGCCATCGCTCAAGGGCACGGCCCGGTCGGGGTCCGTCTGGCCGGACATGATCCGGTCGACCCGGGCGCGCACGTTCAGGGTGGTGACGGTCTCGACGGTCTCGGCGACGAGGATGCTGCGCCTGCCCGCGATCGTGTCGGTTCGCCAGGCGAGGTAGGCGCGTTCCAGGACGTCGTCGTAGTCGCCTCCGACGATCCGGTCGTGGGCGTCGTAGCGGGCGATGGCGTCATGGTCGCCGAGGCGCAGTTGCAGGGACGCGGTCTTCTCCCAGGCGTTGCGAAACCGTCGCACGTCGAGCAGTTCTGGGGTCTGCTCGAGGTCGCGGGCGAGCATGCCCAGCGCTCCCCCGGCATCGACCGCGCCGAGTTGGGCCCAGTCGCCGACGAGGACTAGTTTGGCTCCTGCGCGTTCGGCGTGGGCGGCAAGCCGGTCCAACGCGATCGTCCCCGACAACGACGCCTCGTCCACGATCATCAGTTGACCGCGGTGGAGCCTCCACCGCCCCTGGTGGTGCTCATGGAGCCATTTCGCGGTGTTCTCGGTCGGGATTCCGAGGTCGGCGGCGAGGACCTGCGCGGCGTCCGCGGAGCTGGCCAGCCCGATCACGCTGCCTCTGCCGTGCGCGAGTTCCCACGTTCTGCGCAATGATGCGAGGGTCGTGGTCTTTCCGGTCCCCGCTGGCCCGATGAGGACGTCGACGATCCGGCCGGATGTTGCGATCAGGGTGATCGCTCCGGCTTGATCGGCAGAAAGTCGCCGGCCTTTGCGGTCGGTGCGACGGGTGACGCGTCCGACCATGTCGTGCGGCACGATCGGGGCCGTGCTGCTGTGTGCGAGTCGCAGGAGTCTGTCCTCGGCGGCGAGAAGCTGCGTGGAGGTGTAGAGCGTGCCGTGTTTGATGCGGAACACGCTGCTGCCGTCGGGGTGCTGGAACGCTGCGGGAGAGGGGGCGAGTTCGGGGGGCGTCAACTGGACGGAGGCATGCTCGGCGCGGTCGGCGATGAGCCCGGTGACCGCTTCCCGGTCGGTGATCGTGGCGAACCGGGTGCCTTTGAGCATGCGGGATGCCTCAGCGTGGAGGTTCCATCTTCGCCAGGTCGACCGGGACTGCCCCACGGTGGCGACGACTTGCGCGGCCATCTCATCGACCGTGGCGAGCGGAATGTCATCGGCACGCAGCAGCACCGGGTTCTGGGTTCCGGCGGTGACCGATCGTGCCCACCCAGTCGCGTCCTGTCCGAGGATTCTGCTCGCGCGGGTGCGCCATTGCTCGGTGAGGTCAGCGAGGGAGTGCACGGTCTTCTCGGGCCGGGTGGTGAGGGTCGCTGCGGCGCGAAGGCGGATGATCGTCGTACTCGACGGGTATCGCCCGTGCTGTTGTAGGTACTCGTCGATGAGCTGCTCGGTCCGTTGGTCGATCGCGCGGGACCGGGACGAGAACTCTTCCAGCAGGTTCTCGGGGACACCGGCGATCTCCCATGCGGCCGTGCGTCGCGGGCCCCGGTCGCGTTCTTCCCAGGCGAGACCGAAGTCGCGGGTGAGCCGGTCGGCGAGCGCGTTGTTGTAGTGCTCGCTCAACGCGACCACCGCGGCATGCATGGGGCGCCCGTCGATGGCCCGCCACTTACCGTCGTGGACGCCCTGGACCCGGTTCGCGATCACGACATGGGTGTGCAGTTGCGGTTCGTTGGCGCGGGAATCGTAGTGGTCGAACGCGGTGGCGAGGATCCCGGTCACCTCAACCTGCGCGAGCCCGTCGTGCCCGATCCGTGTCATGGCCACGTCGCGTTCCAACAGGGCGAGGACTTCTTTCATCGCCTCGTGGTGTGCGTTCACGATCATCGCCTGGGTGCCGCCATCCGCGACCGCCCACCACACGCTGACGGATTTTGGTACGGAGAAGGTGTAGTCGTACCCGGCGACCGGGCGGCGCTGCGGGCGGGCCTGCTCTTCGGCCTCGATCTGGGCGACCTCCTGGTGTCGGGTTTCGTCGGTCAGCTCGGAGGGCAGTGCATCGACGCGGCGGGACACGCGTTCCCGGTAGCTGAGGAAGGTGCGGTATGCGGAGCCCAGATGCTCCCCTGTTGTGGGGTGGCGTCCCTGTCCGAGCAGGAGCCGGAGCTGTTCCTCGGTCACCTCGGCGCCCGTACTGATCGACTCCGCTTCCAGGCCGGGGAGGGCGGAGCCGGTCCAGAACCCGGGCGGGCTTCCTTTCTCGAGGTAGTAGCGGGTCAGCGGTTCTGCGAGGTCCCGGTTGCCGTCGCCGGCGACGACACTTTTGAGCAGATACCGGTACCCGTCCCCGGCAGACATCACCCGCATCGACACCGTCACACAGAGAAGGTGCACTGCACGTCCACGCAGAGAAGGTGCACCGCACCTCGCCCCGAGTCCGCGCGGTGGACGAGGCGGGGTACCTCCATCTGATGGCTGTTGCGCCGTCACGGATGCGGGGCAGGTCGTCTCGCGCAGACACAGGAGGAACGGATGAGCACCACACGGCTCGAAGACGCGACCTTACGCAATAGTCCACGTGAAAGCCCGCCCGGATTCGGTGGTCTCGCCCGGTGGGTCGCGATGCTGATCTCCGGGCTGCTCCTTGCCCTCACGATCGGGATCGGCACTGCCCCCGCCGCACACGCAGCCACCATCGGGCCCGGGTTCGGATCCGTTGACGATGTGGGCATCTTGGGCTCGTACATCGGCCCCGATGGCACACAGGTGTACTGCATGGATCTGGGTGCCCCCGGCCCGTGGGGTAACACGACCGGTCCGGTCACCGTTTCCGACTTGGAGTCGCAGAGCGGCTCCCGCCTCACCGAAACGGATCTGGCGAAGCTGAACTATGTGATGGCGAAATGGGGGCAGTCTGGTGACCCGCATGTGACCGCCGCAATCCAACTGTTCGTCTGGTCGGTTGCCGATCCTGTCCACTACAACCAGCACGGCATGTCCGGGGACGACCACTACATCACCCGCGCCCCCGCAGCGAACCGGCCCCAGATCCTCGCGAACCTCGCTCAGATGCGAGCAGAAGCCAACGCGAACCATGCGGTGAACCCACAGGTTGCGCTGTCGATCACGATGACCGATCAGTACGCGGGAACTCTCACGGTGTCTGCTTCCCCGGCGAGCCTGTCGGGAACGGTCACGCTGACGAACGCCGTGTTCGCCGACGGGCAGAGCAGCCGGACGCTTGGTCCGGGCAGTTTCCCGATCACCGGCACCCCCGCCGACGGAGTCCCCGCCTACCGGATCGAGGCAGCAGCGAGCGTTCCCAGCAGTGGCCTGGGCGCACGTGTGAACCTGTACGACACGCCAGGTTCGCAGCGGCTGCTGGGCGGTGCGTCACCGATGGGACTCGACGCGCACGCCCAGTCCCCTGTGATCGAGCTCGACTTCCAGCCCACCATCACCACCCAGGTGTCCTCCCGGTTCGTCGCAGAAGGTGACACATTCCGCGACCAGGTCACGGTGGGCGTCTCCAAGGGAACCTGGATCCACCTGGACGGGAAGCGGATCGCAGTCGTAACGACTGGAACCTTGTATGGTCCGTTCGATGAGCAGCCCACTGAAGCCGACACCGCGCCGACCGGAGCACCCATCGCCGGCGTCGTGGAACTGGAGTTGACCGGCACCGGAAGCTATGCGGCGCCGGAGACGATCACCGCGACCGAGTCCGGGTTCTACACGTGGGTATGGCAGATCGACAAGCGCGCACAAGGGGACGTCGCGAAGTACCTCACGGACTCGTTCACCGACCGGTTCGGGCAAGTCGCCGAGACCAGCATCGTTCCCTTCCAGCCCATCGCGGTCTCCAAAGCGAACCAACGTCTCGTCGTACCCGGCGACGCGGTCACCGACACGATCACCGTATCCTCCAGCAACGGGGTCTGGTTGAAGATAGACGGCGAGTACGTGCCGGTCGTGTTCGAAGGCACCGCCTATCAGGTGCCCGGCACGCTGCCGCCGATGCAGGCGCCCGCCATCGACCCTGCAGCCGTACCAGTGGGGACAGTGACGGTCACCGCAACCGGCCCCGGCACGTATACCTCTCCCGAGGTCGTGTTACCGAACGCCGGGTTCGTGACCTGGGTGTGGCAGATGCGTCTCGCCTCCCAGCCTGACGGTGTGCGCGACTACATCGCCTCCGACTGGGCCGACGAGTACGGCATCCCGGTCGAGTCGACCAGTGTCCGCCATCCGGTCGAGATCACCAGTCAGCTGCGCGAGTACAACGTCCACGACGGCGGCCGCGCGTTCGACACGATCGTCACCTCGGGGTTCCCCGCCAACCACCCCGACTTCACCGGCGACGGATACTGGGGCCCCGATGCGAAAGAGGTCACCCACACCGTCTACGGGCCGTTCGCCACAGACACCGTCCTGACCGACGACCTCGACCTCACAGACCAGCCTGAGTTGACCAGCATCATCACCCCAGCCCGCAACGGCGTCTACCAGATCGGGTACACCGATGAGGACCGGATCACGCCGACGAAGCCGGGTTACTACGTGATCGTCAGCACGTTCGAAGGCGACGACCGCGTCCAGCCGTTCCAGTCCTCCCCCGCTGACGTTCGCGAACGCTTCTACGTCCCCGAGACCCCCGCAGCCGAACTTCCGGTGACGGTAATCACGCAGGCGGCCCCTGCCGCGCTCGTCGGCGAACCCTTCCAAGACACCGCCCTCGTCCAAGGCACCGTCCCAGAAGGAGCGTCTCTCGTGTTCCGCGCCTACGGTCCCCAGCCCGAAGGCGAGACCCCGGTATGTGATGTGGAACCGTTCTTCACCAGCCAGCAGATTCCAGTTCCCCAGACCGGCGTCTACTACTCGGGCAACACTGCAGCGCAGTCGGCAGGAAACGTGTATTGGGTGGAGACTCTCTACGACGTCGACGGTGAGGTGCTGTCAGAAGGGAAATGTGGCGCGCCAGGTGAGGCTACTGTCGTGACCAATGGCGAGGAGCTGAAGGTGACTACCAAGGCAGTCCCGAACGTTGTACTCGGAAACCCGGCACACGACATCGCTATCGTCACCGGCCCTATTCCCGAGGGCACCAGCCTGGTGTTCGAGGCATACCAGCAGGACGGTGACGAACCGGTCTGCGATGCCGAGAATCGCGTCTTCGACACCCTCGAGAACCCGATCGCCGTGACAAGGCCAGGCGAATACCGTTCAGCGGAGGTGGTGTTCGAAAAGATCGGCACCTACTACTGGATCGAGACACTCCTGAACGCGGAGGGTGAGAGCATCCACCGAGGCATCTGCGGTGCCCCCGGGGAGACCACCACGGTTTCCGAAGTCCAGATAACGCCGAACTATCCAGACACGGAAGCTCCGCCCAGCGAACTTGCCCAGACCGGCGCGAACGGATGGCTGATCGGCCTTGGCGCGTACGGAGCGCTCGCCCTTCTGGCCAGTGGCGGAACGCTCCTGTTCGGCCGCCGCCTTGCCAAGCGACGCGAGGCCGCCGGATTCGTGAGAGAGGAGGACGGTGAAGATGAGATCGTGACGCTCGAGGAACTGCTCGACCAGTAGCAGCTCGACCGAAGTTGGCGGGTGGGTGGCGAAAGCCGTCCGCCCGCCTTCGCGCATCACTAACCGACGAATCTCAAACATCGCTACCATCCGCGGCTGAGGGAGCGGCTGTCTTCCGGGCATGTCCATCATCGAAGCGAGGGCGCGCGCTACGCCGGTCCTCTTCTGGATCGGTGCCGCCGTCGCGATCGGTCTGGACGATCGCGCTGCCGGTCACGCCGACACGGCGTGCGCGGTGATCCATCCGCCTTCAGCAGGCTGCGCCGGCGATGCGCGCCCACCACCAGCAATCATATGGACCATCTTGGTGCAGGCGGCAGTCGGGGCCTCCCGCCCGCTAAGTCGGCGAGCCGGTGGGGCGCGCCCCGACAGAGCAGTCATCGTTGCGGCGACTCCGCACATCTTTGCGGACAGCCAGCGACATCGTGAGCACATCCATGTCACACAACGCCTCGTAAGTGGCGCGCGAACAGGTTCGGCCCTCCTACCCGGTCGTCCGCATCTTGTGAGGCCCCGCACAGCGAGCACGCTTGTTGGTCCAGATAGAACCCGGAGGGGATGCGTATTGACGGAACTCTCAGCATTCACCTATGTTTGTATTTGATAACGCTTCTCAATAAGGATTGAATCCTTCTACCTTGGCAGGGCGCGAACATGGCGAACCGCACCAGCAGCACCACGGTGCCGCAGAGTGCGTCCACGTCAAGACTCTGCACAGTCTGCCGAGTCGCCGACAAACGCCGACACTCGCCTACGGAGGATCACCTCTGCGCCACGGGCATCGCATGCTCCTGCGGGTGCCACGATCAAGAGTCGGAGCGCCTCATCATCGGGGAGCGGACGTGGGTTCGCGTATTACTGGCCTCTCGGTTCCTGGCTGCCATCCTCCGAGAACGCGGCCCGCCTGCGGAAGCCTCCGCCTGACACCTCACCGGGCTGACAGCCCGATTCATGTGCACGACAGATCGTTGCACTGGCAAATCACACTTCAATCCTCAATTAGGAGCATCATGTCCCATCACACCCTTGACTCTCCCGTCAAGCAGCCCTCACCCAAGGTCGGTAATTTCGTCCGCCGCGCCGCGCTCACCGTCGGCGCGCTTTTCGCGTCAGCTGCTCTCGCGATCGGCGGGGCTTCGGCCGCACAAGCAGCGACGATCAACATCACAAATGGCCACAATGACATCCTGAAGATCGAGACAATCAGCGGAAGTAACGTACCTGGATCAGAACGATCAGATGGTTCGTTCCATAGCTGGCCGCTGGCCGACGATTACGTCTACCAGTTCAGCACGGCGAATGCCGGCGTCAGTTGCTCGGGCGGGGTGTACACGATCAGCAACGTCAACTCGAGCACTTCCCCTGATGTCGGCTTCGACAATTCCACTGGCACCAACTACAGCGTTGCGTTGGTGACCACAGGGGGCACGGTCTCGTTCGCCAGCACGTCATTCAGCATCGCCTCGGGCGGCCTTGAAACGTTGCCGAGCAACACCCATGTCCACGGCACGTGGACTCTGACGGCTGACGATGGGGACTGCGGCGGCGACTCGTTCGGGCTCAACTTCCTGATCCCAGGCGCAGGAAGCGCAGGCACTCAGGCGTTCACCTTCACGATCAGCTAAACGACCATCTCCGCATCGTGTGGGGTCACCAGACGGGTAACCCCACACGATGCTTCATGTCTCAATCGATGAGGAAGCATGACCAAGAATGACACGATAGCCCGCACAACACCCGGTACGAACCGTCGGAGTTGGAAAGCCCTTCGAATCGGAGCTGGCTTCCTTGCGGCCGTGCTCGCGAGCAGCCTGATCGCACCTTCAGCATTCGCTGCGACACCAGAGGAGTCCAATCAGGTCTATCTGGTCGCCGGGGTCAGCATGCTCGACGGCAAGTGGTGGGCCAACCCTGTTCCGGCGCCGGTCTTGGGCCTCAACGACGTGCAGCTCCGAGTGCCCACAGCCGCAACACGGAACGTACCCGAAGCCGAAGAGTTCTCATGGCTCGGGGCAAGCGGCGAGATCCGCTGGAACACGTCGGGCAACGGCTACTCATCCCAGCCTGACGAAGCGCTGTTCGTCATAGACACAGATCCGTCCTTTGGTGACACCACGCTCGATCCGGGAGACCCCGCGATCAAGTTCACGCTCTCGAACGTCGTCGCGCCCGGAACCTTCATGCTCTACGACGTGCCTGCCCGCGCCGAAGGCGAACCCGGTCCCGAAGCGCCGGGGGACCTCTTCCGCTGGGGCACCGGCCAGCAGCGCGATGGCACACCGCAAGAGATCGACACCACCTTTGAGCTGCCCAAACAACAGACACCGACTGAGGCAGCGTTCGGCGCTTCGGGCATGTATTGCTTCGATATGACGGCTGCCGCATCTCTTGCCGACGGAACGGACGTATCCGACACCAGCACCGTTCGCATCGCGGTCGGCGACCAGGTTCCTGCCGACGCCGAATGCGGCATGGCCACAGGAGAAGTACCGGAGCTACCCACGGCAAAGATCATCCCGGACGCCCCTTCGACACCGGTTGCGACAGCAGAGAACGGCACGGTGACAGTGAGCTGGGAGGCCCCTGGCGACGACGGCGGCGACCCGATCACCGGATACACCGTCACGCTTCGCGACCCCAACCGTGAGACCTTCACTGCCGAAGTCGATGGAAATACCCTCACCGCCGTGTTCGAGGAAGTTCCTGCCGGGAACTACCGGGCAAGTGTCGTCGCGACGAACGCGAATGGCGGCTCCGAGGCCTCCAGCTGGTCCGCGGGCGTCACAGTGGGCGAACCGGTCCGAGTGGTCGATGACGGGCACATCGATGCGATCGGAACGCAGGTCGACACCGACGAGGCGACAGGCGATCTGTCGCTCGCACTGCGCGCCCACCACGATGACTTCGGCTGGTTGGAATGGGACGATTTCGTGCTGTACTCCGACGACAAAGCACAGATCACACTGCCCGAAGAGTTCACGAGTGACAACGACTGGTCCTTCCTCACGAATGAGCCCGGCACCACTGTGTGGGAGTCTCCGATCGGTCAGGAGCAGGGACTGCCCTGGGTCGGGCTGAGCACCGAGCACGAGAGCATGCGCGAACACGCGACCGGTCTGGTCGGAATCCGGATCGAAGGCGTCACCGGTGCAGACGGTCGTGACGCTCCCGGCGAATTCGCCCTGACCAGGTCTCCCCAGGTCACGGTCAATGGCGCTGCCCTCCTCGCCAGCACTCGGGAGGCGCTCCCGAACGGGTTCATGGCCCAGGTCGGACAGCACAGCCACTTTGGCTGGTACTTCACTCGGCCGGGAGTGTACTGCGTCGCCATCGCCGTCGACACCGTGCTCGACGACGGATCACGGCACACCGACCGTGGCCTGCTGACCCATGTGATCGGCAGCCAAATCGACCCCGCCGACGTGACCCCGTGCGGCGCATCCACCGACTACCCCGAAATCTCCATGCCCGACAGCGTGCCAGCGGAGGGAGATACCCCGTACGTCTTCGACCAGGGCTTCGGCAACCTCTCGCTGAACTCTGACACTGGTGGCCTGACCACAACCCTGCTCCAAAACTCGAGTTATCGCAATGAGACCCCGGAGAGCCACGGACTTGAAGACGTGATCTTCCGGGGGGCGCAGATCGAGAGAAATGGCCGACAATATCACGACGGAAACTACATCGTCGGGGCGACCTCCTACTGGGACTCGGCTCGAGACGAGGTACCGATTCTAAGGTGGAACACTTTCGGACTGCCCCAGCAGGATTTCGACGGGGATGTCACCTGGAGCATCGCCCATTTCGCGGGACCAGGGGACCTCTCCGTCGACCTGTCTGGACAAGGAGTGATCTTCGACACGAGTGCCGACATCACCGAAACAATGCTGTGGACACAGAGCGGTCTGCAAGATACGCAATGGGAGGTCACCGCACCCGGCAGGTACTGCGTCGACATGAGCTGGACAGTGCAGTCGAAGAAACACGGGGAAATGACACATGATCAGAGCATCACGATCGTGGCCGTTGACGACGGTTTCGAGCATGAAGCGGGCATCTTGACACAAACGTGCGCTGATGGTGCGGATGCGACCGAACCTGGTGATAGCGACAGCGAACCGGAGCCCGATCCTGGTGACAACGAGGAGCCGTGGGATGTGCCGAACTGGTCGGAGACCGAGTCGGGCACGAAGATCCTGAATCGCGGACACGTCGATGTCGCCTCCCTCGTAGAGGACGGCAAGCTCGACACGACGATCAAGGACACGACAACAGAGGGCGCCGAAGCAGGCCGCGAGAACGGTTGGGTGTCGTGGCACGAGCCTGAGGATGTCGTATTTCAGTTGCTTCCCACAGCGGAGCGCCAGATACCCGCTCGAGAGGCATACGGGTTCCTCGGTGAGCCGGGGCAGCAGTTCTGGCTGGCTCCCGAAACGCAAGATCCCTCGATTCTGTGGCCGGGATGGTCGACCGAGCACATCCCGGTCGGCACCCTCGAGGATGGCGTGGATTGGAGACTGACCGGGATGGACGGCCCGGGCGAGTTCTTCATCTACACCACGGACCCGGAGAGCATGACCGGCGAGCAGCTCGTGTGGTTCAACACCGCCGACGGTATCGACGAGAAGGATGTCTTACCGATCGGTGCTCGGAACCATGTACACGGGAACTGGGCGTTCACCGCCGAGGGCGTGTACTGCATCGCGTTCGAACGCACCGCGAACCTCGCGGACGGCACCGCAGTGTCCGATCCGTTCACCCTCGCAATCGCTGTCGGCAAAGTTGACCCGACCGTTGTAGACCCGGCGAACTGCGAGGCGAGCGAGCCGGTGGCCACGGTGCCGGACGCGCCCGCGAAGCCCGATGCCAGCGCCGCTGGCGATGCGGTGACCGTGTCCTGGACGGCGCCCGTCAATGGAGGCTCTGCGATCACGGGATACACGGTGCAGTTACTGGGTGGCGAGCGGCCGCTCGTGAAGGAGGCTCTGGCCGATGCGACGAAGATCGAGTTCGAGGGCGTGCCCGCGGGCACGTACACGGCAACCGTGGTCGCGGTGAATGAGATCGGCACGTCACCTGCCTCGATAGCCTCGGATGCGGTCACGGTGACGGACACCACGGTTCCTGATGCGACCGCGCCCAATGCCCCAGCAGCGCCCACTGCGACCGTCGATGGCACCGCGGTGACGATCGAATGGGCCGCTCCTGAAGATGGTGGCGCTCCGATCACGGGATATCGGGTTGAGCTGACCGGTGGTGACGTGCCCGTGGTGCGTGAGGTTGTCGCGGAGGCGACGTCGGTCGGGTTCGGGAACCTCTCCCCTGGCACCTACACGGCGACTCTGGTCGCGATCAACCAAGTGGGTGAGTCTGAGAAGTCGGCCTCGTCGAACAGGGTTCGCGTGGCCTCGGTGCCGGATCCGCGTCCAGAAGCGACAGCGCCGGAGACCCCGGCAACGCCAATTGCGACCGTGGATGGGTCGACCGTGACCGTGTCGTGGATGGCACCTGCTGATGGGGGTTCTCCGATCACCGGATACACGGTCGCCCTGACCGGCACGACGGGCGCCCCGATCGTGCAGGAGCTCGGCGCCGAGACGACGACGGCGACATTCGCGCGGGCTCCTGCCGGGACGTACACCGCGACGGTCATGGCGGTGAATGCGAAGGGCACCTCGCAGGCGTCACCAACGTCGAACGAGGTGACCGTGCAGCGGTCTGGCAGCAGCGGGCCGGGAGAGGAGCCTGACGATCAAGTGTCGCCGGTGCCGGACTCGGAGTTGACGGATGTAACCCGTGGCGGGGTGGAGGTGCCCGAGGCCGCGAGCCGTGGTTCGCTGATCACTGTCCGGGTTGGTGCCACGTATGCGGGTGAGCAGGTGCGGGTGTGGTTGCACTCGAACCCGGTGCTGCTCGGCACCGTCACGCTCGACGCGGGAGGCAACACCAGGGTCACGATCCCGGCGGATGCTGCGCTGGGCGATCACAAGATCGCGGTGCAGGATCTCAACGGGTCGCTGATCGGGTGGGACAACCTCAAGATCGGCATCGCATCGCAGGTGGGGCCGAATGGCGAGTGGCTTGCCACGACTGGCGTTGACGGGGACCTGGTGTTCCCTCTGACTGCTGGGGCCGTGATCCTGCTACTGATGGGAGCTGTGGCCCTTGTCGGTACGGCCAAGCGCCGCCGAGAGGTCGTCGCCGGTTCGATCCGACGCTGAGTACCGTCGAAGGCCCGGGGTGAGCGCGGCGTATTGGAGACGTCGGCGCTCCCTCGGGTCTTCGGCACGGCGATTCCCCCGGTGGTGCTGTAGATCTCGGTGCTGAGTGTCACACCGTGATCGCGGGTTGGTCACCGACACAGCAGATGATCCGTCCAGCGTGCCCGCCGCTTGCACGCATCGGGAGAGTGGCGATGATCTCGTGGTTCAGGCGGGGGTGATGAGTCCGGTCTCGTAGGCGGTGATGACGAGGTGGGTGCGGTCGCGGGCGTGGAGTTTGGCGAGGAGGTTGCCGATGTGGGTCTTGACGGTCTTGATCGAGATGGTGAGCGAGGTGGCGATCTCGTCGTTGGACAGTCCGTGGGCGACGAGGGCGAGTACCTCGGTCTCCCGTTCGGTCAGCCCGTTCAGTCGTCGCGCTGGCGTGGCGGGGATGCTGGTGTAGTGCTCGATGAGCCTGGTCAGGATCGCCGGGGCGAACAGCGACTCGCCGCTGTGGGTGCGGCGGATCGCGTCGAGGAGTTGATCGGGGTGGGCGTCCTTCAGGAGGAAGCCGCTCGCCCCGGCACGCAATGCACCGTAGACGTACTCGTCCAGCTCGAACATGCTGAGCACGAGCACCCGGCACCCAGAAAGAGTGGGGTCGGCGGTGATGGTACGGGTCGCCTCGATGCCATCGCCGCCGGGCATGCGAATGTCCATCAGGATCACATCGGGGACGAGTTCACGGGCCAGGCGGGAGGCGTCCTCACCGGTGCCGGCTTCGCCGACGACGGCCAGGTCGGCGGTGCCATCGATGAGGATGACGAGGCTGTGCCGGAGCAGGGCCTGGTCGTCCGCGATCAGCACACGAACGACGGGCGGGGCCGACTGTGAGGTCATGGTCGCGCCACGTCGGGGATGCGGGCGGTGACGCGGTACCCGTGCTCGTTGGGCTGGGTTTGGAGGTCCCCGCCGAGAATGGTGACGCGCTCGCGCAGTCCGTCGAGGCCATGCCCTGCGCCGGGCTGCGGCTGCCATGATCCGCGCGGCCCGGCATCCTGCACGTCCACGACGATGGTTTCCCCGTCGCGCCGGACCGTGACGCGGACGCGGGTGGGGCCTGCATGCCGGATCGTGTTGTGCAGAGTCTCGCGGACGACGGCGCAGATCGTGAGCTGCACGCCCGGTGACACGTCACCCAGTTCCTCGACGTCGAGGCTGCTGGTGATGCCGGCGGCGGTGGCTTCCTCGACGATCGAGGGGAGGTCGTCGAGGGTGTCGGCGGGGCGAAAGGGCGCTGTCTCCGGGTCGCGGAGCACGGCGAGCATGCGGCGCAGCTCGGTCGTGGTCTCGCGACTGACCCGTTCGATGTCGGTGAGCGCCTCGGCGCGTTCGCTCGCCCCGTCCGGGCCGGCGAGGGTGCGGGCGACGGCGGCCCGGACAGTTATGAGCCCGAGGCCGTGCGAGACCAGATCGTGCAGGTCGGCGGCGATCCTCAGTCGCTCGGCCTGCGTTGCCCGCTCCCCTGCCCATGCCGCCAGATCCTCCTCATAGCGTCGGCGCTGACGTCGGGTGCGATCGAACGCCCAACCGATCACCGACACAGCCACCGCGGCGGCGACCGCTACCGCCGCCCACGCCGACGCCGGACGATCGACCCCCACGAACGAGAGGAGAGCAGCAAGCACTGCAAGGAGCCCGACGGCGACGAGCCAGGCGCGGGAGCGCCACGTCGGCCGGTCGGTGTCCATCGTTCGAGTCTAGATTCCGGCGCTCACGCGGACATCGGTCCTGGGTCTGAGAGACCTGGGACCGAGCACGACGCTGCCATGGTCCGATGACGATGCGGAGAGGACCTGTTGGCATGGAGGGATGCTGACGATCGACTGCCTCACCAAACGCCACGGCTCACGTACCGTGATCTCCGACGTGACCTTCCAAGCACTGCCTGGCCGGGTGACCGGTTTCCTCGGCCCGAACGGGGCGGGCAAGTCCTCGACGCTGCGCGTCCTGCTCGGCTTGGACCGTCCCGCCGCAGGTTCCGCCCTGGTCGACGGGCAGTTGTACCGGAACCTGCGCGACCCGCTGCGCACGGTCGGGTCGATGCTCGACGGCTCCGGCGCGCACCCCTCCCGCACCGCCCGCAACCACCTGGCCTGGGTCGCGCGCAGCAACGGCATCCCCCCGCATCGCGTGAACGCCGTGCTCGAACAGGTCAGCCTCGAAGACGCCGGACGCACCCGCGTCGGCAAGTTCTCACTCGGCATGGGCCAACGCCTCGGCATCGCCACCGCACTGCTGGGCGAACCCAGAGCCCTGGTGCTGGACGAGCCGGTCAACGGACTGGACCCCGAGGGCATCCGTTGGATACGCGGACTGCTCCGCGGCCACGCGGATGCCGGCGGTACGGTCCTGCTGTCGAGCCATCTGATGAGCGAGGTCGCCGAGATCGCCGACGACCTCGTCGTCATCACCGGCGGCCGGATCGTGAAAGCCGGTCCGGTCGCAGAGGTCACCGCCGGATACGCGACTCTGGAAGACGCGTTCTTCGGACTCACCGGCGGCGCGGCAGGGCAAGACCGATGAGCCTCCTCCGCACGATCCTCACCGAGCTGCGCAAGACCGCGACCCTCCCCGGCGCATGGGCCGGGATGGCCGTGGCGGTGCTCGGGTCAGTTGCGCTCACGATCCTCAACGCGGTCACCGTCCGTGGCGCCGTCACCTCGGGGCAGTCGGAACGGGTCGCGGACACCTCGCCGTTCGAAACCGCATTCGCGATGATGCCGCTGGGAACCGTCGGCGCTGTCGTGATCGGCGTCGTCGCGATGAGCAGCGAATACACCGCCGCCCGCACCGATGCCGACGGCGGCAGGCAGATCACCACCACCCTCACCGCCATCCCCGGCCGGCTGCGACTGCTGACCGCCAAGGCGCTGTCCGTGATCGTGCTCGTCACGGCGATCGCGATCGTCGCGGTGCCGCTCAGCGTCGTCGTCGCGAACGTGATCATCGGTGACGCCGGAACAGAGATCGTGTCGATCGATCACGCGGTCCGGCGCTGGGCCGGCGGTGCTCTCTACTGGACGCTCATGGGCCTCATCGCGTTCGCGATCACCGTGCTCGCCCGGAGCGGCATCATCCCGCTCATCATCCTCATCGCCAACAGCTCGGTCGTGTCGTTCTCACTGCTGCTGACCAACCTCACACCGCTCGCCCATTGGCTTCCCGATATGGCCGGCCGCAACCTCTTCGGCTTCCCCGAGGACTCCGTCGTCCCCGGCGGCCTCGAACCCATCCCCGGTGCGATCGTCATGGGCTGCTGGACCCTCGCTCTGCTGATCGTCGCGGGCGTCGTTTTCCGACGCAGGGACGCATGAGATCACCATGACGCTCGCACGCATCACCTCAGCGGAAGCGGTCAAGCTCCGCACCCTCCCCGTCGTCACGGCCAGCGTGCTGGGAACCATCGCTGCCGCGATCGTGCTCGCGGCGGCGATCGCGGCATCCTCCACCGTTCCGATCAGCGCCGTGCAGGTGACTCTCGCGACGGTCCCGTTCCTCCAGATCGGGGTCATCCTGCTCGGTGTGCTCGCTGTCGCCACCGAGTACCAGGGCAGCCAGATCCGCACCACGCTCACCGCGACACCCCGTCGACTGAGCCTCCTTGCGGGCAAGAGCCTCGCCTTCCTCGTCACCGCGATCGTCGCCAGCGGCATCGCGATCGGCGCAGGCTGGGTCACGGCCGCGATCACCCTGTCCGTTCGCCGGCTCGCCGCCACGAGCGACGTGGACATGTGGCCGACTGCCGGGGCAGCGGTCTACCTCGTCCTGATCGGGGCGCTCGCGTTCGCCCTGACCGTCCTGCTCCGCTCGCTCATCCCGCCCCTGGTGACGATGCTCAGCCTCGTCCTCATCGTCTCCCCCCTCGCCGGCAGCCTCACCGAACACGCACGCTGGCTCCCGGACAAGGCCGGCAGCCTCCTCTACCTCACCGACACCGACCCCGTACTCACCGCCGGAACCGGCACACTCATCCTCCTCGCATGGATCGCTGCGGCAGGCATCGCCGCGAGCGCAACCTTCACCCTGCGCGACGGATGAGCTTGACGACCCTGCCCATGAAGCGGCTGCCGGCACTACCGAAGGGATTGTCCGTAGCCATGTAGGTCCAGGTCGCGGACGGTCGGCGCAGGCCCAGGTCTTCGGGGTCGCGGCCGATGTCGTCCGGGCTGAGGGTTTCGACGAAATCGGCGGTGTCGCGATAGACGGCGTCGAAGAAGCCGTGGAACTCGCGCAGGGCGATGCGATGGAACTCGTCAGTCGGCTGCTGACCGGCCAGCGCGACGGAAGGACACTGCGCCGGGCAGACCGAGCATCCTCGACAGCCATACCGGAATCATCGCTCGTGCATCAGGGCCGCGACAGCCTGCCCCAGCGCCGACAACCGAGCCTCGAAGTCACCTGCTCAGCGGGGATGGAGGACACGTTCCACCACTGCGTGGACTTCGTGCTGGCGCTCGTCGATGGCGCCTTCTTCTCCGAGGGCGCGGTAGGCCGCCGCAACCGCGCCGGTGATCGCACCTACGAGAGCGGCGGCTTCGACCGCGGTCAGTTCCGGGTAGGCAGACCGAAGCTCACGCTGAATCTCATCCTGAGCATCGAGTTGAAGACGTAACGCCCGCGCCTGGATCGCGGGAACATCAGGGAGCAGTCGGAGGCGGAGCTGCGCGACCGGATTGTGCGCCTCTGCCTCGATCGCGTCGCTATTCAGGCCTCGGAGAAGCGTTTGGGCGGGAGTCTCGTCGACGGCTCGGGTTCGGATCGCCTCGATGGCCGAGATCACTCGCGGGTCTATCTCATCGAAGAGCAGCTGCTCTTTCGACTCGAAGTAGGCGAAGAACGTGCGAGTTCCGATCTCAGCCGCCGCTGCGATGTCGGCAACGGTCGTCTGGTCGTACCCGTTGGCCTCGAACAGTCGCCGGCCGGTTTCGATGAGCAGCGCACGGGTCTGGCGGCGCTTGCGCTCGCGCAGGGTGGTCCTTTCCTCCATGTGTCCGAGCATACCGCACTCGGTGTTATGCTGCAGTGACTGCGAAACAGCAGTGAGTGCAGAAAGAGGGGTCATGATTCAAGCGACCAGGCTCACCAAGCGATACGGTCGTGTGACTGCTGTCGACGACGTGACCTTCACCGTCCGGCCCGGTGTCGTCACGGGGTTCCTCGGACGCAACGGCGCGGGAAAGTCGACCACGATGCGGATGATCGTCGGCTTGCACGAGCCCACGTCGGGCGGGGTCTGGGTCGACGGGGCCTCCTACCGCACGCTCGCGCGCCCCATGACGCGGATCGGTGTGCTCCTCGATGCGAAGGCCGTGCACCCGGGGATCACCGCACGGGCCTACCTGCGCGGACTCGCCGATTCCAACGACATCCCCGGCTCGCGCGTCGACGAGGTGCTGGAACTCGCGGCGATCGCCGACGTCGCCGACCGACGCGTCGGAGGGTTCTCGCTCGGCATGGGGCAGCGGCTGGGGATTGCGGCGGCGCTTCTCGGGAAGCCGCCCATCGTCATGCTCGACGAGCCGCTCAACGGCCTCGATCCCGACGGCGTTCTCTGGATACGGCGGCTGATGAGAGAACTCGCCGCCGATGGATGCACCGTCTTCTTCTCCAGCCACCTCATGAGCGAGATGGCGCTCGTCGCCGACCACCTCATCATCCTCGAACGCGGAAGGAAGCTCGCCGATGCCACGCTCGCGCAGTTGATGGCCGATCACGCGGAGCGACACGTCGTCGCCCGTGTCCGCGACGACGCGGAACGCCGCACCCTCGTCGCCGCCCTCCGACACGCCTCTGGACAGATCGGCATCGAGCAGGCCGGCAGCGAGCTGACGATCCGGAACGCCGATGCCGACGTCGTCGGCCGTTGCGCCGCTCGGGCAGGCATCACGCTGTCGCAGCTGACCTCGCACAGCACATCACTCGAAGACGTGTTCATGGCGATGACCGCCGGACACGCTGCGCAGCAGGAGGACGCCGCATGACCCCCACCTTCGTTCGAGGTCGCCTTTCGGACCTCCGTCAGCTGTTCCGCGCCATTGCCAACGAGTGGCGCAAGTTCTGGTCCGTTCGAGCGACCGCTGCGACGTTGACGATGCTTCCGATCGTTGCGCTGCTGTTCTCGTGGATGTTCAGCGACGGCGGCGGACGAACGTACGGCACCCTCACCGCCGCCGAGCAGGCGGCCTTCGACCCCACCGCGATCAGTCTCCAGAGCCACCTCATGGCGCAGATGGTCGTCGGAATCCTCGGCGTCCTCGCCGTCACCTCGGAGTACAGCACCGGCATGATCGCCAGCACGGCGATCGTCGTCCCTCGGCGCGGGATCCTCTTCCTCGCCAAGACGCTCGTCATCTACGTCGTGTCCCTGGTCGCCGGAGTCGCCACCGCCCTGAGCTCCTTCCTCCTCGGGCAAGCCGTCCTCGCGAGCCACGGGGCGCCGACGGCGAGCCTCGCCGAGCCCGCCGTGATCCGGGCCGTCGTCGGCATGGGAGTCTATCTCGCGGTCACGGCCGTTCTCGGCCTGGCGGTCGGCATCCTGACGCGATCCAGCGCTGGTGCGCTCGGGATCATCGTCGCGACGATGCTCGTGTTCCCGGCCCTGTCCCAGAATCTGCCGGCGACCCTCGCGGACTTCATCGCAAGGTTCTGGCCGAGCATCGCCGGCAGCCGGATCATGACAGTCGTGCCCGACCCGGCCATGCTTCCGCCGCTCACGGGATTCATCGTCTTCTACCTCACCGTGCTCGTAACCACCCTCGCTGCATTCATCACGTTCCGACGGCGAGACATCTGACGACCGGAACCGCCCAGGCGAGCGCTACGCCCCCGACTCCGCTCCGAATTGTGAACGAGTCTCCCTCGGTGCGATTGGCTCCGAAGCCCGTCCGGCTGCCGATCAGCCGGTGGTGTTCAGTTGGTGGCTGCGCCGATGCGGGTGTGGATGCGGGCACCGGCGTCGTTGAAGATGCTGAGCACCTGAGCGGGCTTCCCGCCGGCCGCGGTCATGGCGTGCGGCGTACGGGTGTCGAACTCGGCCGCCTCGCCGCGGGTGAGAACAAGGTCCTGCTCGCCGAGCCGGAGCCGAAGGCGACCGCTGAGGACGTAGACCCATTCGTAGCCGTCGTGTATACGCAGTTCCGGGAGGGTACGCACGGGCGGGTAGGTGATCGATGCGGGCAGTCCTCGCAACCGGTTCGCCGCCCACATGCACGGCGTCCTCGGCAACGAGGGCACACCGCCTGCGGAGCTGTTGCGGAAGGGGCGTGCCGAGGTCGCCGCGTACGGCATCGAGTTCCTCGACGGCACCGTGCAGAATGTGGAGGCGGCAGACTCGGGTCTTGCGATCGTGCTCTCAACCGGGCGGGCCCAGCGGGCGCGGGCGCTCGTCGTGGCGAGCGGGATCGTCGACGAGCTTCCCGATGTCCCAGGCCTGGCGCCGCGGTGGGGCACATCTGTGCTGCACTGCCCCTATTGCCATGGCTGGGAGGTCCGCGACCAGCGCCTGGGAGTGCTGGCGACTTCGCCGATGGGGCTGCATCAGACGCAGCTCGTGCGCCAGTGGAGCGATCGAGTCGTCGTCTTCGCGGCCGGGCTCGGAACGCTCGATCCCGTCGCCGAGCAGCGGATGCGCGCTCGAGGCGTGGAGGTGGTGGCGTCGCCGGTGGTCGAGATTCTCGGCGAGGACGACCGCATCACTGGTGTGCGCACGGGTGACGGACGGATGGTCGAGGTGGATGCGGTGTTCACCACGGGTGCGCCGCGCCCGAACGACGGGTTCCTCACAGGTCTCGGCCTCTCCCGCACTGACTCGCCCTTCGGCCTCGGGTCCTTCCTCAGCGTCGATCAGGCTGGGAAGACCAGCCACGATCGAGTCTGGGCGATCGGAAACGTCGTGAACCCGGCCGCGAACGTCCCGATGGCGATCGGCGCGGGAGCCTTCGCCGGTGGAGCGGTCAACGGCGCGCTCGTCGAAGAGGACTT
The DNA here is from genome assembly GCF_003335195.1 of Microbacterium sp. JB110. NCBI lineage: Bacteria > Bacillati > Actinomycetota > Actinomycetes > Micrococcales > Microbacteriaceae > Microbacterium > Microbacterium sp. JB110. The sequence goes on along the minus strand of NZ_QPGM01000003.1, from coordinate 187,506 downwards.
CGACCTCGCCCGGGCAGCAGCCGATGGCTGAACAGACAACAGTCCGGAACTCTGGGGAACCCCACTGCCCGGCCGTGGGTCGGCCCCGGTCCGACACGGTCGGCGGCACGGCGAACCCTCGCGGCTATCGATCCCGCGCTCGTGTTCGACACCGCCGTCGACGATGACCCGGTCGACGAGCTGCCATTGGCGCGGCTCCTCCGTGAGGACGCGCACGGACACGACGATCATGAGCACGCTCGGGCTGTGTCTGTGGCTTTGCCTGGACCGGTGTGCCCGTCGGCGCTGATCGATCTGCTCGAGGACCCGCCGCCCGGCACCTACCGGGTCAAGGGGCGGGTGAGCGTCCTCGGTCCGCGGGCGGATCGCGGGTACCTCGTCAACCTCGTCGGCCACATGATTCGCATCGCCCCGTTGCCGGACCCGCCGCCTGTCGGCGAGCTCGTCGTGATCGGCGTCAACCTCGACCAGGATGCCGCACAGCGGTGGCTCGGCGCCATCGCCGCCGCGCCCGCCGAGCGACCTGATGCATCCGGACTGCGGCGGCTGCACCGCTATCGCAGGCTGAGCGATTGAGCGTCGGTTCTCGGCTCCTCAGTTGGTTGACGGCTGCGGAGGAGGTGGGTCAGGGCGGTGAGGTGGGGGAACTCGATGAGCATGCCGAGGATGATCGCCGCGTAGATCACGGGCTGGTCCGGGAGGGCGACCACGGTGACAGCGAGCATGAGCGGGGCGTTGCGCGCGGAGGTCGTCATCGTCAGCACGGCGTGCTCCGGGTCCTCGAGCCGAAACGCCCGAGCCACGGCTTCGCCGACGAGGAACGTCACGGCAAAGAACAGGAACACCACTAGCAGCACCCAGGCGAACGAGCGGGGATCGGTGAGGATCGTTCCAATGTTCCCGGCGAAGATCGCCAGGATGACGGCTGTGATCACGAATGGCATCGCTTGGTCCACCGCTGCCACGAGCCGGTGGCGTCTGGCCCGCGGCACGGTCAGTCCTACCAGGAAGCGCAAGCCCAGGCCCGCCGCCGCAGGCAGGACGAACCAGGTCAGCAGGGCCGGGCCGGCGGCACCGAACATCGCATCGATATGGCGACCGGCAAAAAGCGCCAGCCACACCGGGTACAGCGCGAGCTGCAGGATCATCTGCACGGGGATGAGGGCGGCGCCGGTGGTCGTGTCGCCTCCAGCGAGGCGGGTGAACCCAAGGAACCAGTCGGTGCACGGTGCCAGGCAGTAGACGAGCACTCCGAGCCGCAGTGCGTCGCCGGGCAGCAGCGCGGTGAGGACGAGCGCGATCAGCGGGATGGCGAGGAAGTTCATTCCGACCGCCAGTAGCACTGTGCGCGGCACCCGACGCAGGGCGTGCACGCCGTCCAGACGGAGCGTGAAGAACGACGCGGCGACCAGCAGCAGGATCAGCAGGTCGGCAAGCCCGCCGACCGCGCTGCCTGCCGCGGGGGCGAACAGGCCGAGCAGGCTGCCGGTGAGGATCGCGGTGAGGAACAGGACCGCGGTGAACCCGGTGCGCTGCAGGGCGGTCAGCATGCGCACTCCACCCCGCAGCAGGACAGGTCGTCGGTGAGCATGCCGGCATCCCGCCACGCCTCCAGCGCCCCGGTGTCTTTTCCCGCCCGTTCGCCGATGACACCGGCGATGTGGGCGAAACGCTGGCGGAACTTGTACACGAAACAGAATTTCAGCCCGCCGTGCCGGATCGCCGGCCCCGACAGGAACACCCCGGGCACGACGGTGGACTGGTCGTCCTCGTCCAACTCCGGCCACCCGTCGGGACGCGCAGCGAACAGGTGCCCGACCGGGCCGAGGCCGGGGCCGAATCCGGTCGCGGCGATCGGCGGGGCGGTGCTCGGCAGCGACAGGCCATCACTGAGCCGGACGGTGAAGCCCTCTCCGGCCGGTTTGACGCGGACAGCCCGGGCATCCACGAGCCGCAGCCGCCCGGTTGCCATGGCGTCGCTGAGGCGCATCCGGGATCGAGGGGCGAGGCGAAACGATGGGTCAGACCCGGTCTGCGCATCCCAGGGATGGTCGTCGTCGACGACGGTCACGGTCGCGCCGGCGGCGACGTGGTGACAGGCGATGTCGATTCCGGACTCGTACCCACCGATGACCACCAGCTCACCGGGTCGCTCCTCCCAGGCCTCCGTGCTGCTGGAATGGACCGTGAGCGCGGCGCCCGGGATGCGGGGGGAAAGCGGATGCGCGAACTCGCCGCCTGCCCACACGAGAGAACGTGCGAGCACCGGGCCTCGGGCGGAGAACACCTCGAACCCGTCGACGTGCTGCTGCACCACCTCGACCTCGGCCTCATCCATCACGGGGATACGGAAGTGTTTCACGACGCTGCGCAGGTACTTCGCGTACTGCGAGCCCGTCGGGTAGTCGGTTCCGAGGCTGAACGCGGGCGAGGTCTCCGGGTGGATCGCGTTCAGATCGGTCGCACCGAACCCGTTGCCGGTGAAAGACGGAGTGAGGAAGCTCTGCCGCGCCGGCCAGTCCAGGAACGTCTGCCCGATCCGACCGCGCTCCAGAACGCCGAAGGTCAGCCCATCCACGGCAGCCAGAGCCAGGGCAGACCCAATGCCCGCAGGGCCTGCGCCGATGACGAGTGCGTCGAGGACAGGGGGAGAGGAAGTCACGAGTGCTTTCGCTTTCTAGACGCGTACACGTCATTTGAGAATCATTCTCAATAGGCTACGGTATGAGCAGGGGAAACCCGAACTACAGCCGCTCCGGAAGGAACACGGATGAGAGACCGCACACTCGCGATGAGCGCGTCACTCCTGCTGACGGTCGCTCGCCTCCGCCGGCCCTGGGAGAGGACCCGAGGAGACCACACCCTCTCCTCGGGATCCGACCGCGATGAGCTGGCCCGGATCTATCGCAACGAGCAGAATCGCGATCACCGTGAGCGCACGTACGAGCGGAACCGGCGGTTGTACCTGTGAACACGCGTGACCCGTACGCGCCGACAGCCGGCTGCTACGACCTTTTCAACGCCTCCGCGCGGCCGGGGCAGCTCGCCGCGCTCGAGGTGCTGCTGCCCTGGGTGCGACCCGACTGGGGGCCGATCCTCGACGTCGGAGCCGGATCCGGGCTCAACTCGGCCGCCATCCTCGACCGGCTACCAGAGGCGCAGGTGTGCGCGCTGGAGCCCAGCCCGGCGATGCGAGCACTCGCTCTGACGAAGATCGCCGCGCACCCGGAATGGTTCGGCCGGGTCACCGTGCGACCGGAGGATTTCTTCTCCGCTCCCCTGCCTGAACGCGTCGGCGGCGCAGTTCTGCTCGGCGTGATCGGTCACTTCGACGCCGGCGAACGAGCGGCCGTCCTCGCCGAACTCGCCGCGCGCCTCCCTGACGCCGGTGCGGCGCTTATCGACCTGCAGCAGCCGCAACGGCCTCGCCGCGTCGAGGCGTACGATTTCACCGCCGCACAGGTAGGCGAGTTGACCTATCGGGGTATCGCCGAGGGCTGGCCGCTGGACACCGAACGGATGCGCTGGCGTATGACCTATCTGACCCTGGACGGTGAGCGCGTGCTCGTGGAAGACACCACTGAACACGAGTACCGCCATCCTGCACCGGCGATACTCGCCGACGAGGCCACCCGCGCAGGGTTCACATTCGACCAGATCGGCGACACCCCCTTCTGGCTCCTGAACCGCCCGTGAACGCGCTGAGGCGCTCAGGTCGATCCGGCCGAACCCGGTCACGACGTCATTGCGGCGTGCGATCGGGGGCGCACATGCGAGCACGTTGTTCCGCGCGGTGAACTGTCCCGTTCTGGCGGGGCGCGAAGCCGAACCCCGCACCCCGCCACCAGTCACCCCTGGCGGCCCTTGAACCGCGGGTTGAGCTTGTTGATCACGTAGACCCTGCCACGACGACGCACGACCTGCGCCCCGGGCTGATTCTTCAACGACTTGATCGATGCTCGAACCTTCATCCTTCACCTCCTATTGAGAAACGTTATCATTAGACTGTAGGTGTCGGAGTGGTGTCTCAGAGATGGAGGTTCGTGTGGAGCAGGTCGACGTGCTGGCGGTGATCGGCACCTGTGCCCCTGAACGGCGGCGCTACGCGAAGCGGCTCGCCGCGATGACTCGGCGGACCTTCGTGCCCGCCCGCCGGCTCGCGCTTGCCCCGGATCCGATCGATGAGGCGTTGGCGGTTGCACCGTGGTCAGACGCTCCCGCGGGGGCGGTGATCGAGTTCCCCGAATACACCGAAGTGACCGAGCTGATCGGCACGCTCGCCGCCCCGGACGCTCCCACCCGACTGACGGGTGTCGTGTGTCTGGTCGACGCGGCGCATCTGCGGGACGATCTTCACCAGGACAGCTACACACGCCACCCGGCGCCTCCGGGCGAGCACCCCTCAATGGGCCGGCATGCCGCGCACGCACTGCTCGCCGTGAACCAGATCGAGTATGCCTCGGTGATCGTCCTGGTGAACTGGGCGACGCTGCCCACCGTGGATCTGTCGACGGTGATGGCGCTGGTCAGCCACCTGAGCCCCCGAGCCCGGCTGCGCCTGCATCGGAACGCAATCGATCGGTGGGAGTGCGACACCGTATACACAGTCGGGCAGGAGCGCCCGGGCTGGGTCGGGATGTTGAACGGCGACTACGACCCCCACATGACCGACCTCCGCGTCAGCGCTTTTCACTACGAGAACGTGCGCCCGCTGCATCCCGGCCGTCTCAAGCATCTGCTGGACGAGAGGATCGAAGCGGGCGAGTTCGGCGCGGTGATCCGCTCTGCCGGGTTCTGCCGGTTCGCCACCCGCCCGCAGATCATCGCTCGGTGGGATCACGTCGGCCAGGTGATCTCCTTCGATTCGCTCGGACGCGACGACGACCTTGGCGATGAGGACGATCTGCTCGCGCTGGGCCAGGATCTGGCGTTCATCGGAATCGATCTCGACACTGACGCGCTCAAGAAGGCGTTGGATGCGGCCGCGCTCACCGACACTGAGCTCGCCGCCGGCGCCCGGGCGTGGGTGCGATTCCCCGACCCGTTCCCCTCCTGGCCGGTCGTAGCGGATCGGACGGAGTGACGGCGATGGTGGCCTCTCGATCATCGGCCCCCGTCCTGGATGATCGGCAGCCGGTCGGATGAGCATGCGGGCCCCAAGCCGTTCCGGCCATCCCAGTGGGCATCCCGCCGACCGCACGTCCGTGCATGCGGATGTGCGATCGGCGACGCCGCGGTGGGTGTTGTGGATCTCGGTCGGCATCGCCTGGGCGGGGGCTGCGGCTATCGCGTTGCTGTTCGTCCGGGTCGGTGCCGTCCTAGACGGGGAGCCGCTGACGACGGGACGGATCCTGCTACTCGTCACCCTCGCGTTGACGGCCGCCGGGTGCGCCGCAGCGGGCCCCGCTTTCTCTGAATGGGCGTGTTCGGAGACAGAGCGGCATCTTCGGCACCTCGTGATCAGTCGTATCTTCACCGACGGTGTCATGACCGCGACCGGCCGCTCGGGAGAGTTGCTGTCGGTCGCGACCGACGCCACCGAGAAGACCGCACACTATCGTGCAGGGTTCCTCGGCCCGATCTTCGGCGCGCTGACCATTCCGTCCCTCGTGCTGGCGATTATGGCTCTCACGGTCGATGCAGCGACAGCAGGATGGCTCGCGCTGCTGGTGCTGCTCGTCCCGCCGCTGATCGGCGGGTTCCAGCGGATCGTCCGACCGATCGGCACCGCGTACCGCCGCTCCCAGGCCCGGCTGACCGTAGCCTTCCTGGAGGCGATCCAGGCCCTGGGCACCCTCGTCTACGCCCGCGCCGCCGAGCGCGCCGGAGCGGAGCTGGCGCGTCGTGGCGAGCAGCATCGCCAACACCTGATGCGGCTACTGGCGGGCAACCAGCTGCTCATCCTCGTCGTCGACGCCGCATTCTCCCTCACGATCGTGGTCGCCGCCGCTGGTATCGCAACCACCCGCATTCTGGAGGAGACACTGACCCTGGGCGGCGGCGTGGCGATCGTGCTCATGACGACACTCGTGATCGGCCCGGTCGATGTCATCGGCCAGTTCTTCTACATCGGCATCGCCGGACGTGCCGCTCAGCGCAGGATCGGCGACCACCTCACCGCCGCTGCATCGTCCACGCCCGCCCCCGCCGGTACTCGCCTCCGGGACCCCGACGGCCCCGGAACGGTGGTCCTCGAGCAGGTCACCGCGGGGTGGCCCGGAGGCGCCCCGGTCATCGAAGGAGTCTCGCTGCGCGTCGAGGCCGGTGAGAAAGTAGCACTGGTGGGCCCGAGCGGGATCGGCAAGTCCACCGTCGCCGCACTTCTGCAAACCCATCTGCTCCCGCGCGCCGGCCGCGTCCTCGTGGACGCTCTCGACACCCGGATCGCGGATGCGGATGAGGTGCGATCGCGGCTGGCCGTGGTCGAGCAGCGCACCTTCCTGTTCCTCGGCACCATCGCCGACAACCTGCGCCTGGCCGCTCCGCGCGCCGATGACCGGAGACTGTGGGAAGCGCTGGACCTCGCCGGACTGCGCGGAGAGATCGAAACCATGCCCGCCGGGCTCCACACTCAGGTCGGAGAGCATGGCCGGCTGCTATCCGGCGGGCAGGCGCAGCGGCTGCAGATCGCCCGCGCCTGGCTGCGCGACGCCCCGATCCTGTTGCTGGACGAGCCGACCTCCCAGGTCGACCTGGCCGGCGAGGCCGCGATCCTCGCCGCACTTGATCGGCTCGCGGCGGGTCGCACCGTGCTCATGATCGCCCACCGGCCCGGAGCGGTCCTCGCCGCCGACCGTGTGATCGACCTCAGCACCTTGATCCATCCCGGCACAGAGGGAGCGAGCGCATGACCCGGCTCCGCCTGACCGCCTGGCTCATCGGCCACACCCGGCAGTTGCTTCCCCCTCTGGTCGTCTCCGTGCTGGCGAGAATCGCGAACCAGCTCCTCGCAGTCGCCCTGCTGACCGTCACGGCAGCCGCACTCGGCCAGGCCGCGACCGGATGGGCGGTGTCCGTGCCGAGCGTGATCGGTTGGCTCGCGGGCCTCGCCATCGCGAAAGCCGGTCTGCGATATCTGGAGCACTATGCTGGGCACTGGGTCGCCTTCACCGCTCTCCAGCGGCTGCGGGAGCTGTTCTTCACCCGTCTCGTCCCGCAAGCACCCGCGGCGACCACAGGACGCGCGGGAGCCGAGTTGACTGAGCGGGCCACCCGGGACATCGACCGTATCGAGGTGTTCTTCGCCCACGCCCTCCCGCCCGCCGCCTCCGCGCTGGTCGTACCAGCTGTCACGCTCACCTGGCTCGGGGTGGCGGTGGACGGACTCCTCGCCGCTGTGACGGCACCGTTCGTCGCAATAGCGCTGCTCCTACCCGCCTGGTCAAGCCCGGCGACGTGGCGGGCTGCCCGCCACGTCGCTACGGTGCGCGGGGCTCTCGCCGCGCGGGTCGGGGACGATATCCAGGGCACCCGCGAGGTGCTCGCCTTCGGCGCCCAACACGCCCGGCTGCGAGACCTCGACGACACCGGCCGTGCGCTGACCTCCGCCCGCGAGCACGCCGCTGGCATCCAGGCGCAGCGCACCATGACGATCGTGCTGCTGCAGATGTTCTCGCTCATCGTGCCGCTCGCCATCGGCACAATGGCTGGCCTTCCACCGACCGAGACTGCCGTGGCGCTGGCGGTGGCGGTGGGATTGTGGGGGCCGGTACGCGGCGTCGAAGGCTTCGCCTCCGGCCTCGACACGGCCTTCGCCGCGACCGACCGCATCCGGCAGATCATCGACGCCGAACCGACCATACGCGACAGCGACTATCCCGGTCCCGTACCCCAGCACGGTGGCGTCGAACTCCGAGGCGTCACCGCCCGTCACCCGGGCAGCGATCAGCCGACCCTCCGCGAGCTTTCCGCGCGATTCGCCCCCGGCCGTTGGGCCTTCGTCACCGGAGTATCCGGTAGCGGGAAGTCCACGCTGGCCGCTCTCCTCGCCCGCGGTCTGGACCCCGAGAGCAGGACAGTGCACCTGGGTGGCGCAGACGTGCGCGAGCTGCGGATCGACGACCTGCGCCGCCGGGTCGCCCTCGTCTCCCAGCACCCGACCCTGCTGTCGGGCACCATCGCCGACAACCTGCACCTGACCGCCCCTGACGCAAACGAGGCAACCATCGTCGAGGCGATCACGATCGCGGCGCTCGATGACTGGCTCGCGTTACTCCCGAAAGGGCTGGACACTCGCCTGCGTGAACGCGGAGTGACCGTGTCCGGCGGGCAGTTGCAGCGGCTCGCCCTCGCCCGAGCGTTAGTCCACTGTCCCGAAGTGCTCGTGCTCGACGAGGCCCTCAGCCAGCTCGACGCCGCAACAGCGCACACCGTCCGCAAGCGCCTCGCGCGCACCCGCAGGGGCCTGACGGTCATCGAGATCACGCACCGCGCCGACCTCGTTCCCGACGATGCCGCCGTCTTCGTGATCGACCGCGGGCGTGTCATCGAGGCCGGTACAGCCCGGGTCCTTCGCAGTGCGGCGGGCTCGTTCGCCCGCCTCGAGGCGAGGATCTGAGGGAGCCGGACATGGGTGAGCGGATGCGCGAGCTGTGTCGCGCATCCCCTCACCCTGGCGCCGGTGCGGTGTCAATGCTCGTCATAGTGGTCCTCGTGGACCGCGTGCCTGTGGCCGTCGTGGACGTAGTCGACGTGCCCATCATGCGCGACGGTTTCGTGTCCGCAGTCGGCGCCGTGAGCGTGGTCGGCCGGAGTGTGCTCGGCGATGGACTCGTGCTCGTCGTAATGGTCGCCATGCAGGGCGTGGCGGTGAGTGCCGTGCACGTAGTCGACGTGGTCGCCGTGCCGCACCGGCTCATGCCCGCAGCCGGTGCCGTGCTGATGCTCGGACGTCGTGTGCTCCGCGTGGATGTCTGTGATGGTCATGCTGACTCCTGTTCTGGATGGGTGGGTTCCTCGTCCGCGACCTCTTCGGTCGCGGCAGGCTCTCGGACGTGGGCGAGCGCGTCGGCGATCACATGGCTGACATGCAAGTCGGCCATGCGGTACGTGATCTCCTTGCCGTGGCGCGTCGAGGCCGCCAGGCCCGCCTGTCGCAGCGTCCGCAGATGCTGCGACACCAGCGGCTGCGACAGCCCACTCGCCTCCGCGAGGGCGCTCACTGTGCGCGGCTCCTGCCCGATCAGATGCAGCAACCCGAGCCTCGACTCACTACCGAGGACTTTGAATAGCTGCGCCGCATCGGCAAGCCCCGTCTCCACGCCCATGATTTTCATCCCATCACACACATAAACAGATTGCAATGTGACTATACTACTGAGAGTGCTTCTCACCCCGCAGAGAGGAGGCGACCATGAACGCCGCGATCCGTGAACGCCGTCAGACCGTCCAGAAGGAAGCCGTGCGCCAAGCCCTTGAGGAGGCAACCGGCTTCATCTCCGCCACTCAGCTGCACCAGCGCATCAATACCGAAGGCACTCCCATCGGGCTGGCGACCGTGTATCGGCAATTGAATGCGCTGGCCGAGTCGGGGCACGCCGACACAATCCCCGTGCCCAGCGGACAACTGTTCCGAGCCTGCGAGCCTGGTGCGCATCACCACCACCTGGTCTGCGAGGAATGCGGAACGGCTGTGGAGATCGAACCATCCGACGAGGAGTGGATCCGCGACACCGCCGCACGTCACGGATTCACCGTGACCCGCCACATCCTCGAGGTCTTTGGACGTTGCGCGGACTGCGCTGCTGCGTAGCACGCCGCGGGAAGGAACGGATACCGATATATGCCAGGCCGCGCCCGTGTAGCTAGTAGGCGAAGGCCGAGCCGGGCTGCCGGGGGATGAAGGAGAACCGGGCAGGCGTCAACTCAGGACTCAATCGGCCGTGGAGCAGGGGGCCGATGACCCGCGCGACGCCGACCATGATGAGGAGCGAAAGCCACCGCACCACCCGCCCCCAGCCAGGCAGAACCCACGTAATCGACGGTGCAGGATCTGCACATCTGAGCAGTAGCGGTTCGCACTGGTGACGTCGCAACCTTTCCTGGCCGAACATGCCCATCGTGCGGTGACGAACCGCTGGGAAGTCCCTCCCTGCACCTGTGTCTGAACCTCGCCCCGTCAACCCCGCTCTGCATAATAGGCAGCGGCGTCGGCGACGCGGTTGTTGTACTCGATCGTCGGGTTGTATGCGTGGATGGCGGCAATCCAGTTGTCGGCGACCGTGAGGTCCCCGCCCACGTCGCAGAGGTATCGTGCTGCGGCGAGTGCGCTGTCGTCGATGTTCTGCGGGTCGCGGATGCCGTCGCCGTTGCCGTCGGCGCCCCATTGCGCCCAGGTTGTCGGGATGAACTGCATCGGACCGACCGCGCGGTCCCAGACGGCGTCGCCGTCCAGCATGCCCGCGTCGGTGTCGCGAATCGCCTCGGTGGTCTCCCCGGTCAACGGGATGCCGATGATTGCCGGGCGAGCGACGCCGTCGGCACCGAGATGCGAACCGTGAATGGTGCCGTGCTCGGATTCGACGTGGCCGATGCCGGCAAGGGTGTTCCAGCCCAGACCGCACGCCGGATACTCGGACGCCGCGACGAGGGAAGCGCCGGCGTACGCGATCAGGGCACGGACGGGGATACTGGTGTTGTCTGACAGCTCAGCTACCCAGTTCTCGTCGACAAGGTCTGTGAGCGGACGCTCGTGCTGCTGCGAAGGTGCCGCATACGGTGTCTGCCTCGGATCCGGCCGCGGTGTGGTTCCCGACAGCTCAGCCGCGACATACGACGTCGGATCCGGATCCGGTCGCGGTGACAGGGATGCCGCGACCAGCGCCCCGGCGACCAGGACCACACCCAGTGCCGCGCTCAGCACCGAGCCGATGACCCATCCCCGACCGGTTCTCGAGGACGCCAGCGTCTGCACAAGGTCATTTTCTTCGGTGTCATCCACGTCCGCGCTCGCCAGGAGCGCGTCGAACTCGCTCAGAGGGTCCGCTTCCACGGGCGGACCTTCTGAGCGAGCAGAGGTCGGGGTCATGCGCACCTCGAGATCATGACGAACCGGTCGTGTCGACGGGCGCTGCTTGTGTCCGAAGCCGACGTACGTACCACAGGGTGACGCCGATGATTCCTGCGATGATCAGCACACCTCCGCCCACGATGCCTCCCACGACGGCGGGATTCACGTCCTCGCCGAAGATCGCGTCGAGCACGCCGTTGTCTTCGTCCTCGCCCTCCGTGTGTTTAGTCCTCAGCGTCTGATTCTGCTTCTGCTTTTCCTTCTCCTCAGCCTCTGCGGCAGCGGCCTGCGCTGCGGCGTCGGCCTGGGCTGCGGCGACGGCGTCGGCCGTCGACTGGTGCACGGCCGCGTTGACGGCGGCCGCCGTGCTGGCATCCGCGGACCGCAGGCCGCAGAAGGCATCGCCGAGCGGCACGTCGCCGACCTGGAACACGTACGTGTGCGCCGCCGTGCGGATGGATGAGCCCGTCTTCGGGTTGGTTGCCACGGCGTGCACGGTCAGCTTGTAGACGCCTTTTTGCGAGAACACCCACTGTGCGTGCGTGTGCGCAGGTTCGGCTTCTCGGATGGTGCCGGGGAAGCTGTATCCGCCATGGGTGAGGAGCGGTCTGAAGTCACCGAACGATCCCTGCGTGTACATGTACGCGCGCCCGGGGCCGTTGACGCCGGTGATGTTGATCGACACGTCGGTGTATCCGCTTCCGGCCGTGCTGAATGTCTCCCAGCCGGGCCAGATGAGGGCGGGATCCTGGGTCAGCGGGAGCACGTATCCCGATGGCGCCCCGGGCGTCCCGCCGGGGATGTTGCCGCGATAGGCGGATTCCTTGACCTTGAGTAGGACGGTCTCGGCTTCGCGGATCACCCGGTGGCCGGTGACGTCCTCGAGAAGTTGCAGGACGGCCTTGCCGTTGGCGGCGGACACGTAGAACGCGTCGATGTGCCCGTGGTCGAGTGTGACGCCCGGGGCGCATTGCTGGCCCGGTGCTTTGGGCGGCGGCTTGCTGCCGCCCCCGCCCGGAGTGCTCCCACCGCTGCCGGGGTTGCTGCTTCCACCCCCGGGGTTGCTCCCCCCGCCTCCGGGGTTGCCGCCTCCACCGGGGTTGCCGCCGCTGTCGGGGGCGACGACGGTGAAGTTGTCCCAGCCGATCAGTTCGTCATCGACGCTCTTGAGGACGAGCCGATGCGTGCCGGGGGCGATCTGTTGGGGGACGTCGATCGAGAATGCGCCTTTGAGGTCGGCTTGCACCCACCCGAGCCAGACCGGCTTTGGGTCATGGCTCCACGCCGAGACCCATTCTCCGAAGTGCGGCTCGTCCACTGCCACGGCGAGGGAGCCGTCGGGTGCGGGCGCGACCTCCTTCTTGGCGTTGGTGACCTTCACGCTCGTCGCGGGCTTCACCCCGGCCAGTTCCGTATCGTCGACGGGGATGGTGTCGTCGTGCTCCGGTTTGGGCGTGTCCTCGCCGGCGACGGTGAGGGTGACAGGTGTGGACTGCGAGGCAGTGACGTCGTCCTTCCAGGTGGGGATGAACTCGGCAACGATCCTGTGCCCGCCGGGGGTGAGAGAATCGGTCCGGAATTCTGCTTTCCCGTCTTTCACGGGGGTGTGCCCGAGAATCGAGTTGCTCTTCTCGTCTCGGAACTGCACGGCGCCGACAGCATCTGCGGGGCTGACCTCGCTGGTCAGCAGGATCGCCTCGCCGGCGTCGAGGTCCTTCGTCGAGCTGCGCAGCGTGACCGAGGAGGACTGCGTGTGCGCATCGAGATCCCCGACGACGAAGACGTAGTCGTTCGTCGCCGTCTGCTGACGGCCATCGACCTTCCCGGTCATCGAGAAGGTCAGCGTGTAGGTGCCGGCCTTGGTGAACACCCAGTTCATGTGGGTGTGCTGGGGAACACCGAGGGTCCAGGGCGTCAGCTGGTCCTTGGAACTGAACACCCGGGATGGCCCGTTCTGGAACACTTCGACGTCGCCGGGGCCGGTGACCGTGTCGAGCGTCACGGTAAGGCGTGCGTTAGGGTCGACGGCGGCGCGCAGGCTGGGATCTTCCGTGCTGAAGCCGGGCCAGATGATGTCGTGGTCCTGCGTCTGCGGCGCCATCCAAATGGTGCTCCCCGGTGCGCCGAGGAACTCATATCCTGGCCCACCGGGAAATGTCTGCTTCGCCTTGTCGTTGACGTGGAAGAGCAGACGCCGGGTCTCGAGGCGGCTGCCGAGATCGATCTGACCGTCTCCGTCGACGTCCATGTCCGCCTTGGACTGCAGCACGAGGGTGCCGTTGTCGACATATGCGGAGACCGCGTCGGTGTGGACGGCGCCGACGATGGTCTTCTCCTGGCTCGGCGGCGCAGGTTGGTCGGACTGGCCCTCGGGTTCGGGGATGTCCTCCGCGTCATCTTTGACATCGGCGTCTCCCAGCGCGGGGGTGTCCTGCTCCCCCGCGCCGTCGGCGTCGGGGGTGACCTCGGCCTCGGCTCCGGCTTCTGGATCGGTATTCGTCTGCGGTTCCGGCTCGGGGGCCGGTGCTGGCGCGTGTGGGAGCGGGTCGGTGACTCGGAACAGCATCGTGGTCGGCGCGCTCTCGCCCACGACCGTCCCCTCGGTATCGACCAGCGTTGCCGTGGCCGTCAGAGAGTAGTCGCCCGGTGCCGTGAAATACCACGATGTAGGAGTGGTGGCGCCCGCATCGAGTGGCGCGTGCTCAGGCGCGTCCGTCGCCGTGCCCAACAACCACGCGCTGCCGTCCTCCGAGGTGACCACGGCCTGCGGCGTCGTCGAGCCCGAGTTGTCGGCGGCTACTCCGCCCGGGAGGACGATCTCGCTCCACCGGAGCTGCACGGTGCCCGCGGTGGCATCCATGGCGGAGGTGTCCAAGTGGGCGGTGAACCGTGCCGTGCCGTCGACGGTGATCATCGTGTCTGAGAGCACCGGTTGCCCGTTGGTATCGGCAATGCCCAGTTCGAGCGATCCGTCGGCGCCAGGGGCGATCTGGGCGAGGGTCGCGCCGGCAGCGGGCAGTTCTGCTGCGGCGCTGGCGCTCAGCGGAGTCAGCGCGGTCAGTGCCAGTGCGAGCAATGCGGCTACGCCGGTCGCCCGGGTGCGGTGTCGTGGGGCCGGATGCAGGATGGTCATCGGAGAACACTCTCTTCAACGTGCGGTGCAGAGGAATCTGCGGCCTCCCGGCGGGGTCCCGGTGTCGGCGACGGTGAGGCGGTCTCGACCGGTTGTGCGCGGCGGCGGAGGTAGTTCATCAGCAGTCCGTGCCGGGGTGCGAAGAACCAGGCGAGAAGGAAGACGGCTGTGGCGATGAGCACGATCATGCCGCCGACGGGGAGATCGAAGCTCCACGAGACGTAGAGGCCGACGAGGGCGGAGGACCCGCCGATGATCGGGGCGAGGAGCATCATCAGCCCGAGCCGGTCGGTGAGCAGCCGTGCCGCTGCGGCCGGGGTGATCAGCAGAGCCAGGACGAGGATGTTGCCGATGGTCTGGATGGAGATGACGATCGCGATCGCGACCATGACGTAGAGCACGAGGTCCAGGACGAAGACGGGGATGCCGGTGGAGCGTGCCATCTCGCGGTCGAGGGTGACCGCGACGAACTCCTTGTGGAACAGGAAAACCGTCAGCAGCAGGAGGATGCCGGTGATCGCGACGGTGTAGATGTCCTCGTCGGGGATGCCGGTGATGGAGCCGAAGAGGAACTGCTGCAGAGAGCCGGCGTATCCGGGTGCCTGGGAGATGACGACGATGCCGAGAGCGAAGGCGGCGACGAAGAAGACCCCGATGATGGAGTCCTCCTTGATGCGCCGGTTCTGAGAGAACACGGCGACGAGGATCGCCGTCAGGACGCCGGCGACGGCGCCGCCGAGGACCAGGTTGCCCTGGATGACGAAGGCGACGGCGAGCCCGGGGAAGACGGCATGGGCGACGGCGTCGCCGATGAACGCCATACCGCGCAGCACCACGTAGCATCCGATCACTCCGCAGACGATGCTGGACATCACGGCGATGATCAGTGCCTTGGGAAGGAAGCCCAGGTCGGGGTTGAGCAGGTCCTGGATGAAGTCAATGGGAGAGAGCATCAGGCCGACACCCCCAGGGTCTTCAGCAGCGGGTTGGTGGCTTTCACGTCGAAGGCGCGCATCCAGATCTCGGGGTCGTTGAGGGTCGACGCTGTGCCGTCGGCGATGATGGTGCGGTTGATCAGGCACAGGCGGGAGCATTCGTGCAGGGCGCCGACCAGGTCGTGGGTCGTCATCAGCACGGCCTTGTCCTCGGCGGCGAGGTCTCGGAAGAGCTCGATGAGCAGCTCCTGGGTGGGCATGTCGAGACCGGTGAACGGCTCGTCCAGCAGCAGCAGCCGTGGACGCAGCGCGAGTGCGCGGGCGACGAGGACGCGTTGGCGCTGTCCGCCGGAGAGCTCGCCGACCGGCCGCGCTCTGAGGTGGTCCATGTGGACACGTTCGAGGGCCTCGGCCACGGCGTCGAAGTCCGCTACCCCGGGCCGGCGCAGCCATCCGATCCGCCGGATCCGGCCGGTCATCACGGCATCCTCGACGCTGATGGGGAAGTCCCAGGCGAACTCGTGACGCTGCGGTACGTAGCCGATCCTGGAGCGCGCCTGTGCGCCGGTGCTGCCATCGACGTCGACGCGGCCGTTCTCGGTGCGGATCAAGCCGAGGATAGAGCGCAGCAGAGTGGTCTTGCCTGCCCCGTTCGGTCCGATCAGACCGACGAACTCACCGGTCTCGACGCTCAGGTCGATGTCGTGCAGGACGCGCCTGCCGCCCAGGTGGACGGTCAGGTCGGTGACGTCGAGGGCACTCATTCGGTCGGTTCCTTCACATTTCGGGCGGCGAGGGCGCGGGCCTTCGCCCGACGAGATGCGGTGACGACCACGATGATCGCCATCACGAGCACGACAGCGACCACTCCGACCACACCCCAGATGAGAGTGGCGAACGTGCCGTCGCCGTCCTGATCGCCGTCTGCGGCCGGACCGGCGGTGTCATCGGACGAATCCGGGGCGGCGGTCTCTGCGATGACGGACTGGTCGAACTCCATGCCGAATGCCTCCTCGGCATCCGTGGCGTCGCCGACGGCGAAGCGCAGGGTGTCGCGTGCGGAGACGGACTCGCCGATGTTCAGCTCCGCATCGAACTGGAGTTCGACGAGGTAGATCCCCGGTTCGCTGAAGACCCAGTTGGCGTGGGTGTGCTGGTTCACCTCGATCCACGACTGCTGCGGGAAGGGCTCCAATGACGACCACAGCGGTTGCGGGTCGCCGAAGTTCCCGCTCTGCAGGTAGACCACGACATCGCCCGGTCCTTCCATCCCCAGGACGCTGAGGGTCGTCCCCAGGTTCAGTGACTCGATCACGTTCGGTTCCTGGGTGTTCCACCCCGCCCAGACGACGTCGGGATTCTGGGTCTGCGGCACCACCCACACCTCGGTGCCGGGTTCCTGTCCGAGGAAGCGGTACGCCTCTGCGTCGGGGATGGGGAGGATGGCCGCGTCGGCGACCTTGAGGACCACGTCGTCGAGATGGCGCCAATAGGAGGGTCGTGCGGTGTCGTCGTGGATCTGGACGATCCACTCCCCCGTGCTCAGCGTGGGGCCGAAGTCCACGTGCCCCTGGTCGAGCACGACCTGTCCTGTCCCCTGCGTCTGGTTCGGGTCGATCGTCTGATCGAGATCGTCGTCGCCTTCTGCCGAGGCGGCCACGGGCGCGAGCACGGCGAGTCCGGCCAGGATGAGTGCGGAGGCCATGGTGAGCGGGCGGCGGATGCTGCGGGTGGTCATTGTTCTCCTTCGGGCGTGCCCAGGCAGTCGCGGATGGATCGTGCGTTGAAGCGCATCATGTCGATATAGGTGGTCACGGTCTCGCTGAAGGCATCGCCGTAGATGGTGCAGACCTCGACCCCCTGGTCCTTCGCCACTTCGACGAGTGTGGAGGAGCGTGCGGCGAGGTTGGGTTCGAGGAACACGGCGGGGACGTGCAGGTTGCGGATGGTCTCGGTCAGACGTTTCCGCTCGGCCAGCGACGGCTCGACCGCGGGGTTCGGGGTGACGAAGCCGGAGATATCGAGGTCGTAGGCCTGCGCGAGGTAGCCGAACGCATCGTGCGTGGTCACGAGCGTGCGCTGCGATCGAGGGATCTCGGCGATCGTGTCGCGCACCTCGGTGTCCAGTGCGCTGAGCTCCTGGAGGTAGGCTGCGGCGTTCTTCGTGTAGTCGGCGGCGCCGGCCGGATCGACCTCGATGAGGGTGTCGCGGATGATCTCGGTGTAGGACATGGCGTTGCGGACGTTCTGCCACAGGTGCGGGTCAATCTCCCCGTGCACGTGCTTGCCGAGCACCGCCTGCGGAAGCTGGTAGATCGCCTCTCCTGCACGTCCCAGGAACCGGTAGGCGGGATCACCGGGGATCTCGTGCAGGGCCTTGTTGGGCACCTCCACGACCACATCATCGAGGGGGAAGAATTCCTGGTGCACGTCTGCGGAGCCGTGCTCGTGATCCAGCAGGACCTCGAACCCTGCCTCGTCCAGGTCGAGCGTGATGTCGGAGTGGCCGCCGTTCAGCACTGTGGGATCGGATGTGCCCGGCACCGTGTACGGGTCGACGCCGACGGCGAAGGTGACCTTCCCGGTGGCGATGTCGAGGGGCTGCTGGTCCAGAGCGACCTGCAGTTTCGCCTGCAGGTCCAGTGTGTAGATTCCCGGCTGTGTGAACGCCCAGCTCAGGTGCGTGTGCGCGTCGGGGGGAAGGATCACCGTGTCGTCGCGGTACCCTCCGGCGGCGTCGAAGCCGTCGGAGGAGTCGAAGTAGACGTCGACGTCGCCGAAGCTTCCGGTGAGGTAGGCGATCAGATCTCCCGGCCCTTCCATGCCGGTGGCGGAGAGCAGGATGTCGGAGGAGCGGGTCGCGCCCAGCTCGGCACCGTCTCCTTTCACCCGCAGGCCGAGCCAGATCGTGTCCAGGGACACGTCCTCGACGAGGGGGATGATCTCCGCGGCGTATTTGACGGCCTCCTCGGCCAGGGAGATGTTCGGGACCCCGTCGGGCAGGTTCGTGTCCAGCGCCTTGATGAGGTTCTGCTCCTCGAGCATCAGGTAGTTGGAGAAGGCCACATCGGCGTAGACGATATCGCGCACGTCGCGCAGCGACGGCTCGTAGCTGTGCGGGTCTCCGCCCTCCGGCACGAGCGAGATCACCTCTGCCCGATCCCCGGCGACGTGCTGTGCGAGGTCGGCGAGGATACCTGTCGTGGTCACGACGCGGACACGACCGTCGTCCGGTTCTGCCGGGGAGGCACTGGCGCATCCCGACGCGGCCATCGCCAGGACGATCGAGACGGCGATGCCGACGGTGCGAGGGGGCGACACGTGTTCCTTTCCGGATGCCGAGGCATCGCATGCAGACAAGAGGGGGCGGTGACGGGGAAGCCCTCCCGTCACCGCCCCGGGATCCCTACTCGGAGACGATCCCGTCTGCTCCGCGGCGGCGACGCGCCAGGAGCAGGATCATGCCGGCGACCAGGAGCATGCCGGCCGTGCCGAGCACGATGCCGTTGATCTCCCCACCCGTACTGGGCAGACCGGCCGGTCCCGCACCGGTACCGGGGTCGCTGGTGGCGGCGGCGACCTGCAACTGCTGCCAGCCGATCAGCTGACCGTCCGCGTCGAACACGGCGAGCCGGTGAGCCTCCGCGGTCGTGTCCGCCGGGATCGTGACCGCGATCGTGCCGTCCGCGCCGACCTGGACCCAGTCGCCGCCCAGCAGCACCGGGTCGGAGAACAGCCATGCAGCCACCCACTCGCCTGCGTGCTCCGCTCCCTCCCCGACCTGGACGGTGATGACCTGCCCGGCCGTGGGAGTGGTCGTGGACGCGGTGATGCCGCCCTCATCCACGCCGTCGAGCGCATCCTCCGTCTGCGCGGACGGCGCCGTGGCGGGCTTGGGGTCGCCCGGAAGCACGGTCAGCGTCACCGGAGCGGACTCCGCGACCAGAGTGTGGTCATGGTCGTACAGCTTCGCGACGATCTGCGCGCCGGCATCCGCCTCGGCGACCTCATGGGTGAGCGTCGCCTCGCCGGCACCGGAGATCACGGAGAAGTCCGCATCGCCCGAGCGCTGGATGAACCAGTGGTAGTGGTCCTCGTCCGTCGCCGGGTTCTGCACCGCCGTGAGCGTCGCGGTCTCACCGACGTGGTAGCCGGCGGCAAGACCATCGATGCTCAGCTCGGTGATCGGCTGCGGGTGCGTGCCGCCGGTGGCGACGGCCAGTGTGTGCGGCTCGGATTCGGCGATCATCGCGTGGGTGTCGTCGAACAGGCGCAGCACGAGCTGCGCGCCGTCGTCCTCGGCGGTGACCGGGTAGGCGAGATCCTTGTCGCGGGACTGGTCGACCCAGACGAAGTCCGAGGCGCCTGTGCGCTTCACATACCAGTGGTAGTGGGACTCGTCCGTCTGCGGGTTCTGCGTGCTCGTCAGCTGAGCGGTCTCACCGGCAGCGTACGACTCCTTGTCGGCGGTCACCGTGAGAGTCGTGACGGGCTCACGCTGCTGCGTCGTGATGGTGATCGGCGCCGACTCGGCGTGCACCTCACCGTCGTGCAGGAGCTGGACCTTCACCTGAACGCCGCTGTTGGGGAGCGTGGGCTTGAACGAGTACTCGGCGGCGGTCTGGCCATCCACGGCGGCGAAGCCGTCAGCGCCGGGAAGCTTCACGAGCCACTGGTGCTCGGTCAGGCCCGTCGGGGTGGACTGCTCTGCCGTCAGCGTCGCCGTCTGCCCGACCCAGTAGTCGTCCGCATCGCGGTTCGTCGAGATCGTCAGGTCGGTGTCCGGCACCTCGTGCCCGTGATCGTCGAGCTTCACGATGACGGGGGCGGATTCCACGTAGCTGTTACCGTTGTCGTAGGTGAGTGTGGCGATCACTGCCGCTCCGGCGAGGTCCTCGGTGACGGAGAAGGAGTAGGTCGCGTCGTTCTCGCCCTCGACGAGGACCGGCGCGGTCTCGCCCTCCTTCTGCACGTACCACTCGAAGCGGCTCAGCACGGAGGTCGGAGTGACCGACGCGGTCAGCGTCGCCGTGTCGCCGGTGTGGTAATGGTCGGCGATGCCGCCGACGGAGACCTTCTGCAGCGGTGCGGCGCCGTGATCGTCGACCTCGATGGTGACGGCCTCGGACGTGGCCAGCGCCGTGCCATCCTCACCGACGAGCTGCGCGGTGACCGTGGCGCCGTTCAACGCCTGTTCGGCAGCAGGGATACGGTGGCTGTCGCCGGTTGCGCCGTCGATCAGGACCGGCTGGTCCTGATCGACGCGCTGCAGGTACCAGCGGTAGGCGCCGTCCTCCACGGCCGGGCCGGCGACGATCTGAAGATCGATCGGCGAGCCGCTGTGATAGTGGTCGGCGAGCGGGGCGATGGAGATCGTCTGTTCCACCGGATCCTCTCCTGTGGTGGAGATGGTGACCGGATCCGATTCCACGACGATCGGCTGAGCGGAGCCGCTGGCGTAGTCCTTCCCACCGGAGACCGTCGCGCGGTACTGGGCACCGGCGACGGCGTCGACCGTCAGCGTCGACGTCGCTGCCCCGTCCACGGTCGTCCACTCGGCTTCTGCCGATGCGCGCGTCTGCCAGGCGTAGGTCGAGAACGTCGACTCAGCGGGCGACGAGGCGGCCGTGAGCGTGACCTCGGCGCCCGGTGCGACCTCGTCCTCGGCGCCGGAGACGGACAGCGCCGTCGGGACCGGAGCCACGACGAAGGTGTAGGTCGCCTCGTTGCTCGTCGACGTCTGGGTGCCGTCGGCGCTGGTGACGTCAGCGTGCGCCGTCAGCGTGTAGGTGCCGGGCTGGGTGAAGCCCCAGTTGGCGTGCACATGCGCCAGGAAGTCCTGGTGGATGGTTCCCGGGAACGTCCACCCCTCGGTCAGCAGCGGTGCCACGCCGCCCCACTGACCGGTCGTCCACAGGAACACCTCACCCGGGCCGTCCACGGCTGTCACGTCGATGTCGACCTTCGCCTGGCTGCCGTAGACCGATCCGACCGACTGGCTGTCCCAGCCCGGCCAGATGAGCTCATGGTCCTGCGTCAGCGGAAGGTGGTACAGCTCCGTCGGTGCACCCTCGGGCACCCCTGCGCTGGGGAGGTTGGTCGAGAAGGCCTGGCTCTTCACCGCGAGCGTCACCGACTCCGGCGTGCGCAGCACATGCGACCCGGTCACGTCCTCCTTGAGGACGAGACGGGCAGTGTCGTCCTCGTTCAGGACGAGGTTGAAGGCATCGATATGCCCGGTATCGAGGTGGATCGGATCATCCTTGACATCAGGAGCCTCGGCGGCGAAAGCAGCCGTCGGGAGAGCCAAACCACCCGCAAGCGCGAGGACACCCACCAGGGCGCCACCTCGCAGACGGGTCGAAGTGAGCATATGTATGGACCTTTCCAGTTCGGGTAGAGGCAAGCAGACATCCGCTTATTGAGAATGATTATCTTTATCTTAGGGGAGAGATTCCTCGCCTCACAACTGAACGGCCTTGTGAGCAGTGGCGTCACCGCCGGACCGTGTGCCGCCAGAGGGTGAAGGCTCGCACCGTGAGGGGGTGATCCCTGCTCCACCACGGGGAAGCGGAAGCCGGGTCCCAGTCCTCGAGCACCCGGCGCCACTCCCCCGGGTCGAGTTCGTCTTGAAGAAAGCGGGATTCCCAGAGCACGAAGTCCAGGGCGCGTCGCAGGCCAGTGAGGGCCCCGGGGCGGCCTGTCGACTGGCGCAGAACGGTTCCGGCGGTATCGAAGCCCTCGGCCAGAAGCGTAGAGAGGAATCGGGCGCTGTCGGGACCGAAGGCCCGCCGGTAGCCGGCGTTCAGCGCCGACCATGACCGTGCCTCCCAAGCAAGATCCTCCCCGGAGCCGATGGGGGCGAGAATGTTGCTCAGGCGCACCCAGATCGAACCCCCGGTGCGCACGACGCGCGTGAGCTCAGGCATGAAACGGGTGTCCCAGCAGTCTCCGAGTACGGCGGCATCGAACTCCGCCGAAGCGAAAGGCAGCGGTTCCGACAGGTCTGCGGCGATGACGCTGACGCCCCGCTCTGCCCTACTTCGCAGGCCAACGCGGCCATCCGCTGGTCGCGGTCGACCGCGACGACCTTGTGTCCGCGACCCGCAAGCAGCGCGCTCGAGACCCCGGGGCCACAGGCCGCGTCGAGGACCCGTGCTCCCGCGGGCAGCGCCATCACGTCGATACAGTCCTCCAGCGCAGCACGGTCATCGAGGTTCGCGATCAGCGCCTGCGCTGGGGCCGCCACCTCGTACGCCGAGCGCGCCGGCGACCCGCGGGATGATTCGGCGATCTCCGTCCACCGTGACGCAGGCGGCACTTCCTGCACCAGTGCTCGCCACGGTGCCGGCACGTCGGCGATGCTGGGAGCATTCATTCCCTCTCCTTCCATGCGGTCCGCCCGCTGATGAGTCAGTTCGACGGCTCTTCTCGTCGCAGACCGCGGAGCGCGAAAGCGGCGATGCCCGCAGTGACGATGAGGATGACGATGCCCACCCGCTGGGTGCCGGCGATACCGATCGTGCCGACGAGGGCCGCAGCGAGATAGGCGCCCACGGGCTGCCCTCCCCATGCGAACATCCGGGCTGTGGTGTTGACTCGCCCCTGCAGATAGTCCGGCGTAACCCGCGCACGCTCGGTCACGCCGTTGAGGATGACGACCGTCGCACCGATCTGATAGACCACGAGCGCGACCAAACCGATCCAGTACAACGGCTGCTGGCTCCACGCAGCCAGGCCGCCCGCCGCGACGATCAGCCCGAGCGTCGTGATGGTGCCGATACGCACACGACGGCCCAGACGCGGGAGAATCAGCGCGCCGAGGAACCCGCCGACCGTCATCGCCGAGTACGCGAATCCCAGATACGGCCCGTCCAACGTCATGCCGAACCACTCCGAGACCGTGACGACCACCAGCCCGCTCAATACGCCTTCGGCGATCGAGTTCCCCAATCCCAGCAAGGTCAGAGAGCGCACGATCCGGTTCCGGACGATGAATCCGAGTCCCGCGCCGATATCGCGAAGGATTGTCGTCTCACGATGCGACAGCTCCCGCACGGGCTCGTCGAGGATCAGGAAGACCACGGCGGAAACGACGAACATCACAGCCGAGATCGTCAACGTGTACTCCGGCGACCACCAGCCGGCGATCAGCCCGCCCAATGCCGGCCCTCCCAGCCCGATCACCGTCGAGACGGCCGTCATCGAAGCGAACGCCTCGGCAATCCGGTCCCGTCCGACGATGGCCGGGAGAGCTGCGAACATCGCCGCGTCGAAGAACACCAGCGCGGTGTTCGCTACGAGCGCCGATACGAACAGATGCGGCGTCGTCAATACACCGAGCATCTGAGCGACGGGGATCGATCCGAACGCCAGCGCGCATGCCGACGTCGTCAGCAAGGCAACGCTCCGTATCCGGTGGCGGTCAGCCAGCGCTCCAGCAAACAGCCCCACGACGATGTAAGGCGTCACGATGAAGCCGGCCAGCAGGGCGGCCAGGTCCGCTCGCCCCGTGCGCTGATAGACCGCCATGGGCAGCGCGACAGCGGTGATCGCCCCGGCGATCCAGATGCTGGCGCGCGCCATGAGCAACGTGCGGAACTGGAGGCGAGCCATCACAGTAGACATATTGAGAATGATACTCATTATCAACCGGGTGATCATGTGTAGATTCGTCAACTTGCAACCGCATCGTGTGTGCGAGTTGAGTCCGCGAGGTTGCGCATGGCTCCCCCTGCCGAGGGCTGGCGCGTCACAACAGCACCCTTCGCCGTCCGGACAAGACCCGCGGTCCCGCAAATCGTGCTCCACTCTCATTACCGCGGTCGTGGTGAACCGGTCGGTGCCATCGCCGATCTCCGCGAGGATCCGCGCTACAGGCACGGCACCGATACCGGGTGCGGATGGATGGGTGCGAGGGGATGTTGCGCGAGCTCCGCGGTGAGAGCCCGTTCGAGTCCTTCGACGGTGTCGCGCATCGCTTCAAGGATTCTCAGCAGCCCCGTGCCGACGGTGCCCAGGACAGTTTCGACCCTCCTGCTCTGTCGTGGTGCGGGTGCGCGGAGATCGGCGCGTATCCGCTCAAGCAGAGCAGGATCGTTGCGGCGACCAGCGCGACGGAAGACGGCTTCGATCCTGCGGGACTTCAGCCGATATCCCACAGCTGGTGTCGACGCGGCACCCATGACTGCTGTGGCCGCATAGTGCTGCAGTTCGGGAACACTTTGATCGCCTGCAGATAGAGCTCCAGCAGCACGAACCGCAGGTGCCTCACAGTTCGGGCAGGGCTCAGGTCGCCTTCTGGTGCTGTCGGCGGATACACGCTGAACCAGTTCGCATCAACAGCCCGCGCGGGCGAGTGGAGTGAGAGCCTCTCGCCAATCGGCTGCTACCGCTTCTCCGGGTCCGGGTCGGCGGGCATGCGCCGGAACCGTGGATGGAGAAACACGAAGAGGACGATGATCGCCATGATGGCGGCGCCGACGATGATCGGCAGGAGCGCCCATGTCCCGTAGAGGGCGGTGCCGGCGGTGGGGGCGATGACGAAGGTGAGCCCGGTGGTTGCGCTGATCAACCCGGCCAGCCCGCCCTGTTCCTCACGGTTCACCAGGAGTGTGGGCCCGGCGGTGTAGCCGGGCATTGCGATCCCCAGGCCCAGGCCGATGATCAGGATCGAACTGAACAGCGGGACGGGGCCGGCGTCCATGATGAGCAGGAGGAAACCTGCCAGTGCGATGGTCCCGCCGACGCGGAGCAGGGTGGGCGGGGTCCAGCCGCTGCGGGGCACGATGACGGCCTGGGCGAGGATCATCCCGACGCCTGCCGCGAGGAGAGCACCGCCGGTGACCAGGCCGGTGGTCTGGGCGTCGAGTCCGAGGCGGTCCTGGACGATGAACCCGGTGATGACTTGGATGAATCCGAGGGCGGTGAACATGCCGAACCCGGCCAGCAGGAACGGCCACACGCGTGGGTCGAACGGGCGCACCCGCGCAGGTTCTGCGATGAGTTCGTGGCGCTGCTCACGGCGCAGACGCACCGTGATGAGGACGAGCCCGGCCACCAGGAGCACGGGCACGGCGATGAGCGGGGTGAGGAGGCCGAAGGCGGACAGCAGGCCGCCGATGACGGAGCCGCCGACCATCGCGATGCCCTGTACCGCGCCGACGCCGGCCATGCCCTTCACCCTGGCGGTTTCGTCGGTCGTGACGTCGGCGATGTACGCCTGGGCGGTCGGTGGCACAGCGGCGATCGCGGCGCCGAAGCCAATCCCGCGGAACAGGACGAACAGCACGAACAGTGCAACCCCTGTGACGAGACCGGTCATGCCGGCCCAGGCCACCAGGGCGAACAGGATCATCGTGACCGTGGCCAGGGCGAAGGCGGCGACGAGGACGGGCTTGCGCCCCCAGGACTGGGAGCGGCGGCCCCAGAACTGGCTGGTGAGTACGAGCATGAGCGCGGCGGAGCTGATGGTGACCCCGATCTGCCATTCGGCCAGTCCGACCTCTCGGGACAGGGGTGCGATGATCGGGTTGAGGGTCATCTGTCCCAGGTAGACGAGCAGCACCGCGCCCAGCAGCAGCGGGGTCTGCGGGCGGGACACGACGGTCTCCGACGTGGGAAGTGGGGTTGGGGCGGTCATCCGGTCTCCTTGAGCGATCGTGTCATGGCAGCAGCGGGGACGGTGCTCGCGCCGTGCTCCTGGGCCACGGGAGTGAGGGTGAGTTGTCGATCGGCGGCAAGGGCCAGCAGGTCGTCGTCGTGGCTGATGAGCAGCACGACGGCGCCGTCCGCGGCGACCTGCCGGATCTGGTCGGAGATGGACTGCAGATGTCGACGGTCGACGCCGGAGCTGGGCTCGTCGAAGATGACGATGCGGCGCCCGGCGACGCGGGCGGCGGCGACGACGACCCGCTGCTGCTGCCCACCAGACAACGCCAGCGGGTGCCGTTCGGCCAGAGGGGCGAGGTCGAGAGCCTCGAGTACCGCGGCGGTATCGGGCGATCCGGGGGCGTCTGTGGACGCGAGGTCGATCTCGGCCTGGACACTGTCGGTGAACAGTTGTCGTTGCACGTCCTGCATCACGATCGCGCTCGCCCGTTGCCGTGCACGGCGGGTCAGCGTCCGCCCGTCGAGCTGGATGGTGCCGGCGGATGTCTGCAGGCCGGTGACGATGCGGGCGAGGGTGGACTTGCCTGCGCCGTTGACGCCGCGGATCGCGGTGACCTCGCCCGCGGTGAATGCCACCTTGTCGATGTCGAGAACGCTGCGGCCGCCGAGCCGGCAGCGGATGCCGTCCAGGTGCAGCGTCGCGGTGGGGGCCTGCTCGTTCGGGACGGAGTGCGCGATGCTGCCGCCGGCGGCGGCAAGGATGGGAATGACGGGCGGCCGGATGTCCCCGCGCAGGCCCTCGTCCGCGAGCAGATCGTCAGGGACGGCGCGGAACTGTGCTGCGGTCCATTCCTTGTCGATGGTGCCGTCCCGCATGACCACGACACGATCGAAGAGGTCCTGCAGATAGCGCAGCCGGTGTTCGGCGACGACGATCGTCACCCCGGCGGTCTTGAGTCCCGCGAGGGTGCCGGCGAGTCGGTGCACGGCGTCGGCGGACAGGTTGGAGCTCGGCTCGTCCAGCAGGAGGATGCGCGGATCGTGGGCGGTGGCGGCGGCGATCGCGACCTGCTGCTGCTGCCCGCCGGACAGCCCCCGGAGCCGCTGGCTCACCGGCACCCATCGCGCGAGCTCGGTGACCTTCTCCTGGACGCGGGTGCGGATGTGCTCACGGGGAAAGCCGAAGTTCTCCATTGCGAACGCCGTCTCCTCACGTGCGGAGTCGGTGAAGAACTGCCGACGGGGATGCTGCAGCACAGTGCCGGTGACCAGGCCGAGGGCGTCGAGCTCGACACCGGTGGTGATCATCCCCTCGACGGTGACGGTGCCGGTGAGGATCCCGTCGTCGTGGAACTGCGGCACGAGGCCGTTCATGAGTCGCAGGGCCGTCGACTTGCCGGATCCGGAGGCGCCGCACAGGACGAGGAACTCTCCGGAGGCGACCGTGAGGTCGAGGTCGCGCAGCGCGGGGGTCTCGGCGTGGGGGTAGGTCCAGGAGACGCTCGATATCTCGATCATGCGATCACCATCGTCAGGGGGTTGGGGAGCAGGAGGCTCACGGCCGCGAGGATGGAAAGGGCGACGGCCAGGGCGAGGTCGGACCGGCCGAACTGCGGCGGATCGAGCGACACCGGGACGCGGCGTGAGCCGAGTCCGCGCAGGATCGCCGATGCCGACAGGTCTTCGCTGGCGCGCAGGCTCGCGGCGATCATCGGCACGGTGAACCGTTCCATGCTGAGGATCGGATGCCGGGCAAGGCCCGTTGCTCCGGCGAGGCCGCGCAGCCGCATGGCATCGAGCACCGCGGCGGATTCCGCAGCGACCACGGGGAAGAACCGGAGCATCACGGCGAGGGTTACCGAGAGCGCACGAGGCAGATGCCAGGCGCGCAGTGCCGCGCTCAGCCGTGTGGGCGAGGTCGTTGCGATGAGGTGGGCGCCGGCGCCGAACGCGGCGACGAAGCGGATGAGGTACCCGCTGCCGATCGCGAGGACCGTGAGCAGTGGATGGGCCCAGAGCTGGGGTAGCACCCAGCCGAGTACGTACAGGACGGCCGCCGCGACGGGGATGATCACGACGCGCGCCCAGGCTCGCTCCGAGATGGCGAGCACGGTCGCCAGTAGGATGCCCGCCGGGACGAACACCAACCCGCCGGGGCTCATCACGGCGAGGCTGACGAGCAGCACGAGAAGGATCTTGCTGCGTGGATCGAGTCCCCGCCGTGCGACCGCGACGGCGGGGACCGCGACCTCAGGCAAGGCCGGCGCGGACAAAATGCTTGCGGAGTACCGCGGAGCCGAGCAGCCCGCCCAGGAACCCGGCGACCGCGACCCCGATCGCGAGCACTCCCAGCACGGGCAGCGTGGTGAGCGCATCGGCGCCCGTGACGTATTCCTCCCCCATTGTGGTGAAGCTGGGGCTACGGAGGTAGTTCTCCCGGTCGAAGACCAGCGGCAGGAACGGGGTGAAGAAGCTCAGCGCGAAGATCGTGTAGGCCCAGATCGCCGCCCACCGAGAACGGTAGCCGCCGACCCAGAGAACGACCTCGGCAAGGATTGCGAGCATGATGATCCCGATCGTGCTGAAGATCGTGTTGCCGGTCAGCAGGTAGAACAGCGCGACGACGATGCCGAGCAGCGTCACCATCCCGGCGTGTTTCACTCGCGTGAGGAAGAGCATGAACACGATCCCGTTGACGAGCACCGAGATGGGGACGATCGTCAGCCAGACCAGCGGCGAGAAGATACCCAGCATTCCGATCGCGTAGGTGACGACGATCATGATGACCGCGAAGATCGCTATGCCCGTCAGGTCGCGTGCTGTGAACCGCAACGAGAGGCGCCGACCGGTACCGGTCTCAGCGGGCAGAGTCGTGTCTGTCATGCGAGACCCGCCTTGACGAAGTGCTTGCGCAGGACCGCGGAGCCGAGCAAGCCGCCGAGGAAGCCGAAGACGATCCCCGCAGCCCACACCCCGAGGATGACCGGAGCGGACAGCAGGGCGTCCATCTGCGCGGCGTACTCGCTGCCCATCGACTCCGACCCCTGGGAAGCGAGGTAGGCGTCGCGGTCGAGGAACATGGGGATCCAGGGCCCGATCATCCAGGCCGAGAAGATCGTGTAGGCCCAGATCGCTGCCCACCTCGACCGGTACCGGCCGGCGAAGAGCACGATCTCCGCGATCAGGGAGACCCCGACGATGACCAGAACGCTCTGCCACGGGTGCCCCCAGCCCATCGAGGCGAGCCCGAACACGATGCCGAACAGCGTGACCATGCCGCCGTGCCGCACTCGGCTGAGGAACAGCATGTAGGGGATGCCGGCGACCAGCGGGGCGAGGGGAAGAGTGATCACCATCACGAGCGGGCTGATGATGCCGACCATCGCGACGGCGAAGATCACCACGATGTAGATGACAGCGAAGATCGCGATAGTCAGGAAGTCGCGGGCACGGAACGTCAGCGAGAAGCGGGGACGCTCTGCCGCAGTCGCAGTCGCCACCGGGGTGGCTGCCGAGAGGGTGTCGTCGGTCATGTCTGGTCCTTTCGAAGGGTCGGGTGGTTCAGTCGTGGTGGGTGAGCTGCCAGCCGGCCGCGTCGACCCGCTCGTTCCAGTAGCGCGCGTACGCGCCGCCGTGGGCCAAGAGCTCGGCGTGGCCGCCGGATTCGCGGATACTGCCTTCGCCGTCGAGCATGATGATCCGGTCAGCGGTCATGATCGTCTGCAACCGGTGGGCGACGACAATGAGGGTGCGACCGGAGCGGATGGAGTCGATCGCGTCACCGATCGCGATCTCGTTGCCGATGTCGAGGGCGCTGGTGGCTTCATCGAGCAGCACGATCGGGGCATCCTTCAGCAGGGCACGGGCGATGGACACCCGTTGCCGTTCGCCGCCCGACAGGTTCGACCCGCCCTCCCCGACGCGCGCATCCCACCCGCCAGGGAGGCGCGTGATGATCTCGTCGACGCGCGCGCGGGTGGCGGCGGCGATGACCTCCTCGCGGGACAGATCGGGGTTGCCGATCCAGACGTTGTTCAGGATGGTGTCGTCGAACAGGTAGACGTCCTGGAAGACCGGAGCGACCGCGGCCTCCACGACGTCGGTCCCGAGCTCCGGCAGCGGCACGCCGCCGATGAGCACGGTGCCGACCTCGGGGTCGTAGAAGCGGGCGATGAGCTTGGTGATCGTCGTCTTGCCCGAACCCGACGGGCCCACGATCGCCGTCATCCCGCCGCCGGGAGCGGAGAACGAGAGATCCCTCAGTACGGGGTCGCCACCGTAGCCGAAAGTGACGTCCTGGAACTCGACGCCGAAATCGGAAGGTACGGCCGGATGCTCGGGCTCGGGAAGCCGCGCGATCCCCGCGAACTCGTCGAGACGGTCGATCGTGGTCTTCGCGACGGCGATGCCGCCGCCGAGGTCGCCGGCGGTGACGATCGGCTCGTTGAATCGCACTCCGAGGACGAGCAGCGCGATCAGGGTTGCGATGTCGATCGATCCACCGACGGCGAGGAAAGCTCCGAGGACGAGAACGACCGTGACCGATAGTTGCACGAGCCCCGCGAACAGCGCGATCGCTGCGCCTCCGGTGACCAGCAGGCCCCGGTACTCCTTGTGCTGGTTCTCGAGCGCCTGGTCGACGAGCCGGTCGGCGATCGAGCCCTCGCCCGCGGTGCGCAACGCGGGCTGGGCGCGGGCGAACTCGACGACCCGATTTGAGGTCTCAGCGACGGCGACCGAATGCTCCTTGTCGCCGCGGCCGATCCGGCGGCTCAGCCAGCGGTAGCCGATCGCGATGATCGGCACCATCACGGTCATCGCCAGCGCCAGTCGCCAGTCGAAGAAGTACATCCCGACCAGCACGGTGCCGGGGGCGATGAAGCCGGCGAGGATCTGCCGAAGGATGGCATAGGGCATCGTCGAGACGAACATCGCGCCCTGCGTGGCCAATCCGGTGACCAGGCCCGTCCGATCGGACGAGAACCAGCTCACCGGCAACGACACCACACTGTCGCCGAGTTGCTCCAGCAGTGAGTCGAGCACGGCGGTGGAGGCCTTCATCCCGATCTGGCTCGCGAACCACGACGCGAGCACGTAGCCGACGGCAGCAACGGCGACAGCCCCCACCCAGCCCCACGCCGCCTCCAGGTCACCGAGGAACAGTGCCCGCAGCAATGGCACGAGCAGGAGAAAGGCGATGCCCTGCAGGAGAGCGGCGACCACCACGAAGCTCAGCTCCGCGATCACCAGACGACGGGCACGGGGCGAGCAGTAGCGCAGCAGGCGACGGATCACGACTGGACTCCTTCCGGGAGGGAGCGGGCATGGTTGGCTTGGTAGTCGGCCCACATCTGGGCGAAGCGGCCTCCCCCGGCGAGGAGCTCAGCATGCGTGCCGCGCTCGATGATGCGACCGGCGTCGAGGACGAGGATCTGGTCGGCACCTGCGATCGTGTGCAGCCGGTGAGCGATCACGAGCACGGTGCGATCAGCCGCGAGAGTGCTCAGCGCCAACTGGATCGCCGCTTCCGAGTCCGGATCGGCGAACGCGGTCGCCTCGTCCAGCACGAGAATCGGCGCATCGGCGAGCAACGCCCGGGCGATCGTGACCCGCTGTGCCTCACCGCCGGAGAGATTCGCGTCCTCGCCGACCACCGCGTCGTAGCCATGCTCGAAGCGCACGATCCGGTCATGGATCTGGGCTGCGCGCGCGGCAGCCTCGACCTCTTCATCGGAGGCATCGGGCCGTGTAAGACGGATATTGTCACGCAGGCTCGCGCGCAGAAGCTGCACGTCCTGAAAGACGAAGCCGACTTGACGGTAGAGCTCGGCGGACGCGACCTGGCGCACATCGGCGCCCCCGATCCCGACCTCACCGGCGTCGACGTCATAGAACCGTGGGACGAGCTTCGCGAGCGTCGACTTCCCCGACCCGGAAGCGCCCACGAGCGCGGTGACGGTTCCGGGAGCGCAGGACGCTGCGACCTCGTGGAGCACGCGGTGCTCCCCGTCATAGCTGAACGCGGCGTCCTCGAAGTCGACATCGTGGCCCTGCGGCGTCTGTGGCGCATCGGGCGGGGTCACGGAGGGTAGGGCGAAGAACTCGGTCAGGGACTGCTGAGCCTTCGTCGCGTTGCGCAGGAACTGACCCGACGCGCCCAGCTTCATCAGCGGCGCGGTCAGCCCCAGGCCCAGAAGAAGCCCAGGAAGCACGTCCACCGGGGAGGCGCCGGCATTGGCGACCAGCCACACACCGGCGACGAGAAGCCAGGCCAGGACGACGATCGGCGAGGCGATCAGTTCCACGATCGTGAACACGACTGCGGTCTCGCGCGTCCACTCGCCGACGAACCTCGAGTACTCACCGGTCGCATCGCGATACCGGCGGTGGCTGCGCCCCACCTGTCCGAAGCGCTTGACGACGGCGATGCCCTGCACGAACTCGACGGTCGCTCCGGATAGCGCCTGCGTGGCCGCGTCGTACTGGATGTACTTTTCTCCGGCACCTCGCATCATCAGCGGGTAGAGAAGGAAGATCAGGACCAGCGGGACGAGCGCAGCCAGCGCCATCCGCCAGTCCACGACAAAGAGGTAGACGATACTGATCGCCGGCACCGTGATCGCGGTGAGGACGTCCTGGATGGAGTGCGCGACCAGTTGGTGCAGCGCGACCACATCGTTCTCGACGAGCTTGCGCACCGAGCCGGAGCTGCGGCGATCGAACCAGCCCAGCGGGAGACGCTGGAGGTGGCGGATGATCCTCCGGCGCAGCGAATGCTGCAACTCAGCATCGGCGAAGTGACCGACGACGCCGGAGAGGAAGGCTGCACCGAAACTCACCACCAACGCGACCACTGCGACGAGCACGATCGCCCAGACCCGGCCCGCGTCGACGGATGCTCCGTCGATCGCCGGGAGCAGGGTGCGGGCCAGTTCCACGATCGCGATGAACGGGATCACGCTGCTCGCCGCACCGAGGACGGCCAATGCGATGATGGCGGCGAGACTGCCCTTGACCGCGACCAAGAAGCTCTCCTCCACCGCCGCATGATCGCCGGCCGTCATATTCGGCATCATCGCCGCGTTGGTCGCTGCCATGTGTTCCGCCTTTCTTCCGGTCCTTATTGAGAATCATTATCGAGTGTACACTGAACGGTGTTCTAATCGATAGCGACCATCCTAGAGGTTAGGTAACCCTAACCTCTATACGTGGGTGGGTCGCTTATCCGGCACACTGGACGGGGTGAGAAAGGAGCGTCCTCATGGCGGAGACCGTTGCAGCCCCGTTTCATGTCGGGCTGACTCCGGAGCGGGTCGTGGATGCGGCGACCGATCTCACCGCGGAGTCGCACCTCCTCGGCTGGTCGATCAGGGATCTCGCGCGTCGCCTGAATGTCGCGCCGTCGGTCGTCTACCACCATGTCGGAGGCAAAGATCTCATCGCCCGCGGCGTCGTCGAGCGCGTCCTCACCCGCCTCATTCCTCCGCCACCCGAACTCGAGTGGGAGGAATGGTTCCGGGCCCTGCTGCTATCCGGCTACGCGGTGATCGCCCCCTATCCCGGCGTGGCCAAGTGGCTGCTCATGCACGGACCGACCTTCCCCTCGGCCCTCCCGATCGTCGACACGGGGATCGCGGCGCTGATCCGCGGCGGATTCGGCGACCACGCGAGCCTGGCCTACGCGGCGCTGCTGAATAACGCCATGCTCACCATCACGATCGGCGACGACCGCCTCATCCACGAGGACGACGGGCCCCGCGACCACACGACCATGATGGCGGAATTCCGCCGAACAGCCGAAGCAAGCCCCGGGCTGGCGCGCCTCGCCGAGGGCTTCATCACGCCCTTCGCCCGCGGCGGCGAACCTGCCGCGCGCCAGCGCGAGACCTACTACCGCTTCATCGTGGAGAACACGCTCGCCGGCCTCGCGGCCATGAACCCCTCGTCGGATGCCGCCCGGACGAGCTGACGTCGTGCGGAGGGCTGAGGGGTCACCGCTTCAGACTCGGTGGCCGGCGCGAACGAGTCACCACAGCGACCGCTGAGCGAAGCTGTCCGGCATGGCGCGGTGAGAGCCGCGTAAAGCGGTGGGACGCGGTCACTCGAATCCGTTGGCGATGCGGGGTCGATCACCGCCGCGTCTGAGGCAGGTAGGTTCCAGGGGTCTGACCGGTGGTCCGGTGGAACGCGGCAATGAACGCGCTGGGTTTGCGGTAGCCGACTGCTCGGGCGGCGGCGGCCACCGGTGTGCCGTCTGCGAGCATCGGGATGGCGGCGCGGATGCGGACCTGGGTACGCCAGCTGGCGAAGCTCAGCCCGGTCTCGGCGCGGAACAGCCGGGACAGGGTTCGGACGCTGGCATGGACGTGGTCGGCCCAGGCGGTGAGCTCGCGCTGATCGTCTGGGTGGGCGAAGAGCAGCTCGGCGATCGCGCGAGCTCGCGGGTCGGCGGGCATGGTGACGTGGATATGTTGCGCGGGCAGCGGGGTGAGCAGCTGGAACATGAGTGCCTCCGCGGGCGAACGGCTGGGATCGTCGGGAGCGATGCGATGCAGATGGGTGATGATCTCGCCTAGCAACGACCCGACGGCGAAGCTGGTGGGCTCGGTCCAGGCGAGAGGGCTGCCGTCGGGAGCGAAGGTGATCGTCGTCATCTCGCCGGCGTGCAGCACCGCACCGGAGTGCTCGATGCCGCCGGGAACCCAGAGACCGTAGCCGGGCGGGATCAGCCAGTCACGCCCGGCGACGCTGCCGATCAGCGTCGCGGTCGAGCTCCACGTCAGCATCGGCTCCGGGTGTGCGTGCAGATGCAGGAGCTCATGGTCCTGCGCGGTATCGCGGTCGATGCTCAGGACGGGCGAGAGCACCGGCTCCACCAGGTTGGCCGTTTCGGGGTACTGGTTGGCCTCTACGTGCATGACGGCCATTCTAGTTTGGAAATGCCGAATGTGAACCGACCTGAGGAGCGCGCTGATGACCGATGGGATGACGGAGACCGCGAACGAGCGGTTCTCGCCGGCACTGCGCCGCGCGATCGGCGTGGTGATGATCGGCGCCTCGCTGTCGTTCCTGGACACGACGATCGTCAACGTCGCCGTGCACAGCCTCGCAGGCGGCCTGCACGCGGGGCTGGACTCGGTGCAGTGGGCGATCACCGCCTACCTGCTCGCGCTCGCGGCCGTCATCCCGGTGACGGGGTGGGCGGCACGCCGGCTCGGGGCCGCGCGGCTGTATGTCGCCGCGCTGGTCGTGTTCACCATCGGTTCGGTGTGGTGCGCGTTCTCGCAGAGCCTGGAGATGCTGATCGCTGCCCGGGCGCTGCAGGGCGTCGGGGGCGGGATGATCATGCCCGTCGGGACGATAATCTGGACCGCGCACGCCGCCAAGAGCCAGATGGGCAAGGTGATCGCGTTGCTGGCGATCCCGATCATCTTCGCCCCGGCAATCGGGCCTGTCGTCGGGGGTCTGCTCATTTCCGGGCTCGGGTGGCAGGCGATCTTCTGGCTCAACGTCCCCATCGGCATCGTGGGCATCGTGCTCGCCCTTCGACTCCTGCCGATGGACAAGGGCGCAGACGCGGGACGGTTCGATCTGCTCGGTCTGATCCTGGCGTCCCTCGGGATCGTGGGCATCACCTACGGCCTGGCCGAGATCGGTGTCGCGGGAGGCCTGGACACGAATGCTGTCGCCGGGCTCCTGGTCGGGGTGCTCGCCCTGACCGGCTTCGTCCTGCACGCCCTCCGGTCGAAGCATCCGCTGCTGGATGTCCGGCTGTACGCCAATCGGGAGTTCACCGCGGCAATGATCGCCACGTTCGCTCTCGGTGCGGCGAACTACGGGGGCATGATCCTGATGCCGTTGTATCTCCAGACCGTCCGGGGTGAGGATGTGATCATCGCCGGGCTGCTGGTCGCACCGACCGCGATCGGCGCGCTGCTCTCCGCACCGTTCACCGACCGCTTCGGTCCCGGGATCACCTCGTTCACGGGCGCCGCGATCCTGACGGTCGCGACCATCCCGTTCCTGTTCCTGACCACCAGCACCTCGTACTGGCTGCTCTGCGTCGTCATGGTCGTCCGCGGCGTCGGATTCGGCCTGTCGATCCTCCCGACGATGACCGCGGCGTACCAGGCCCTGCGGCCGGAGCAGATCCCCGACGCGACACCGCAGCTCAACATCCTCCAGCGCGTCGGCGGCGCGATCGGCACCGCCGTGCTCGCCGTCGTCCTCACCGGTCAACTCCACCACGGCACCACGCCGGCCGAGGAGGCTGACGGATTCTCCACCACATTCTGGTGGGTCCTCGCGATCACCATCATCGCAACCATTCCGACTCTCCTGCTCGCCTACACCGAACGCAGCGCCCGCCAACGTGGCAACCGTGGCCGGGCTCGAGGAGGCCGCCGATAATCGGTGAGGGCGCCGGTCAAGGTGGCGCACACTCGTCGTTCGGCGCCTCGGTCGTCGTCCGTGTCGGGCGGGCGGGTAGGAACCAGGACAGCGTGTCAGCGAGGATGCAGATGCCGGGGGCAGCACACAGCGTTGTTGCCTGGCCGCTGGCCGTCGGCTGGCCGTCGCCGCTCGCGTGGCGGATAGCGTCCATTTCTTCACCCGTGTTCACGGGATTTGAGTGCGCCGGGGCCATTGGTGGTCGCCGCCCGATGTTCGCGTTGTTGGGCACGCGGGTCAGGTTCCGAGCCGCCAGGCGCTTGCGGCGTCTTGCTGCTGCCAGAACTCGGCGAAGCGGCCGCCGGCGGCGAGCAGTTCGGGGAGGGCGCCGTCTTCGACGACGCGGCCGTCTTCCAGGAACACGACGCGGTCGGCGGAGCGGATGCTGCTGAGTCGGTGCGCGACGATCACGCGGGTGCGCGGGATGGGGTCGTTGCTCAACGCGGCGGCGACCGCGGTCTCGTTCTCGGTGTCGAGGGCGCTCGTGGCCTCGTCCACGAGCAGGACCGGTGCTGGCTTGAGGAGCGCGCGGGCGATGGAGACGCGCTGGCGTTCGCCGCCCGAGAGGCTGCCGCCGGCTTCGCCGACCCGGCTGTCCCATCCGTCCGGCATCCGGCTCACGAGACGATCAACCCGGGCCAGGGCGGCGGCCTCGCCCAGTCGCTGCTCGTCGGCGTCCGCGTCTCCGACGAGCACGTTGTCGCGGATGCTGCCGTCGAACAGGTAGGGGTGCTGGAACACCACGCTGACCAGGTCACGGCGCGCGTCGACGTCGAGGCTCCGCAGTTCCTGCCCGTTCACGAGCACGGCCCCGGCGTCGGGGTGATGCAGTCCGGCAATGAGGGCGAGAACGGTGCTCTTGCCCGACCCGGATGGACCGACGATCGCGGTCGTCGTGCCGGGCTCGAAAACGAGATCGAGATCGTCGAGCACGCGTGGTCCGTCGGCCGCGTCGCCGCCATACCGGAAGTCGATGTTGCGCAGTTCGATCCGCGGTGCACCGGCGATCTCCACCTGGGCCTCGCCCGCGGGCTCCCGCGGGGCGTCGAGAACTTCGCGGATGCGGCGCAGCGTGCCGGTGACCGTCTCGAGCCCGGGGGAGAGCTCTGCGAACACGGTGAAGGATTCCAGGTAGCGGACGATCACGACGATGAGCGCGATCGCCTGGGGGATGCTGAGGGCACCCTGGATGGTCAGTATCACGGCTGTGCCGGCGAGTGCGAGGAGGGCGAGCTGGCTGGCGAGACCGAAGAGCAGCTGACCGGGGATCTGCAGGAGCAGCGTCTTCATCGTGGCGTTGTGCGCGGTGGCCAGAGCCGCACCGGCGTGGCTGCGGGCCGGTTCGACCCGCCGCGCGGCACGGAGCGCCTGCTGGGTGCGGGCGAACTCCAGCACCCGCTCGGTCAGGCTGGTGTTGGCGCGCTCGGCCGCCCGGTCGGCGGCGCGCCCGAGCCGTCCCGAGACCCAGAACGCCGCGAACAGCACGACGATCCCGACCAGGGCCGCCACGCCGAGCTGCCAGGCGATGGGCACCAGCACGAGGGCGATGACCAGCGGGAGCAGGATCGCGCTGAGCAGCGGGGTGACGAAGTAGACGATGACGCCGACGAGATCGGGGCCGGTGGTGGCCACGGCCTGCCGAGTCGTGGCGGTGTGCTCGGCCGTGAACCAGTTCAGGCGGATCCCGATGATCCGGTCCGCGAGGGTGCGCTGGCCATTGTCGAGGATCCCGAAGCCCAGACGATAGGCGAGCTGCGCCGCGGCCCAGTCGACGAACCAGCCGGCGACGGTCACCACGGCCAGCAGCCCTGCCCACGGCCAGGCGACGGCGGGATCCTCGCTGAACAGTGCGGCGATCAGCGGGATGAGCAGCACCACCCCGGCCGCTCTCAGGATGACGCCGAGTGTGGTCAGCACAAGGTGCCGGGCGACCCGACCGGCGCTGCCTGCGGGCAATAGTGCGAGCATCGAGCGGATCATCGGAGTTCTTCCTTCCCGCTGACGGCGGACGCAGGTCGGCCAGCGTCCCAGAGCCGCCGGTAACGGCCGTCGCGTGCCAGCAGCTCCTCGTGCGTGCCGACCTCGGCGATCCGGCCGTGGTCCAGCACGACGACCCGGTCCACGCCGGTGATCGTGTGCAGCCGGTGCGCGATCACAAGCACAGTGCGCTCGGCGGTCAGCCGGTTCAGCGCCCGCTGCACCAGGTACTCGGACTCGGGGTCGGCGAACGCGGTCGCCTCATCGAGCACGAGCACAGGGGCGTCTGCGAGGAGAGCGCGTGCAATCGTGAGCCGCTGACGCTCCCCGCCCGACAACGCCGCATCCGTACCGAGAACCGTGTCGTATCCGTCCGGCATCCGCATGATCCGCTCATGGAGCTGTGCCGCGCGTGCTGCTTCCTCCACCTGCTCCCGGCTCGCGCCGGGGTCGGCGAGGGCGATGTTCTCATGCACGGTCCCCTGCACCAGCTGCGTCTGCTGGAATACGAACCCGACCCTGGCGTAGAGTTCGTCGGCGGTCAGCTCGCGAAGATCCCGCCCGCCGACACGGATCGCTCCGGTCTGGACGTCGTGGAAGCGAGCCAGCAGCGCGGCGAGGGTGGACTTGCCCGAGCCGGATGGTCCGACCAGCGCTGTGACGGTGCCCGGCTCCAGGATGAGGTCGACATCCTGCAGCACCGGAACCCCGGGCCGGTAGGAAAAGCCGACCCGGTCGAACTCGACACGGCCGGCCGGCTCCTGCGCACCGCCCGTCGCTCCCGGGCCGCTGTCCAGTTCGGGCTCGTCGAGCGCGAGCTGGATATCGCGGGCCGCGATCAGCCCCGTACGCAGCCCGCCCAGGCCGTAGCCGATCCCCAGCAGCCGCGCCCCGAACGTGGTGCCCAGCAGCAGGAACGGAAGAAGAGCGACCGGATCCATGCCCCCGGTCGTGACAAGCAGCGTGCCGAGCGCGCCGATGAGCAGCAGGAACGTCCCGGGACGGGTGACGAGGTCGATGAAGGTGCGCTGCCCGATCATCGGCTGCTGCCAGTCGCGCAGGAAATCGATGTACTCCCCGAGGCGTGCACGGAAAGTGGAGGCGGCAGCGCCGCCGAAGACTCGGATCACGGGCTGCCCCTCCAGGTACGCCCCGGCTTCGACGTTCGTCCGCTCCGCCCATTTCATCGCCAGCGACGTCTTCGGCCCCGACTGGGCCAACATCACCGCCATCCCGAGTACGTACGCCAGCACCGGCAGCAGCAGAGCCAGCGCGATCCGCCAGTCCACGACGAACAGGTACACCAGCACCGAGACCGGCGCGACCACCGCCGCGACCGCGTCCGGCACGGCATGGGTGACGAGGTAGTGCAACGCCAGCGTGTCATCCTGCACCAGCTGCTTGACTTGCCCCGAACCGCGCGCGTCGAACCAGCCCAACGGCACCCGTGCGAGCTTCGCGAGCAGCCGTGCGCGCAAGTCGCGGGCGAAGCGCGCGTCGACCGCATGCATCCAGAGCATCAGCGCAGACGACAGCAGCACCCCCGCGCCCATGAGCACGGCCGCCCAGATCCCGAGGGACCACAGGGCCCCGCTGTCGGCTCCCGTCAGCAGCACGCGGGCCAATTCGACCAACAGCACGAAGGGAGCGAGCTGGGTGAGAGTGACGATCGTCTGCAGGACGCCGCCGACAACGAGGGTCGCGCGAAGCGGGGAGATCAGCCGGCCGCCTGCCTGCGCCCGCCAGGAGCCTCGACGCGCCCCCGGCGCCATCATGCTCGAGACGGTGGACTCTTCCGCGGCGGCCGGCTCGCCGGCGGCCTGCCCGAGGGGAAGTTCCACGGGCGCCGGCTCCGGGGCGGCTTTGGAGCGATTCGATCCGAATGGGCGACCGTAATACCAGTACGCCTGGGCATGGGTCTCGCTGCGCGGGAACCCGAGCTCCTCGCGCAGCCGAGCGCGCAGCTGCTTGAGCGACCCCGACTCCGGAGCTGCCCACGCATACCAGTCCGACCAATCGCGGGCCTCGATCGCCGCCGCGAGCGAGGCCTCCCCGCGACGCGGCACCCAGTACACGGCGGCCCGCGGGTGCGGGGCAAGCGGGATGAGGCGGTCGGTGTCCTGGTGTTCCTCCAAGTAGACCTCAACCGGCACCTCTGCCGGCACCACCCCCAGGATCCCGTTGATCGCCGGGATCGACGCGGCATCCCCGATCAGCAGGTACCCGGCAGGCAGGTCTGCAGGAAGATCGAAACGGGTGCTACCGAAAGGCGTCACCTGCACCGTCATCCCGGGCTGGGCGCGCTTCGCCCACGCCGACGCGGGACCAGCCGGCTCGTGCAGCACGAAGTCGACCGCGAAGTCCCCGGTAGCCTCATCACCCTCGGAGAGGGTGTACCCGCGCTGATGCTCGAAGTCCTTCCCCTCATGATCGGGGAACC
This sequence comes from Microbacterium sp. JB110, assembly GCF_003335195.1. Lineage (NCBI taxonomy): Bacteria > Bacillati > Actinomycetota > Actinomycetes > Micrococcales > Microbacteriaceae > Microbacterium > Microbacterium sp. JB110. The sequence continues at coordinate 146,953 of NZ_QPGM01000003.1, read as the reverse complement.
AGAACCGCACGGCCGCGGTCGGGGCCAGCACATCGCCTCGCAGCAACGTCGCCGAGTGCATGCGCACCCGCAGAAGCCCCGGTGAGATCAGCTCGGTGGCTGTGACCGTCGCCTCGTGATCACGCGCCCCATAGGCGCGCATCACCACGCCGCCGAATCCTCGCTTGGCCATCACAGCCCCTTTCCTGCGGCATCCAGTGCCGCCCTGATCTGCTCGGGAGAGCGCCCGGGAGGCGCCGCAGCCACGAACGCCCGCACCGCCGCACCCAGCCACAGCCGCACATACTCGTCGGCACCCACGTCCGGGAGCCCCCAATAGGCCTTTCCCAGCCGAGGATCGTCCCCCATCGCAGCCAAGGCGTTCTCCTCCTGCCGCGCACGCCCCTCGGCTCGTTGCCGTTGGAGGTCCTCCGCGGCTGCATAGCCGATCGCGACCGACGCAACCGCCGACGACAGCACGACCGCCGCATCCGCCGCGTAGCCACGCCGACCCAGCGCCTCGACCTCGGCAGCGAGCAGCCGCCGACCGCTGTCACCGCGCGGGAACAGCGTCTGCACATACGCCGCCAACCCCGGATGCTTCAGGATGAACGAGCGCAGCCGAAGCCCCAACGACAGAAGATGCTGCGCCGTCTCCTGGGAGGGCTCATCCGGCAACTGCAGATCCGCGAGGATGTTCTCACCTACCAGGCTCTCCAAGCCCCACCGTCCGTCCACATGCCGATACAGGGCAGTCGAGGACACGCCCAGCCGAGCGGCGACGGCGTTCAGGCTGAGCTGATGCAGTCCGATCTCCCGGCCGACACGGACGATGTCCCCCATCTCGATCTGACGGGGACGCCCCCCGATTCGTCTCATATCGGCCTCTCCGGAAAGTTACCACCAATAACTAAGGCTAGCCTAACCATTGAGATCGAGAATCCGCAATTCATCTCCCGAAGAACGACGGAGGGCGTCGGTCGGGAACTCGGTGCTGATTTCAGCAGCGCTCCAATGCTTCCGGTTGGAGCATGCGGGCCCTCACCGCCCGTCGAGTCCGATGAGAGGCAGGAAGAGTTCGTCGACGATGGCCCGGATGCGGGAGCGCTTCAGGGGCCGGAGGTCCATGATCAAGTCGTGCCGCACCAGTTCGAACGGCATGTTCAGCACCGCGGCCGAGATGCGTCCGAGGTCGAGTTCGCCGCGATCGCGAGCGCGCCGGTAGATGTCACGGCTGGTGGGGAGCGCCTCGACGGACATGACCCTTTCGCGGACCTGGGCGGGGGTCAGGCCAGTCTCGGCGAGCAGGCCCGAGAAGGCGGCGGCCACCGCGACGGCGAAGAAGGTCGCGCGCGCCTCGCTCATCGCCGTCAGGTAGGCGATCAGATCACCGCGCAGGGAGCCGGTGTCCGGGACCGCAACGGGGTTGGCGTCTCTATGGCGCTCGATCGCGGCAAGGACCAGCTCGTCCTTGTTGGCCCACCGGCGGTACAGCACCGGCTCACTCGTGCGCGCGCGCCGGGCCACCGAATCCATCGTGAGCCGGCCGTAACCGGCCTCGACCAGCTCCTCCCACGCCGCTGCAAGCAGCTCCGCCTCAAGCTGCTTGCCATGCCGACGTCGACGCGACGGCTCGGTGGACACGGTGGGCATGGTTCGACGATAGACAGTCTTTACTTTCTCAGCAACCAGGCCTACCCTATAGAAAGGTTTTACTTTCTTAAAGGAGGATGGAAGATGAGCGACGCGACATCGCCGACGCCAGCGGAGACCATGGTGCTGATCGTCGGGGCCGGTCCCACCGGTCTTACTCTGGCCTGCGAGCTTGCCCGGAAGGGCATCCCCTTCCGCCTGATCGAAGCAGGCGCCGGCCCGCAGCCCGGATCTCGCGGCAAGGGCGTGCAGCCGCGCACCCTGGAGGTGTTCGAGGATCTCGGCATCATCGACCGCGTGCTCTCTCACGGCCGGATGGCGATGCCGATGCAGTCGACCGGACCCGACGGCGCGGTGACGCTCGGCGGCGCCGAGCCGGAGTCGCTGAGAAACCGGCCGGACATCCCCTACACGACGAGCCTCATCACGCCCCAGTGGCGGGTAGAGCAGGCCCTCCGGTCACGGCTGGCCGAACTCGGCGGCGACGTCGAGTTCGGCACGACGCTGGAGCGCCTGGAGCAGTCCGACGATGCGGTGTCGGCGACGATCGTCACAGCCGGGGAGAAGGCCACGATCATCGCGCGATGGCTCGTCGGCTGCGACGGCGGGCACAGCATCGTCCGCAAGCAGTCCGGGATCGCGTTCGAGGGAGAGACGCGCGAGGGCGTGCGGATGCTTGTCGCCGATCTCGCCGTCGAGGGACTGGACCGGGACGCCTGGCACATGTGGCGGCATCCCGAAGGCGCCGTCAGCCTGTGCCCACTCCCCTCCACCGCCCTGTTCCAGTACCAGGCCAGCATCACGCCCGGGCAGAACGCGGAGACCGCTCTGGAGAACCTTCAGGCGATCCTGGAGCGGCGCAGCAGTCGCACCGACATCCGCCTGAACGAACCCGAGTGGTCCACGCTCTGGCGCGCCAACGTCCGCCTCGCCGACCGCTACCGTGCCGGGCGCGTGCTCCTCGCCGGGGACGCGGCACACGTCCACTCCCCGGCCGGCGGACAGGGCATGAACACCGGCATCCAGGACGCGCACAACCTCGGCTGGAAGCTCGCCGCCGTCGCCGCCGGCGCCCCGGACGCGCTGCTGGACAGCTATGAGGCCGAGCGGCGGCCGATCGCCGCGGACGTGCTCGAGTTCTCGGACGCCCGCCTCGCGCAGGCCCTCGAGCAGCAGGGCCCATCGACCCGCCGCGACGCGAGCACGATCCAGCTCGACGTCGGCTACCGCGGCTCCGCCCTGGCGCAGGACGACCGAGGAGATGCCGCCGAGCTGCACGCCGGAGACCGCGCCCCCGACGCGACCCGGCTCGCCGATGCGGATGCCGAGCATCGGCTGTTCGATCTGACCAGCGGCGGACGCTTCACACTCCTGGACTTCACGGGAACCACCACGGTCGACGCTGCCGGCTCCGATCTCAGGACGCTGCACATCGTCGAGCACCCGACCCGGCCCGACGAGATCGCGGACGTCGGAGGCCATCTGGCTCAGGCGTACCACGCGACCCCCCGCTCGCTCGTGCTCATCCGACCAGACGGCTACATCGCCCTCATCACCGATACCGGCGACACGCACGCCGTCGCCGACTACCTGGCAAGAATCCACTAGATCCGGCGGCGTGTGGCTCCACTCCACTCCGGTGCTGCTCGGTATCGTCACCCTGGACGCTGCAGGCGACACCGTGGTGACGATCCCCGCGGATGCGGTGTTTGGTGACCATAAGATCGTCGTCCAGGCGCTCGACGGATCGCTGATCGGGTGGGATACCATCAAGATCGATACCGCGTCCCAGGTGGGGCCGGACGGGGAATGGCTCGCCACCGTGATCCTGGCCGGGACGGGTAAGCGCCGCCGCGCGGACGCGAACAGGCTCAGTTCTGAGCTGAGCTCGTGGAGGGGTTGAAGGCCTGGGGTTGAGGACGCTTGTTTCCGGGCCTCCGGCATGATCGGCTGCTGCGTTTCTACGTGCTAACTCATGTGCAACCGGCGTTGCTGGCGTGCGTATCGCGGTGGAGTTATCCCCAGGCAGGCTCCGCTTCAACTACGCAATCATTCGGCTGAGCGCCGATTGAGGGCTGAGTGCGCGAAGGGGAACGGATCGGTTCACGTCCCCCAAGCGTTCGGCACCACCGTCGTCCGCTGGTCCCAATGATTCACCGGTACCCACAGAAATGGGCCTCTCACCCGCGGCGAGATACTCCACCACGACGCCCGGCCACGCAGCCCGCACGAGGCACGGTAAACCGCACCCGCGGCGAACTGGCCAGGTCGGCTCAAGGCTCCCGCTTCGACTTCAGGGGGATCAGAGCGATAATCAGCGCCGCGCCCCAGATGAAGAACAGCGGTTGCCAGAGAGCGGTGTTCCACAGGAGTGAAAGATGATCGGTCTCCGCTGGATAGGGTGCCCCCTGAGCCAGGATGGCGAGGTTGCCGATGATGCGCCATGCAGAGACTGCCAACAGCGTGATGCCGCCGATCCAGGAGATGGCAGTGATCGTGCGCTGCAATGGCGGGTGCGGGAGCAGGAGCAGCAATGGGATGAGGGCGGCTGAGGCTTTAACCAGGGCGAGGATCGCGAACGTGAGCTGAAGACGGGTGGGGTCCGCGGCGGCGAGAGTGCTGGCCCAGGGGCCAACGGTGTCTAGGAGGAGGGTGCCGCCTGCGGCCCACAGGAGGCTGAAGCTGGTGTGGATCAGACCGGCGGCCGCGACGACGAGGAGCGCGATCCTTCTCCTGGGTGTTCCGGGTGCGGTTCGGCGAGCAGTCTGGGTCGGTATTGGTGCGCTCATGATGCGCTCCGGGCCTTGCTGACACCATGGATGCCGGCTCTTTCGAGCTGGGCGGTGGTCCAGAGCGCGAGCCAGGCGTAGCCGAGGTAGAGACCGAGCCTGATCAGGAAGGCGAGGATCTGGACGAGTATTGGCAACGTGGTGAACTCGGCGTAGAGGTACATGAACCCGAAGTTCACGACGGCGATGAGGCCAGCAGCCAAGTAGTAGCGGGCAGGACTCCAACGACGGTAGCGGCCGGCGAGGAAGACAAGCTCAATGATGACCCCGCCGACGAGCACCAGTCCTCCTGCGGAGGCGACCATGCCGAGGAACCCGGTAATCAGGGCGACGCCGGGGCGGCGGAACAGGGCGACGGCGACCATGATGCCGAGGAACCAGGGCAGGGGTGCGGGGAAGCTCAACCACGGCACGATCGCTTGGATGGCGACACCGAGCACACGGGAGAGCTGTGCGATCACCCCGGCAACGACAGCGAGGGCCGCGCACACGAGGAGAGTCCGTGTCGAGAAGAGTCTCGCCGTCGTTGCGGCCACGGCGCGCTCGGGAGTGGGTTCAGGCGTTGATGTCGAATTCATCGAACTCGGCCATCCCCTTTCCTTGGTCGAGGAGCGTCTTCAGGTGCAGGATGCGATGAATGTCGAGGGTGGTGTTGGAGACGCCATGCTTCCAGTAGCCGAAGACCTGGACGGCCTCTTTCGGGAGTCCGATCGCGTGTCGGAAGTGGGAGCGTATGGCCTTCATCTCGTCGCGCTCACCGGCGGCCCATACCGAGAACTCGGGGACCGCCGATGTCCTCTCGGCCACCTGCAACAGCAGAGTCGCGCCCCCAGGCGCCGCCGTGATCGCCTCCACGTCGACACCCTCGACTGGCGGCAGTTCGGCAAGCTCGTCCTCGCGCGCGACAGTGGCGTGCACGGACGCCGGTACCCCTGGTGGCCAGTGCGCGAGGATCGAGGCGAGCGCGGGGACCGCCGATGAATCCGCGAGGAGCAGCACCCGCTTGGCGGGAGCGAACAGTGGAAGTTGATGCTGTCGTGGCCCTGCCACTGCGATCTTGTCACCGGGTGCGACGACCGCGAGCCAGCGCATGACCGGGCTCGGCTCCGGATGAACGACGAAATCGATGTCCACCCGATTCGAGGAGGGATCGAAGCGTCGGATCGTGTACACGCGCGACACGGGCTCATCGTCGGGGACGGGAACAGACAGGCGAACCGTCGTGTTCGGTGTCGCCCACTGGGCGGGGTCGGTCACCTCGCTCAAGACACCGCCGATCCCACCATTGTCGGACTCAATACACTGATAAGGCGGCTCTCTAGTACCAGAGTCAGAGATTCCATGTGGTATTCGCTGCAATCCCTACATTTTTGCTCCGAAATGTGACCGTTGACCGGCCATTATTGAGGCTCGCGGCGTGATCGGTCGGCGGCTCAGTTGAGGGTTGGTCTCACACGTCGGCTCGCAGTTCCAGGGTTCACATTTCCGGCTTGGGCTGGAGGCTCCGAGGAAACCCCCTCCGCCAGACCGGCAACCTCTGGGAGCATTAACGAACCCGCCCAAGAACCGAGGACACGAACGATGAGCACCTCGCCCCTGACCATCACGCCGGCTGAAGAGCCGCGCCTGCGCCAGGTCATGAAGGACATCCAGAACGACGTCGCCGCGTACTACGCCGAGACCGCCCGGGGCGGTGACCTCGGCGTGCACGCCCGCAACTGGCTCGGCCGGGTGCAGAACCTCAACGACCTGCTAACGAAACAGATTGACGACAACGCCACCTACCTGGCGCTGTTCACGCCGACGCCCACGCCCGGGGCCGAGCTCATCAACGCAGTCAAATACGCCCGCAACGTAGACCAACACCTGATGTTCGAGGTCTCACCGAGCGAGGACGTCCTCATCGGCGGTACCCACGGCTTGCGGACTTACGGCTGCTGGCGCCCCATCCCCGCCGCAACACATGCCGAGCTGGAGAAGAGGACGCAACGCTTACAACCCGCGTATCAGGCGAACCTGGAAGGCAAGGAGCTGACAAGCACGATGCTCGCTGTGCTCCGGTTCTTCGCCGACATCGCGCCACGGATCGTGCACCGAGATCACCGCGGTGAGTGGACCGGCTTCCCGCTCAAGAGCCAGCCGGCGGTCGGTGACCCTCTGCATCCCGAGGAGCCGGTCGGCGACATCGTGGCCGCGAGCGCCTGGCTCAACAGGCGCCGCCCGAACGGCGACCTGCGAGTCGTCATCGGTCAACTCACCAGGGAGGAAACGCCCTACCTTGTCGGGTTCACCTTCGCCGACCAGCTCTCCTTCTCCCCGTTCGTCGAAATGTCCGAACAGGTCGACCGCGACATCGCCGCAGGGTTCACCTACCTCCAGGGCGACGTAGCCGCCAACGTCGAGAACGTCACCCACAAGTTTTCCATGCCCCCAGGAGGTGCCGTCCTCTACAGCCCAATGGATCCGGCGACCTGGGCCACCCCGCTCGCCCAGGCTCGGTACGGAGCAGACTGGATGACGGGCTTTGACCCAGACAGTTGGCGGCACATCGTGTCTGTCGAACATCAGGGCTGCTTCCCGGACTACGTTTCGTACGAGCAACGCCGGGCGTTCCGGCTGTATGCCCAGGTGCCGCCGCGCTAGCCCGCGCCCGGACTAGCAACCGCGAGTAGAAATTCGGCGCACACCCATCCCCAGCCACCGCGACGGAGTCTCTCAATGCCTCGGCTACCAGCGGACCGGTCCCCCGTCGCCCCGAGTCATGAAACGCGTCGATGGTCGCCGCCGATTACATCCGACGGATGCTGGCAAGCGCCTCATCGAGCGTGTGGAGCGCGCGAAGAACCTGGATCGAGCGGCTGAAGATCAGGCTGTTGAACATTGCGTCATCGGTTTTCGGCATGACGGAGCGAGACACGACCCAGGCGGCCGCTGACTCGATGCCGACCTCGTCGCTGAACATGTGGGCGGCGACCTCGTTGCGGATCTTCACGAGCGTCTCCTTGAAGGGTCGGTCCTCGGCGATGTCTCGGATATTTCTCTTGTAGGCATCCTGCGCAGCCGTGAGCTGGTCCACCTCTACGAAGTCGGCAAATCGTCCGGCCTGGGTGCGCGCAGTGCGTTGCAGGTCCCCCAGTACCCGGTAGACGCCCTCGATGCTCTCCCGGAGGACGAGGGCGAGGAGCTTTTCGGTCGTGACCCGCGCCGTCGGATCGGCTGCCATCGCGCGCAATAGAACTCGCATATCGACATCGATCTGGACGATGAAGAATCTTGCGGCCGCGTATGCCTTCAGCACGGCCGTGTCGTCGCCCGCACCGGCAACGCTCTCGACGTCGCGTGCCCGGTGCTCTAGAGCCTCAACGGCGAGCGGTATGGTGCGATCGAATCCGGCGACGCTATCGGCGTTGGGTGGAGAGTCACTTGGGCCGAGGTTGGGTCTACTCATCTCCCCAGAGTGGCATCGAAGCGGTGTCACTCTGGGAGGATGCCGCCGACGTTGTCGTTCGAGCCTGTTGCGAAGCGTCAGGCGCAAGCCCTCTGTGGCGCTGCGGGCAACCGCGTCGATGGCGCGTTGAGATACTGGGGTCATTGATTGCATGTGGTATTCGCTGCAATCCCGCCTATATTTTTCGGTCAGATCGACCCTCCGACTTGGTGTTTCCGTCCTCCCACACTCGCTCTCCAGAGCGCTCGGCGACCGGTTCACTCATCACCTCGGAATCCTGTTCGGGGGCGACCGTCGATGCCGGAACCTAGTTGAGAGTCATGCTCTCGCTTGAGTCACGGGCGTTCGACGTCTTGAGCAGTAATGAGCACCGCTGAGCAATGTGCCAGGGCACCCGGCTCACAATGGCCCCTGCCCTATGCCACTTATTGAGAATGATCCTCAATAAGGTAGCGTGGACGCAACGTAATCATCTTGTCGAAGGGCCCAATGATGCTCCATCGCAGACTGTTAGTTCTCGCGGGCCCTGTGCTGGGCTGGATCGGTGTGAGTGTTCTCGTGATGCTCTTGGCGTCTGGCCTGTCGATTGCGCTCGGATTCTCGATCGCATCGCTGCTGGCCGCCGCGGTGGCCTCTGATGCGCCCGGTCTGGCGCGAGCGGCGATGTTCACTCTGGCGGTGCTGGTGTTCCGAGCGGTGGCCGCGTGGCTGCGTGACACTGTCGTGGTGTGGGTGGGTATCCGGATCCGTCGGCGACTGCGGGGCGTACTGCTCGCTCATCTGGGCGTGCTGGGGCCCGAGGTGCTCACGAGGAAGCGTTCGGGTGAGTTGGCGGCGACGATCGTGGATGGTGTGGAGTCGCTGGACCCGTATTATTCGCGCTACCTTCCCAGCCTGATCGTCACCATTCTGCTTCCGATCACGGTGGTCGCCTACCTGTGGACCATTTCTCCGGCCTCGGGAATCGTGCTTCTCCTGGCGGCGGTCATCGCCACGGTGCCGGGGCGATTCCTGGACGCGACGCTGTTGCGCCGGGGACGCGAGCGGTGGGCGCAGCAGCAGCGGTTGAGTGCGGACTTCCTGGACGGGATCCAGGCGATTCCGACGCTCCGGATCCTCGGCGCCACAAGCACGGTGGGCGCGGCGCTGAGTGACCGAGCCTGGGGCTTCTACCGCGCGACGGTGGCACAGCTGCGGGTTTCGCTCGTGGAGAGCGGCGTTACCGGGTTCGCGGTGTACGGGGGTGCGGCCACAGCAACGGTGATCGCGGGACTGGGCGCGTGGCGTGGAGAGATCACCGCGGGCGAGGCATTCGTCGTGCTGCTGCTCTCACGAGAGGTGTTCCGCCCGGTGAACGACCTCGGAGCGGCGTGGCATGCCGGTTACCTCGGGCTGACTGCTGCCGATGGGATCGACGAGTTCCTGCAAACCCAGTCCACCGTCGTCTTCGACGGCGACGATGGCGCTCCCGCCCGGCAGGGCAGCGCGGTGCATTTCGAGAAGATCAATTACCGCTACCGCACCGCGGGCGATGAGCGGTGGGTCCTGCGCAACGTCGATCTGGAAATACCCGGAGGCGCGACGGTGGCGATCGTCGGCGCGTCCGGTTCGGGCAAGACGACGACGATCAGACTGCTGCAGCGCATGGACGATCCCGTCGACGGAAGGATTCTGCTCGACGGCCGCCCCCTTTCCTCGTTCACCCGGGATGCGCTTATCGATTCGATGGCCGTCGTCTCGCAGCACTCCATGGTGTTCGCCGGCACGATCGCAGAGAACATCTCCCTCGGACGCCCCGATGCCACCAAGGCGCAGATCGAGCAGGCGGCGGTATTCGCGGAGGCCGACGAGTTCATCCGCACCCTGCCCGACGGGTACGACACGGTGCTGGGTGAGTTCGGTGCGGGTCTTTCGGGCGGGCAGCGACAGCGACTCGCCATCGCACGGGCCGTACTGCAGGACCGCCCACTGCTGGTGCTCGACGAGGCGACCGCCCATCTGGATGTGCGCACAGAGGCCGCGATCACCCGTCGACTGTCATCCCGGGAAGGCCGGACCACGATCATCATCACTCACCGCCTGGAGAGCGTGCAGGACGCGGACGCGATCATCCTCCTCGAACACGGACGGGTCGCGCAGCAAGGTCCGTACGAGCATTTGCGCGCATCTGATGCATATCACCGGCTCGAGGAGGCTGCGCGATGAACGCACTGCGATGGGTTCTGCCTCTAATCTCCCAACGGCGGGTGGCGTTCTTCGGCACGATCGCGTCCAGCCTGCTCCATCAACTGGGAATCCTGGCCCTGTCCGCAACCTCGGCTCTGTTCCTCGGACACGCGCTGTTCTCGGCGAGCTTCCCCGATGAGTGGCGGATGCTCGCCACGGTGATCGCGGCCCTGGCGCTCGCGGTCGCCGTCCTCGCCTGGTGGGAGTCCTACATCTCCCACGACCTCGCCTACGCCCTGCTCGCCGTGCTGCGCTCCACTGCCTTCACCGAGTTGGCGCGCTCCTCCCCCGCGCGAACAGGAGCAAGGTCCGGGTCCGACGACACGGCCTCCGTCATGGGGGACGTGGAGACACTGGAATGGCTCTTCGCTCACACCATCGCCCAGATGCTCACCTCCATCGTCGTGCTCGGAGCCGGCGGCACGTTGTCTGCACTCATCTCGCCGCAGCTCATCGGAGTGTGGGCCGCAGCAGCAGTGCTGCTCTTCGCCCTGCCCTGGGCACTCAGCAGGTGGGGCCTGGCCCAAGGTCGCAAGACGCGGTCGTCCGCCGTCCACGTGCACTCACTGTTCGTCGAAACCATCCAGGGCATCGGCGACCTCACCGCGGCCGGCGAGCTTCCCCAGCGTCTGCGACGAGTGGAAAAAGCAGACCAGGAGCTCGCACGATGGCAGCTGCGCTCGGGCACCCGCGCATCACTGGAAGGCGCACTGAGCGAAACCATCGTCGCCGGCGCCGGCATCCTCGCAATCCTCCTCATGGGGGCCACGGTCCGCGACGGACGCACCCCACCCGAGTTGGTCGCCGTCGCAATGGTCCTCGCGATGGGAACGCTGGGACCTGCAGCACAGATCGCCGGCCTGCTGAAGAACTTCGGAACGCTCATCGCCTCCACGAACAGACTGCACACCGTGTTCACCGCCCCCGACGCGGCCCCTGCTCCCGACTCGCCCGTGCACGACATCGACCCAACGCAGGCGGGGTCGCTCGAGTTCGTCGACGTGAGCTTCGGTTACAACCCCGACAGCCCCGTCCTGCACTCCATCAGCTTTCGCATCCGGCCCGGGGAGAGCGTCGCCCTCGCCGGACCGTCGGGCGCGGGCAAAAGCACCATCGCCGCGCTCGCGCTGCGAACCTGGGACCCCGACACCGGGCAAGTGCGCATCGGAGGCGCGCCGGCAGATCGCATTGAGGACCCCCTGCTGCGCCGGGCCGTGACTGCCGTCCCCCAGGAAGCCCACCTGATGCGCGGCACTGTGCGAACAAATCTGCTACTCGCCCGCCCGGACGCGTCAGACGCGCAGGTCGAACAAGCCGCAGACGCCGCACTGCTGCGGGACCCGCGCTCTGGCCTACCCGAAGGGCTGGACACCCCCGTCGGCGAAAGAGGCGATGGCCTCTCCGGCGGACAGCGCGCACGCGTATCGTTCGCCCGTGCACTCCTCACCGGCGCCGACATCCTCGTCCTCGACGAGGCCGCCGCTCACCTGGACCCGCACAGCGAAGACGACCTCACCCGGGCACTTCGTACCCACGCCGAACTCACGACACTCGTCATCGCACACCGCACCCGGACGATCCTCGCCTGCGACCGCGTCCTCGTCCTCGACGGCGGACGCATCGTGGAAGAAGGTGCTCCTCGAGCACTGCTCGCAGACAACCGTTCCCGACTCAGCACGCTCCTCCAACGAGGCGCTATGGAACCGGGATGACGAGGGGGCGGCCGCTCGACGGGTGCGGGATGACTTCTGCGTCTGTTTCGAAGACTTCGCGGAGAATCTTCGGGGTAATGACCTGCTCAGGGGTACCGTCAGCGGCGATCCTGCCGTCTTGGAGAACGATGACCCGGTCGGCGTAGGTCGCTGCCTGGGCCAGATCGTGCAGAACCATCACGAGAGAGAGCCCGTCCTCGTCGTGCAACGTGCGGAGCAGTCTCATCAGCGAGACCTGATGGCCCAGATCCAGGAATGTCGTTGGTTCGTCCAGCAGCAGCCACGGGGTCTGCTGAGCGAGAGCACAGGCGATCCACGCACGTTGGCGCTCACCACCGGAGAGGGAATCGACGGGTCGGTCCGCAAGAGAGGTAAGCGCCGTCCGAGTAATCGCTTTCTCGATGATGGCATGATCCTCGGACGAGAGCCCGGTGAGGCGGTGCAGGTAGGGGTAGCGCCCATAGGCGACGAGGTCGCGCACACGCAGGTCCTCTGGTGTGCTGGTTCCCTGCGGGAGCAGGGCGAGCCGGCGTGCGACCTCGCGTGTGGGCATCCGATGAATGTTCTTCCCATCCAGACTGACGGTGCCAGACTCGGGTCGGTGGATTCTCGCGATCGTGGACAGCAGGGTGGACTTCCCGGAACCGTTCGGGCCGAGCAGCGCGGTGACCTCGCCCGGGTGAAGTCGCAGGTCGAACTCCTCCAGCACGTGCCGGGTCCGGTCGAACCCGACAGACAGTGAGACGCATTCAATATTGTTCACCTGATGCCTCCTTTCAGGCGGGTCTTGTTGCGCAGCAGCACCAGCAAGTAGGGGCCTGCCAGCGGTGCGATCACTGCCCCCACGGGCAGGCCGGTCACCGTCCCGATGCCGCGGAGGTCCACCGAGATGGAGATCGCGAGCAGATCCGCGCACAGCAGGATCGCTGTGCCCATCAACGCGGACACCGGTAACAGGATCGCTGGGGCCGATCCGACCAGGCGACGCGCGATATGCGGTGCGGCGAGCCCGAGGAACGGAAGTGCACCGCCGACGGTCACGGCGCCGCAGGTCAGCAGCACCGCCGCGACCAGCGCGACGGCTCGGACCGCTGTCGGGCGGGCGCCGATCGACACGGCCACATGATCCCCGAGTGCCAGAGCCCCCAGCGGTCTGATGATGATGGCGATCAGTACGAGACCCACGACTGTGGCCGGCCACATCAGGGTCAGATCAGACCAGTTCACGGCGTTGAGGGAACCGATCGTCCACCGCAGAACCACTCCGAGGGTCTGCCCGCTGGTGACGAGGACGCCGGATGCCGCAGCAGACAGGAGAAGTCCGACCAGAACGCCCGTCAACGCGAGGTCCCTGGGACTGTTCCAGCGGCGGCCGAGGACGGCGGCGATGAGCACCGGTGCGAGAGCAGCGCCGATGAGGGCGGTGGTGGGTGCACCGCCGGGAAGGCGGACTCCAGCCCACAACGCCAGGACCACCCCCAGCACCGCCCCTCCGGATATCCCGAGAATGCCGGGCTCGGCCAAGGGGTTGCGGGTCGCGGACTGCAAGAGAGCTCCGGCGATCGCCATCCCGCCGCCGGCGAAAGCGGCTCCGACCGCGCGGCTGAGCCGCAGGTCGAGAATCAACGTCTCGAACGATCTGACAGGGTCGCCCACGAGCGCGGGAAGCACATGGTTTACCGGCATCCCTCCTCTTCCCAGCGCGAGCTCCAGGAGGAACGCCACCACTGCCAGCAGGAGCAGGATGCTGCCCGCCGCAGTTCCCCGGACCACGTTCGAGCGCGGGATCACTGCATGCCTGCCGGACGGGAACGAGCGAGGTGGCGTCGTCGTAACAGGATCAGCATCACGGGGACGCCGAACACCGTCGTCATCACCCCAACGGGAATCTCCGCCGGATAGACCACCAGTTGCGCCGCCTGGTCGGCGACGAGCAGCAGCAGAGCCCCGAGAACGCCAACGATCCCGATGAGCGGCGCGGTGCGGCTCTCGCCGGTGACGCGCCGGGCCAGGTGCGGTGCCAGCAACGCGATGAAAGCCACCGGCCCGCATGCCGCGGTCACCGTCGCGGAGACGATCGCCGCGAGCAGGAGGACGGCCACCCTGATCGCGGTGACGCGCACGCCCAGCGCACGGGCAGGCGACTCCCCCACCTTGATGAGCGCGACGCTTCGTCCCAGAAGCACCGCGCCTGCCAGCATGATCAGCACCGCCGGGGCAACCATGCCGACGTGCGACCAGTTCCGTGCGGAGAGGTTTCCGAGCAGATAGCTGAAGAGCAGGTTGACGCGAGCCGTATCTCCTCCCAGTCCGATCACCGCGGTGACCGACGCTCCGAGGACGCTGGACACCGCAGCCCCCAGCACCGCGACCCTCTCCGGTGTGGACACCGTCCCCACCAGGGACAGCACCAGTGCCCCGCCCGCGAGCGCGCCGAGGAGGGCGATCATTGGATGCAGCACCCACGGCACGGGGATGGCGAACATCGTCAGGATGGCCATCGCTAACGCAGCCCCCGAAGATGCCCCCAGCAGTTCGGGACCGGCGAGATCGTTGCGCAGGCCGTCCTGCAGCAACAGCCCGGAGACGGCGAGGCCAGCACCCACGAGAACGGCGAGCACGATTCGCGGCAACCGCACATCCAAAATGATCGTCCGCGTCAACGACTCAGGATCGCCGAGAGCCTCAACCAACTGCCCGGGGCCAAGCATCGGGCTTCCCAGACCAACGCCTGCGACCATAAGCGCCACGAGCACTGCAACGGCCACGATGCGTGTTCGAGCCGTCCTCGTGCAGCCACCGCTCACACATCCACCTATCGAGAATGATTATCATTACGCTATGTTGGTTCTCATTGTAGTCAGACGGCAGTCAGGGAGTTGAACGGTGAAGAACAGACGAGCATGGTTCGGGATGATCGGTGCACTCGTGGTATCCGCAGCCGCATTGACGGGCTGTGGTTCCGCGGACCAGGGAGGCTCTCCCTCGGGCGCTCCGGGCGAAGGGTTCCTCCCGGTCACCGTCACGGACGGCACCGGCGCGGAAGTCGTCATCGATGACCCCGTCCAGAACATCGTCTGCCTCACCGGCGCCTGCGATGACGTCCTCGTGTCGCTCGGCCTTGTCCCGACGGCGTCGACGGCTGCCGGAGAGGACGGTCTGCTCGCCGATCCGAACTACCTCGGCCCCGAAGAGGCCTCGACGATCCCCCTCATCGGCGGCGCCTTCGGCGAGGAAAACATCGAAGACATCATCAAAGCAGAGCCGGACCTCGTCATCGGCCTCGCCGGCGTGCACGACCGTATCGCCGAGTCCATCAAGACCGAGATACCCACATATCTGGTCCAGATCGGCAATTACCAGGAGATGGCGGACTTCACCACGTGGGTCGGCCAGGTCACCGACCATGCTGACGAAGCAGGCGCGGCTGTCGCGAAATTCAACACTGCGCTCGACGACGCCCGCGAACACCGCACCGACGGGGTCTCCAGCCTCGCGATCTTCGGCACCGACACAAACTTCTCCGTCGAGACCGAAGACTCCCTCCTCGGCTCCATCCTCAACGAGATCAGTGACTATCCCTGGCCGACTCCCACCGACGGCGGCCAGGGACACCAGCCCGGGGCAGGCACCTTCTCCCTGGAGAAGATCCTGCAGAACGACCCGACCGTGATCTTCGTGCAGACCTTCTCCTACGGACCCGAGGACATGCCATCCGTGTCCGAACAGCTCGCCGCCAACCCGGTCTGGGCACGCCTGGACGCCGTGAAGAACGATCACATCGTCGAAGTCCCCACCACCATCTGGGCCACCGGCCGCGGACCGATCAGCCTCACCCTGGTCGTCGAACAGGCTGCGAAAGCGCTCTACGGATCCTGATGCGCGTCCACTGCAGGCGTGGCGGATCGGCTCATCGTTGAGGCCGCGGCGCGCGCCCGTGGTATTTCGTTGGACCGGATCGGCGCCGTCGTTTTCGAGCTTGGGGGCGCCGACAAGTTCCCCGAGGTGTACAAGCTGCTAGGACCGAAGGGATTCGATATCCAGGTGCTCGGTCTTGTCGATGAGGCGGAGAAGAACCCGTGGCTTGGTGCCGTCGGAGGACGCCCGAAGGACGTTCTCGGCTGCAGCATCTTTGCTTCCGTGACCGACCTTGAAGACGAGTACTGCCGAGGTATCGGTGCGGAAGAGGTCGGGCAGCGTCTGATCGCAGCGAAGGACGCCCGCGATGAGCGGGCGATCCTGGATTCGTGCGAAGCGACCTCGCTCGCTGAAGCCGACCCGCTGCGTTTGGCTGCCTTCTGCCGCGCTTCTTTGGGCAAAGGCCGAGGGAGCCGAAAAGTGCCGGCAGCGCTTGTAATCGCTAAGACCATGACCGCTGAGGACGCTTCCAAGATCGCAAGCATTGATGCGCTCCTGACCGAGCTAGAGAAGCGGATCCAGGCGTGAGTTCAGAGAGCATCAGCGCCGATCCGGAGTCCGAGGCTCGCAACCTGCTGGTCATCGCGCCGCCCGGATGTGGCAAGACGGAGCTTCTGGCCCGGCGCGCGGAGTTCCTCATCAGCAAGCTACAACCAGGCCAGCGCATCCTCGCCTTGACGTTCTCGAATAAGGCCAAAGCGAACTTGAATGAGCGACTGGTCGGTGTTCTTGGCGCGGAACGCAAACGGAAGTTCGTCGCGGTCCACAACTTCCATGGTCACGCGGCCGAGGTGATCCGATCGCACGGGCGCGTCCTCGGTATCCCCACAGACGTAGAAATGCCCGACAAGCGCACTCAAGACAACACGATCGACCCGTACCTCGAGGGGCTTCTTGTGAGAACGAAGGGCACGAGATGCGGGCCCTGATCGGCGACCAGCTTCGAGAAGCAAACAGGGTCCGTTCACCGATGAGGAAGTGATTCGCCGGCTCAACACGAGCAGCGAGCCCCGTACCAAGGAAGTGGAAGCTCAGCGGCAACGAGATGGTGCTCTCTTCTACGATGACCTACTCCGACACGCTGAACGACTTCTTCATGTTCCAGGAGTCGCGAGACTGTACCGCGCGCACTACGCCGCCATCCTCGTCGATGAGTTCCAAGACCTCTCACCGCAGCAGCTCGACATCGCCTTACGCAGCTGCGACGCCAGTAGAACATTTGTCGGCGACCCGCTACAAGGCATATATTCATGGGCGGGCGCTCGTCCCATCCAGGTGGAACGTGTCCTCCGCAGAATCGGAGGGGAGCCGCTCGGTCTGGGCGTCTCCTTCCGCTCGTCTCCGAAGGTGCTCAATCTCCTCGGGATCATCTCCCAGGAACTTGGCGGCCAACCTCTCACGTCCCATGAGCCAGAGCGATGGCACGAAGGCGGCGCTGCCGCAGGCGGCACCTTTGCCAGTGGCGTCGACGAAGCTACCTTTATCCACGAAACGACTCAAGCGATCCTTGGACGAGACCCGACTTCGACCATCGGGGTCATCTGTCGCAGCGGTTGGCGACGCAAACCAGTTGATGAGGAGTTCGCGTCATCCGGTACTCCCTGCACATGCTGGGATCTCGCCGTCGATAACCCGCAGATCATCGACCTCATCGCCAATGGAGTCTCCCGGCTTGGCGGAGCTCCGAAGCGTCCAGAGTTGGAGAAGGAACTCATTGAGTCCGTCGGCGCCAGTGACGTCGATACGGCATCAGACATCCGCGATGCCCTCGCCCAACTTGAGGAGCTCGCCGAGCAGGCAGGCTCGATCTCGGCGGCGTTGGCACAGTTCCGGATACGGGACGACGCTAACGAAGCGATCACACATGGTGTCCATCTTCTAAACGCTCACACGGGAAAGGGCCAACAGTTCGACTGGGTCTTCATCCCCGGCGTAGAGAAGGGCAATGTACCCAGCTTCCTCGCCCGAGGAAAAGCGGCTCTCGAGGAAGAGAAGCGTGTGCTCCTCGTCATGATCTCTCGCGCGAAGCATGGCGTGGTGATCAGCCGTGCGGAAACACTCATCTCCAAGAAGGGCAAGCCCTACAACACAACTCCCAGCCCTTGGGGAGACTCCCTCCGCACCGGGCTCAACATGGATCCGCAAGGGTTGACCCGCCATGTTTCCGGGTTCCTACGGCCCACGACCTAGCGCACAGACCGAGGCTTTCGACGGAAGCCATGCCACCCGGGAGAATTGAAGCACCGCACCCGTCGAAAGGAAGAGTCGTGTTCGTTCCAGACGCAGCAGAGGAGTACCGAACCTGCGCCGAGTGCGGCCGTGACTGCGAGCCTGTCCCGTTCGAGACAGCGAAGGACGGTGTCCGTATCTCGTTTGTCTGCCCCATCCACGGTGTCCACACAGTCGTGGATCCATTCGACGGTGATCGATAACACGATCTCACCGAGAGAGAGCGGGCGGGTTTCATGCGAGAAGCGACGGCAGCCGGCGCGGCGGTGTATCTGCGGATCTCGCAGGATCGTGCGGGTGAGCGTGCCGGCGTGCAACGCCAGCAGGAGGACTGCCTCGCTCTTGCCACACAGCTCGGGTATGAGGATCCACTGGTCTTCATCGACAACGACATCTCCGCGTTCGATGGGGGCCGCCGTCCTGGATACGACAGCCTGGTATCGCATGTCCGCACCGGGGTCACGGTCGTCATCGTGTGGCATGTGGACCGCTTGTACCGGCAGCCACGGGAGCTGGAGAACATGATCGACCTGGTCGAGCAGAACCCGGTGCGGATCGAGACTGTTCAAGGTGGCGGGTTCGATCTGAACACGCACGAGGGCCGCCTCATGGCCCGCCAGCTCGTCGCGATCGCCGCGTACGAGTCCGGGCACAAATCCGACCGGGTCAAACGTGCCAACCAGCGTCTCGCCGAACAGGGGGCATGGCATGGTCCCGCCCGTTACGGGTACGGCCCCGGAGGTGCCCTCGTCCCGGCAGAGGCTGTAGTGATCCGGGAGATGGCCGACCGGTTTCTCGGCGGGGAATCGTTGCGCTCGATCACCCGATGGTTGAACACGTCACGCATTCCACCCCAGCACGCCGGCGAAGGCACAGCGGGTATCTGGTACCCGTACACAGTGCGCAGCATCCTCACTTCGGCGCGCATCTCGGGGCAACGCGCCTACTCTCCCGACACCCGTTCTGATCCTGCGACCGGGAGGGAGATCCTCGGTCCCGGGAACTGGACGGCGATCATCGCCCCGTCCGAGACGGCTCGCATCCGGGAGATCCTCGCCGACCCCGCACGCCGCAGAACCACTCCCGCGGTGCCGACGCTGCTGGGGGGGTATTGCGCGGTGCGGGATCTGCGATGCCGGGCTAACTATCGCCGGACACACGAGAAAACCCGACGCGGCGGGAACACTGCGATACACATGCCGGAAGGACCCTTCTCGGCCAGAACGCGGCGGGTTGAGCATCGATGCCGCCAAGCTCGATGCTCTCGTCACCGAACGCGTCCTGCACCGTCTCGCACATCCTCATGCTGGTGCAGGAGACGAGACCGTGACGGCGTTGCTGGGGCAGGTCGTCGCGATCAATGGGCGCATCGCTGACCTCCGCGATGACGTCCGCACTCGCGTGGTCGGCGCCTCCGAGGCCGGCGCAGGAATCCTCGCCGCCGAACAGCTCCTCCTCACCGTCGGCCGGAAACTCAGCGCCCTCACGGACGCGCCCCTGCTGTACGACGCCCCGATCGGTGACCAGTCAGCCCTCACCACCTGGTGGGAGCACCTGACCGTTCCGGAACGCCGCGACGTCATCACCGCGCTCATCCGGCGGCTCCGCATCCTTCCCGGGAAGCGTGGCCGCCGCTTTGACCCCACCCGCGTAAAGATCACCTACCGCAAATAGTCGACCGCCTGGCATATGCCCGTCGGGAGGGTGAGGGTGTGACAGACACAGTGGATGTCTACCGCGCTGATCTACCTCCGCATCTCCGTGAACCGAACCAGCGAGCACGCCTCCATCCAGCAGCAACGTGCCGACTGCCATGCCCTCGCCCACCGTCTCGGATACACCCGCGTCCTGGAGTACGTCGACGAAGCCGTCTCCGCCTACCAGGACCGACGAAGACCCGCGTACCAAGAACTCCTCGGACACCTCCATCACGTACCCGCGACGGTCATCGTCTGGCACATCGACCGGCTCTACCGACGCCCCAACGAACTCGAACAACTCCTCGATCTACTCGATACGCGTCCGGTTCGGATCGAATCAGCGCGGGGCGGCTCCTTCGACCTCAACGCTCACGAAGGACGCCTCTTCGCCCGGCAGCTCGTCGCGTTCGCGAACTACGAATCCGCCCACAAAGGTGCCCGTGTCGCCCGCGCCCAACACCAACGTGCACAGCGCGGTTTGCTGCACGGCGGCGCCCACTACGGCTACCTGGACGATGGCCGCCTCCACTCCGAGCAGGGACCCGTTCTTCGACGCATCGCGGAGGACTACCTCACCGGACTCTCCGTCTCCGCGATCGCTCGCGACCTCACCGGCACCCCAGCCCCTGCCGGCGGTGCCCGATGGAACAGCACGACCATCGCCTCCATCCTGCACAGCCGCCGCCTTCACCACCACAACGACATCCACGAGAGCAGATGGGAGCGCGTGATGACCCCTGAAGAGTCCGCGCTCATCCGTGCCATCCAGATTGCACCCCGACGAGATGCCACCCGCTCCTCGGCGGCCCTTCTGAGCGCGATCGCCCGCTGCGGGGTCTGCGGCAACCGACTCGTCAGCGCCACGACCTACCGTGGGATCCGCATCTATCGATGCCTCCCCAACCCAACATCGTGCCGCTCGGTTCGTATCCGCCAGGCAAGCCTCGACGCGTATGTCCGGAACGCCGTCATGGTGGAGATGAGGAAGCCTGTGTCTCTGACAGCGCCCCGCCTGGGACCGGAAGACGTACTCGACAGGCTCCAAAATGGCCGCGAGAACTTACGTCATCTTGCACGCCAGTACGCAAGAGCTGAGATTTCCCGGGACGCGCTCCTCGAAGCGAGGAAGCCGTGCATCGACGTGCTCGTCTCCGCCAGCGCCGAACTTACCCGGCACCTTCGTGTTCGAGCACGCGACATGTACATGTCGGCACCATTTGCGCGGTTGTCCACGCCGCGGCAGCGAACCCTCATCGACACTCATGTGGCGCGCCTCGAGGTGTGCCCGCCGACGACGACCGGCGACCCTGCATCCCGAGTAAGGATGCGACTGCATAGCTGAGCCCTGGTAGCCCAGCCATGCGGTCGCGCACGGCGATGTCTGTGCCTGCCGATAACATCAAACATGAGGCCAGGATCTGGCTCAATTCCTCAAGGAATCTGGAGACTGTCGACCACGCACCGTGCTGCCTCACGTCCAAAGGAGGAGTAGTGCCGGTCGAAAAAACTGCCGAGGGGGAGAAGCCGCAGCGCTGGTGGCAGTTCTGGCAGACACGAGCATCGCAACCTCTAGGCCTTCGGGCGCTCACTCCCGAACCAGTCGCAGAGCAGCACGATCTGTACAGCACGGAACTCGTCGCGCTCCTTCGTGACCGGAAGCGTCGCCGCAACGTGTGGAACATCGCTTTGACCGGCAGCTACGGCAGCGGGAAGAGCAGTGTTCTCGCTTCGGTCCGTGCAGAGCTTCCGCGAAGAGTCGTCGAGATCTCCCTCTCCTCACTCAGCGACATCGGCGTGCAAGCTGATGCCAAGGAAGACGAGACCAACAACCTGATCCAGAAGGAAATCGTCAAGCAGCTCCTCTACCGCGAACGAACGAGCAAGCTACCCGGGTCACGATTCCGTCGCATCAGCCGACTCCCGCTCTGGCGGACCGTCCTCGTCTCGGCGGTGATCGGCGCGGTCGCGGCCGGGGTTCTTTGGCTCACGGGCCTCGGCACCCCGCTGGATCTCCCACCTGAGCGAGAAAGCGAGCGACCGTTGCTTTTGCTCGCAATCGGTGCCGGCGTGGCGATCCTCGCCCTCGCTCTTCAAGCGGTGCTCCACAACCGTGTCCGCGTCGACAAACTGGGCACAGCCTCGGCATCCGTCAGCCTGAAAACGGACAGTGTGGGAGAGGACGGATCGTTCTTCGACAAATACCTTGACGAGATCGTTTACTTCTTCGAAAAAACCCGACGGACGATCCTCATCATCGAAGACCTCGACAGATTCGAAAATCCAGCCATCTACGGTTCTCTGCGAGCGCTCAACACCATCCTCAACACATCACGGCAGCTGCATCGACGCCCAGTCCACTTCATCTACGCCGTACGGGACAGCATCTTCGAAGACCTGACCAAGACACCTTCACCACCGGCTGGACCCCCACAGAAGAAGGAACCAGCTCAGCCTGACCCGGCAGAGAAGTCCGGGGTCTGGCAAGCGCACAGCTTGCTATCCAATCCGCCGACGCAGCGCACCAAATTCTTCGATCTCGTCGTCCCGATCGTTCCGTTCATCACCCATCAGAACTCGCGCGACCTTCTGGTGAAGGAGATGAAGAAGGTCGATTCTTCCGTGTCGATCGAAGTGCTTAGCATCGTCGCCAAACATGTCACGGACATGCGGTTGCTGTTGAATATCATCAACGAGTACCGCGTATTTCAGACGCGCGTCCTTGTTCCGAAGAAGCTTCGCGGGCTCACTCCGAGCAAGCTGTTCGCGATGGTCGCGTTCAAGAACACACGCCTCACTGACTTCGAACTCATACGTGTGGGAGACAGCTCCCTCGATCGCCTCTATCGAGTCTCTCGCGAGATCATCGACGAGGGTTTGGCAGAAGTAGCCGACGAGATTGCCACCGTTGAAACACAGGCTGATCCAGTCGCCGAGACCGTCGCCCGTGCGGAACAGCTCGGGACAGCACTCCAGACACTCGCCGAACGCTGGCTGCCCCGACTCAACCATCAGCCGCAGAGTCTCCGGTTCCTCATCAATGGCAAGGTTCAAGCGACCACCGAGATCAGCACCTCGGCATTCTGGGAAAGCGTCGTCGACAAGGGAGCTGTTGTCGAAGTGTTGGCCTCTTCAACCGAAGTATTCAAGATTGATGCCGCCGGGTTGCGAGCCGAGCTAGGAACAATGGTGCCGGAACGTTGGTCTGTCCAGAAGCGGGCAGCGCACACCGCGGAATTGCAGCGCCTTCGGGGTCTCCAGCAGTGGCTTCGCTCCGCGGACTTCCACGCCCTCACCGATCCAAGACGAGAATTGCACCGCAAGGACAAGACGGAAGTTGACTTCCGGACGACGTACGTCGAGGCACTAGCCGACCCCCTCCTCGAGGATCTCATCCTTGACGGACACATCGATCGCAACTACCACCTCTACATGTCCGAGTTCCATGGCCAGGTGGCCTCCGCGGACGCGATGAGCTTCCTCATCCAGCATGTACGCGCTGAACAGCCCTCGTACCGCTACCCACTGAAACCTGAAGAAGTTGGAGCCGTCCTGCGCGAAGGAGGCCCAGGAGTCTTCAACTCGACCGGTCTCTTCAACATCGCCGTGTACGACACGCTCCTCCAATCTTCCGACACGCGGCTCGAACGCAACCTGAAGCTCCTTTCGTGGGTCCGACCATCCGGTGCTGAATTCATCGAGGCATACATCGCAGAAGGTAAGCATCAAGAGCAGCTCTTCGAACGCCTCGCCCCCTTGTGGGATGAGGTATTCGTGTTCATTTCTGAACAGGCCAAAGATGAAATCACACGGCTCGCGATCGCGGCGCTTGACGGAGTCGATCTCGCCACCGAATATCCAGTACCGGAACCCGTGCGCGAGCGCATCGCCGCCAACTACAACAAGATCCAAAGCCTCACCGACGACGCCCGTGAACCTACTCGGACCGTCGAAGTCCTCCAACATCTTGGAGTCCGACTACCGTCGCTTCGAGACCTGTCCCGCACAGCACTCCAAGAAATCATTGCGGCACGTCAATACCGAGTCACCGAAGAAAACCTTCGAATCGTCCTTGACGGAACTGACGAGATCGGCATCGACAAGGTCTTCGAAGCAGGACACGACGTATCCGATCACGTCCTGGCGCACTTCGACGAGTACCTCGCCGCGCTCGACGGCACGAATCCGTCTGAGCCAAGCCTCCGCAATATGGACTCCCTCATCGAGATCATGACAGCCGTCGAGGCATCCGAACCGGGAGAGTCGATGCAACTGCTCACCCGTCTTCCCAAGGGCGCCAAAGTCCAAGACCTCACGGCCGTCCCCGACAGCCTCAAGACGTTGCTCGCTCGAGCCCAGCGTTTCGCGCTCAACTTCTCCAACGTCAACGCATACATCGCGGCATGCACCATCGACGAAGCACTGGTCGACTTCTTGGAAGCTCAACCGTCTATCGACGCGAGTGATGCGAGCGCTGAGCAACAAGATCTGCTTGCGTCCCAGCTCCTGAACGTCAAGAAGCTCACCGTAGCCAGCCGCGTGAACCTAGCCAAGTCGATCACACGCGCACCCCTCGCGATCAGCAAAATCTCTGCACGAGAACCAGAACTCATTTCAGGTCTGATGCAAGCTGGACTGCTCGTGGATGACCCCGACACGTTCGCCGCACTGAGTAAGTCCCAGGGAGCACAAGTAGCCTTCATCATCAGCTCGACGGACGCGGAAAACTACTTCACGCAGCTCACTCTCACGCCAGCGGTCCTGGCTCTCTTCCTGCGCGATGATCACGTCAAAGACGGGATCAAAACGCTGATCGTCAACGGACTGCCCCAGGCCCCGCAGAACGCCACCGACGAAGTCCTCGAAGCAGCCGCAGAGTGGGCAACCACAACCTCGACGCCGCTGCCTCACGACACAGCTCAGCTTGTCCAGCAGAGCGGCGTTGCGACGCCGCTGAAGGCTGCGATGCTCAACCTGAGCGCGTCTGAGTGTGGGACTGATGAGCTCGTGGAGTACATTCAACAACTCCCGAGCCCCTATCGCGACCTGCTCGAGCGCGGAACCACGGTCGTCGACCTCCCAGCCGATCCCGACTTCGAGACCGCACTCCAGAAACTCGAGACTGACGGAGCTGGCGCTGTCACATCATGGAAGCGTGTGGACGATTTTACCCGGGTCTGGCGACGGCACCCACCCAAGAAACGTGACGATTCTGCACCGGCATAGTGGCGTCAGATTTCCCATGTGGTATTCGCTGCAATGCCACCTACATTTTCACTCCAGGATCTCCACCCTGACCAGGAATTTCACCCCTCGATGCAAGCCCATCTCTACGGCCGTAACCTGCGTGCAGTCAGAAGAACAGAAGGGGTTAGGGGTGCAAGCGGGGTGAGCCGGTTGATCGCTTGAGGGGGTAGGGGTTTCCGTAGTTGGAAGCGGGGGCTGTCTGGAGAATCGTGAGGGCTTTCAGCGGGCGCGGGTAAGGATGGGCTTAGATTGCTGTATGAGCCTTCCTGTTCCGAATGCATCCGATGCATCGCCGCTGGTCGCGTGCGTGAATCTTGAGAAGACGTTTGAGACGGTGAAGGGGCAGCCGCCCGTGGCGGTGCTGCGCAACGTATCGCTCCAAGTGAACCCCGGTGAGATGGTCGCGATCGTGGGGCCATCAGGTTCGGGGAAGTCCACGCTGCTGTACTGCCTGGCAGGGCTGGAACCGGCATCGGCTGGCGGGGTGAGTATGTTCGGGCAGAGCATCGCGGCGCTGAGCCGAAACGCTTTGGCGAAGATGCGTCGGGATCGTGTGGGGTTCATCTTCCAGTCCTACAATCTGGTGCCGTCGCTCACCGCGATGGAGAACGCGGCACTTCCTGCACGGATCGCTCGTAAGCGGGGCGCGGCAGCCGATGCAAGCGCCGCAGTTGACGCGGTCGGGCTCACGGAGCGAGCCGGGTTCTTGCCGAGCAAGCTCTCTGGCGGTCAGCAGCAGCGTGTCGCTATCGCACGGGTGCTCGCGTCAGGCGCTTCGCTCGTGTTCGCTGACGAGCCGACCGGGGCGCTCGATACTACGACCGGGGCGCAAGTGCTTTCCCTGTTGCGCGAGACAGCTTCCGGAGCGCGCAGCGTGGTACTGGTCACGCATGACCTCGAAGCGGCCGCACGCGCCGATCGGGTGCTCGTGCTGCGCGATGGTTCCATCCACGCGGAGCTTCATAAGCCGAGCGCGCAGGCAGTGCTGGACGCGGTGCGCGCCGCAGGAGAGGAATCGCTGGCCGCATGATCGCGATCGTCGCCGCCAAGGAACTCGTGCGGGAATGGAGACTCTGGATCGGCGGTCTTCTCATGATCGCCGTGGCGACGATGGTGCTGTCCGCTGTCATATCCCAGTTTGAGACGGCGGCGACCCTCAGCCCAGCCGATGGTGATTCGCTGGTGTCGATGACGCAGGGCACGATCCTGTTCACGGTGCTTGCCGCAGTCGCGGTCACCGGAGCGACGACGAATCTTGCGATCAGTTCGGGCAGGCGCGGCTACGCGCTTCTGCAACTGGCTGGAATCCTCCCGCGTCAAGTGACCTTGGTCGTGCTGATCCAGCTTTGCCTGCTCGCCCTCACCGGTACGGGTGCCGGGCTGATCCTTGGACGGTTGACGGCGGGAGTGTTCCTCTCCCTCGCTGGGCAGCAAGCTTCCCTGCGGAACCTCCCCGTTGTGTTCGGTGCCAGCACGGTGGCATGGACGGTTGGGATTGCTCTGACGCTCGTGATCGTCTCGGGACTGCGCGGTGCGTTCCGCGCGGGACGGGTGCCCGCGATCGAAGCCGTGAGAGAGCCCGAGGAGCCCCGCGCGCGCCTCGCCGTGATGCGCTGGATCGGGGTAGGAGTGGCGACGCTCGCCACAGTGATTCTCGGCATCAACGTGATCGCCGCCCCCCTGATCGCAAGGATGGTGACTGATGATCCTGATGGGAGTATGGGCATCGCGGGCATCGTCAGCGGGGCACAACTGTTCAGCATCGCCCTCACCGCCCTGATCGCCGCGCTCGGGCCCTTCGTCTACCCGCTCATCCTCCGCGCCTGGACAGCGATCATCCCAGCCTCCTGGTCACCGGCCTGGTTCCTCGCCCGCACAGGATGCCGGTACCGCCTCACGCAGAGCACCGCAGCGGTCACCCCGCTCATGGTCGGCATCGCCCTTACCGGCAGCCTGTACACGCTGTTCATGACCGCCGGAACTACGCTCGAAGGCGGCGGAACCCAGAACATGACCATCAACCATGCGTCGATCTTCACCATCATCGGCCCCGCACTTCTGATCGCCGCGCTCGGCGCGGCAGCGGTGATCTTCATGACCGGACGCACCCGCGACCGAAACAACGCGCTCATCGAAACTGGTGGCGGAACCCTCGCTACCACGACGCTCAGCGCAGCTTTCGAGACCATCATCTACGTCGGCACAGCGTTCCTCACCGGAGCACTCGTCTACGGCGCGGTCGGACTCGTCGCGACGGCCGCACTGATGCAGGTCAGCGACACCGCCAC
Organism: Microbacterium sp. JB110; assembly: GCF_003335195.1. Taxonomy (NCBI): domain Bacteria; kingdom Bacillati; phylum Actinomycetota; class Actinomycetes; order Micrococcales; family Microbacteriaceae; genus Microbacterium; species Microbacterium sp. JB110. Next base: position 119,767 of record NZ_QPGM01000003.1, on the reverse strand, counting down.
CCCGGTGTATGGGGTCGGCATCTCTAGTCTTGTCGCCGTCGCTGGACTCCTCGTCGTCGGAATCGCGACCATCACCCCAGCACTCACGGCTCGACGCCACACAATCCCCGCACTCCTCGCCCATTAACTCACATACGCAATCAGTGCGGCCGCCAGAAGTGCTAACGAAAGCGCTAAGCAACCTGTAGGTCAGGGTATCGCGGTGAAGTTATCCACAGGTCACATGTCCTAGATCGTTGATTTCATGCGGCACAACGCTCACCCCGGTATCGCGGCGCGATGGGGTCGAGGTCAGTCCAACTCCCCCGTCGCTGATGCTCGGTAGTGGCGTCAGAGATTGCATGTGGTATTCGCTGCAATCCCACCTACATCTTCTTGGTGGTACACATCGTCTGACCAGGCTTTATGCCGCACTGGCGAAGGGCCCCGACAGCTAGCTAGATGTGTTCTCCCGAGCCGCTTTGACCAGCTCGAAGCTGACGGAGGAGCTGGCCGTCGAGCGCCCCCAAGACTCGGGCGGGGTCCAGAATGAGGTCGACTACACCACGGACGTAGCAGGCCCAGTCCGCGGGCACGAGATCATCGCCAAAGACCGCGGCTGACTCGAACTGCCAACGCAAGTTCACTGGAAGCCCCCTGGCGAGGGATGCCGCGAGCTCGCGGGCTCTGTTTGTCCGAGGAGAGGGCATGCGTCGTCTTCCCAGCGGGCGGGATCCGGTCGGAGCGGGTGCGATCACGCTCGCACTGTCGAGCTCGCCAATCGCTTCGACCCCCCATGGAGGCTTCTCCTTAGAGGGCAATGGAATCGCAACTCGCTGAGTGGAGTCGATTGCGGTTCGGCCTAGCGCGAGCGAGAGTGCTCCAGGGTCCTCGTGGTAGTTGAGGTAGCGGGCGACGTCAGTACCCGGTGAGCAGACCTCGTTGAGAACGACGTCGCCGACGAAGTTACTTGGGTCGATGAGCCAACCCTTCCGCACGGAAAGGGTGGGCACGAGGCGCACGCGGTAGAGGTAGAACTGGGCGCCACGATCGCCCTGATCGTCGATTCGCCGGAGCATGTTGTGGATCGCTGCTTCATAGGTGCCGACATGCAGCGCCTTGGCTCTTTGTCGTTCGGCCCACCGGATCACATGACTGTCTCCGCCCATCCTCTGCCGAGTCTCCTGGGTCAACTCCGCGGCGGGATCGAAGTAGGGCGTCGGCCAATCGGGTTGAGTGCTGGTGTGATACCAGTTGAGCTGTGCGACGTTGCTATCGCTCAGGGCGAGATCATGCGGGTCGACGGTGACCCGCGGCGCGGCTTCCGCTTCGCAGGTCACACCGCATCCTGGGCACCTCTCACGGGCCTGGTCCCATCGATCGATCCAGTTGAGGTCGGTAACCCACCGGTGGCCGCAACTTCCGCACAGCATGTGGCGTTGGCGGGAGAAGTCAATCGGTCGTTCCATAGCCCCGGCTCACGCTCGCGCTGGGTGGCGTTCCCGTCGCCGGCGGCACCGCAAGGAGATCATCGTGCTGCGCGTCGTCCACCCCGAAGTTGAATCGATCCCGGAGGACGGTCAGTACGGCCGTTGCGTTCGGTGTCGGGGTGTTCAGGTGTAGCCCATAGGACGGAAGTGTGAGCAAGGCGCTGAAATCCAAGGCGGCAAGGAGCTTGTCGCGCGTGAACGCGTCGCTACCGAGCTGAGGGTCGGTATCGAGTTCCTCTCGCCGTAGGAGCGCGGACGCGCGTGCTCGAGCTTCGGGCGGACTGTCGACGGCGATTCGCAGTCCCTCCCAGGCCGGGCGAGCGTTGCCGATGATGTTGGTGATCGCCATCATCAGCTGCCAATCGAGCCACCCCTCATCGCGGAGCTGGTGGAGGACGGTGGCTGTGGGCTCGGTCCTGGCGAGCCGGGGAATGGTCACGCGTCCGATCGGCATCATGCGCTCGTAACGTCGCTCAATGTTCGCGACTGTCTCATCGTGGTCGTACCACTTCGAAAGATCGGTTCGGAGTGCAAGTTCCGGGTGTTCGGGGAACGCATCGCGCACGATCCCCTCACCGAGTGGTCCGTCTGGAAGAGCCGCCATACGTTCGTAGTCTTCGTCCCGGAGGAAGCCGGCTGCTTCGTCGTAGGGTCGTCCTCCTGAGAGTTTGTGCCCGAGGCCTCGTGCGAACGCGTCGTCGACGAGGGCGAGGAACTTCTCTCGGTCGAGGAGGGAGTTGTCGAGGAGCAGCAGCGAAGCATCTGTGACAAGGTCAACGAGCGCACGGTCTTCCTGAACACTGTCCCCTGGCTGAAGGTGGACAATCCACCGGCTGAGGTCGTTATCAGGGATGCGCTCGAGCTTCTCGGCATCCGCCGGTCTCTCATCTCGGTCCGTCTTCACTTCGACGTGGACTTGTGCGGGGAGCCAGACAGCATCGGCGAGGGCGAGTTCCGCCTGGATGATCTGAATGCCGGAGATGAGGCGCTCCGCTGCGAGTGTGTCGCGCCGCGTATTTCGGCACTGCACGGTCCACGTTGCGCCGAAAGCTGTCCAGTGCATTTCTCGGGTCTCGCCAGCGTCAGCGAAAGGTCGTCCAGCTCCCTGTCGGTCAAGCCCTCGAACGAGGTTCTCGATGGTCCAGGAGTCGTCGTTGGCGAGCTCGGAGGCCAGGTCGTCGAGCAGAGTTTCGGTGCCCATTTCTTGGGCTGTTGCTCGAATCGAGGCTTCGTAGTCGGGTGCGATCCTGTGAGCGACATGAAGGGTGAATGCTTCCCGCTGAAGTATGTCGGCCAGGTAGGTATGCCGGTCGAGGTTCGTGGGGTCTTCTGCATACGCGTTCTGGGCAAGGATCGTCACGCGCACGAGCCGTGATGCCGAGCACCAGTTGCCCGCTTTGAAGTCGTTGATGGCCGCGGCGGCGATGGCCTGTGGCACGAAGCGACGTACGTCGGTTTGTTGAGCACCGTTGGCGGCTACTGCGGCGGCGGCAGCGTGCAGTTTCGCTGCGAAGAACAGACCGAGATGCTCGTAGATGGAAGCGGCGAGCAGCATCATGGGGATGCTGTCCTCGATGGTCTCGCCGTGGCGCCATCCGATCTTCGCCTCGTGCACTTCTGCCAGAGCGCGGAGCAATTGGTTGGCGCCGACGAAGGTGATCACGCGGGCATGGGCACGCTCTGCCTTACTCGCGTCCCCTCCGACTCGGGCGACCGCTTCGTCGAGACGATCGCGAAGTGCTGCGTAGTCGGGGTGGTCGGCGAGGGAGAGGGTGAGCATCTCGAACAGTTCTGCTGTGTGCTCGATCGGGAACAGCGGAGCGGATGCCAACGTATCGAGGAGTGCGCCGAGTGTGGTCATGCCTCCGTCGCGGTCCCGAAGCGGAAGCGCGGTTGTCTGCGCGGGCACGGTCTCGTCGGCGTCATAGGCGTCAAGAACAAGCCGAAGAGTGTCACGAGGATCACGCAACCCCTCGATCCGTTCAGGGAGGTCGTCCGGGTATGCCTGGAAGAACGCGAGGCGCACATCGATGGCGAGAAGCAGTGCTTTCGCGTTTGGGTAGGGACTGGCAGCTATCGCTGTCTGAACGTGTGCTCGCAGCGTCTCGTAGTAGCCGTCGAGCTCGGACATGGTGATGCTGGTGTGTCCGCGGAGACGAGACCCATATCCGTACTGGAGTAGGACGCTCGCGTCCTCAAGAAGCGGCAGATCATCCTCGATGCCAGTGATGGACTGGAAGAACTCGCGGACAAGCGGGTCAGCCCCGTGAAGCTCCCCGGTGCCGCGGAGAGTCGCCACCGCGATCTCGTATCGCGCTCGCATTTTGACCTCGGCCGGCCCGTCTCCGGTGAGAAACTCGCGCATCTTTGCGATCCAGTCCCCCAAGTCGCCGCGCGCTTGGTCGTGATACGTGGCGTGGCGCAGGACGTCCCGCAGGCTCACGAGGTCGCCCATCGTCCGCCCGGGTTCTGTCCGCGCCCGCCAGTAGTCGCGGTCGCGGACGTACCAGTCCGGCAGGGGGTCGTCTTCGTCGGCGCGTTCGGGAGCCAGTGAGGCCGGTAGCTTCAGATATTCTGCCGCGATCCAGAAGAGGTCCGGGTCGGCGAGATGTTCGGCGAGGGCCAGGCCGTCGAAGATCTCGAGCTCGACGTCGCGGTCCGTCCTTGCTTGCGCGATGAGCTCGTGCCGTTTTGCAACGGGCACGGACGCCACCGTGAAGTACAGGACGCGCTCCACGGGAGTTCCTTGACCCGTGATGCTGTTGAGGTCGGAGCGGATCTTGGACGGGATGTCGGTCTTCTGGATGGTGCAGGCGAGAACCACGCGCTCGCCCGACACGGTGGCGGCGTGCACCGATGTCGCCGGGACCTCGTTCGCGATGTTCGACCAGAAGCTCTCGGCATCACGACCCTGGTCACCGCCTGCGCTCACAGGTCCGGTCGCGGGAAGCAGGTTGATGCTGACTCGGCGACGAGCGAACGCGAAGCAGATCTTCTCGTACTCATGGTGACCGTTCCCGTCGGACAAACGGTCCAGACTGAACAGGATCTGCTGTACCAGTTGGGGAGGGTTCTCCATCATGCCTCCGTCCCAGTTGAGCTCTCCTAACACCAGTATCTCGTCGCATCGGCCGAGTCGACGGCCGCCTCGCCTAGCGGTCGGTAGGGGTGCCAACAGGAACGACGCCTAGACAACTACTGGCGTCACAGATTCCATGTGGTATTCGCTGCAATACCACCTACATTTTCACTCCGGGATCTCCACCTTGACCAGGTCAATTTACCCCTCGATGCACGCCCATCTCCACGGCCGTGGCCTGCGTGCATTCGGAAGAACTGGCGATGACAGAGAAGTGGAACGGCGACTGAAGCCGAGGCGACATTGGATGAATCGGTTACTTACCGGGTAAGCTGATCGGTGATGCTTACTGAGTAAGGAGTTGCAAATATGTCGGTCCCTAAAGCGTTTCTCGTGCTGCTGGCCGAGCGTCCGATGAATGGGTATCAGTTGCGGTCGGAGTTTGAGGCGCGGACGGGGGCGACGTGGCCGTTGAACATTGGGCAGGCGTATACGACACTGCAGCGTCTGGAGCGGGATGGCTTGGTGACCTCGCGTCCGGAGGAAGACTCGGAGGTGTTCGAGCTGACTGAGAGCGGCGTTGCTGCGGTGCGTTCCTGGTGGGCGTCGCCTGTGGAGCGTTCACGCCCGGCGCGCGATGAGTTGGCGATCAAGCTGACTCTGGCAGTGACCGCACCGCATGTCGATGTCTCTCAGGTCGTGCAGAGTCAGCGGACTGAGTCGATGCGGATGCTGCATGAGTACACGCGTTTGAAAGCCGGTGGTCGGTCGTCGGGCGTGGGAGAGCGGGCGTGGTTGCTGCTGCTGGATTCGTTGATCTTCCAGACGGAGGCGGAGATCCGCTGGCTCGATCATGTCGAGGCCACCGTGATGCGAGACAGCGAGAGGGTCATACCACCGGAAGAGAGCACGCCGACGGCTTCGGTCGTACGACCTACCGGAGCACGTCAGTGACGGCGGCGCTGGTCGAGTTCGAGGATGTGACGCGCACCCATGCGTCCGGGAGCTCGCAGGTACACGCGCTGCAGGGTGTAAGCCTCCGCGTCGACTACGGCGAATTGGTCGCGGTGATGGGTCCGAGCGGGTCGGGAAAGACGACTCTGCTGAATCTGGCGGGTGCGTTGGACACGCCAACTTCGGGTCGTGTCGTCGTCGCGGGCACCGACCTTTCGGCAGCGTCGCCGGACGAACGCGCCCGGCTGCGCCGTCAGTCGATCGGGCTGGTGTTTCAGGACTACAACCTGGTGTCCTCACTGACGGTGCGGGAGAATGTCGCGCTTCCGCTGGAACTGGACGATGTCGCGCCCCGGCAGGCATCCGCTCAGGCGACGACTCTCCTGGATCGGCTCGGGCTCGCAGATCGGGGCGGGGAGTTCCCGGATCGACTCTCTGGCGGGGAGCGTCAGCGGGTCGCGATCGCGCGATCGGTCATCGGGACACGCTCGCTGATTCTGGCGGATGAGCCGACAGGGGCACTCGATTCGGTGCTCGGCGAGGAGGTGATCGAGCTTCTGCGCGCCCAGATCGGACCGGAGTGCGGCGGCATCCTGGTCACCCACGACCCACGCTACGCGGCCTGGGCCGACCGGACCGTGTTCTTGAAAGATGGTCGTATCGTTTCGGGCACCACACCCTTGGTTGGCGTCGAGTCGCTGAGCGACGTCGATAGCACCCAGGAACACGGTGCCGGGTCATGAGCGTGGTCGCTCAGGAGGATGCGACCACGGGAAGCGGTCGCCGTTCGTTGATGCTTCGCCTCGCCCGCCGGGACATCCGTCGAAACCTTCCCCGGTTCGTGCTGGCCGCGCTCGTCATCGCGATCACGATCAGTGCCGGAACCGCAGTGGATGTGCTGTTGCGCTCGGCCGAGGTGAGCGACGCAGGCTACGCACAACGCACCCTGGGTGACAGCGCCGTCGCTCGCGTGCAGTGGTGGGGCGATGAGGTGCAGCAGCAAACACCGCGTGCGGATGTGGGAGTCACCGCGGGCGCAGACGCTCCTGTCGGCGAGGTCGAAGCGCGGCTGCAGGATCTTCTTACCTCAGACACCCGCCTGCTCAAGACGCACACCGGAGCCGTCGTCCTCCGGTCGGGTTCATCTCTCACGGACGGGATGGCGGCTCTGCAAGGGCCATTGACCGATCCGCTCCTGACCGGAGTGATCGACATCTGGCAGGGACGTCTTCCGCATGCCCGAGGTGAGGTGTCGGTGAGCCGCACGGTTGCGGAGCGGCTTGATCTGTCCGTCGGCGACGCGTTCGAGGGCAGCGCCGACTCTGCTGCGCGCATGACGTCGCTGACGCTTGTCGGCATTCACGAGAACAACCCCCTCGGGTTCGATGTCGCTCTCGCCGAGAAGTCGCTTCTCAAGGAAGGGACGACATACCTTGACGGTGCACGGTCGGTGTGGTTCGTGGACGGGGCACCGGTGGTCTGGTCGGGCGTGCTGGCACTGAACGATGCTGGATTCATAGCCATCAGTCGCGACGTCGTTCTCGACCCTCCCGCCGCGACGGACGTGCCGATGTATCGAGATGGCGCTGCTGTTGAGGCGGATACTCGCCTGGGCATGGCGATTCTCGTCACCGCGGCCGTCCTCGTCGGTGGAACTCTCGTGGCGCTCCTTATCGGGCCGGTGTTCGCGATCGGCGCGCGACAGTCTCGCCGGGACTACGGGCTGCTGGCCGCGCAGGGGGCGACCGGGCGCGACATCGTCGGGGTCATGCTCCGCAGCACTCTCATCGTCGCGGTGCTCGGTTCGGTGGCCGGCGTGCTACTCGGCGTCGCCGTCGCCAGTGTGGTCGTCGCCGTCGCTCAGGCGGTGGGAAGTACGGCTTTCCCGAACCTGATCGTGCCCGGCATCGACCTGGTCCTGCTGCTCGTGTTCGGGGTGCTCGTGGCACTCGTCGCCGCCCGTGGACCTGCGCGGCGCGCCGCCCGCGAGGACCCCGTCATTTCTCTGCGCGACATCACCGACGCGCCGGGTCGCGCCCCGCGCACCAGGCGTCTGCTCGTCGTGGTTCTTTCCGGCCTGGTCATCGCACTTCTCGTTGTGACGGCGGTGACGGGTGTCCGCGTCTGGCTGGTCCTGGTCGGGCCGCTCGCGACGATCATGCTGGTCCTCGTCGTCCGCGGGCTCCTGCCCGTGCTCGGGCGGATCGCGCGTCGTGCCCAGACTCCCGAGCGAATCGCCATCCGTGACACGGCCCGTCGCGGCGACCGTACAGTTCCCACGATCACGGGGATCGCCGCCGCAGTCGCCCTCGCTGTAGCGGTCTCGGTCGTCACCGCCACCCAGTACGCCACCGCCGCCGCCGAATGGCATCCGCGCGCGGCGACCGGGACCGTGATGATCTATGACGGCTTCTACACGGACTCAAGTGGAAGCGAGAACCCATTCGAGGCGTCAACCAGCGAAAGCAGCGCCGGTGCGGAGTCGACCGTCACCGGCACGGAACAGCGGGCACGGATCACCACCGTGCTCGCTGAGTTCCTTCCCGGAACCGAGCTCATCGACGTCGACATGCTCAGTCTCGACGAAGATGCGTTCCCGCGCCTGCTCATCGACCCGGACACCGAGTGCCCCGCATGGGCAGACTTCACCGAGGAATACAACCAGTACAACACCAGCCATCCCGATCCGGACGGTCGAGCCGACGTGAACGGGATGAACTGCCTGATCGACAAGGCACTCTCCGACATCAACAAACAGCCCACCTGGGACTCCACAGACCACACGAACCTCGTCGTCGACGACGGCACCCTGGTCGCAGGTCTCGGGCTGCCCGGGGCCGAAGAAGCCGCCGAAGCGCTCCGCTCCGGCAAGATCGTGCTCACCCGCCCCATCGACCAGTGGCCAGACGGCACCGCCCACTTGGGCATCATGGAAGACGACCACGATGGCCTCACCCAATGGCGGGCGCAGTTGAACCAAGCCCGGGAGCGCGGTGAGGACTTCTATGAGAACCCGCCGGAACCTATCGCGATCGACACGCTGGTCGCGGATGCCATCGTCATGGACTGGCCCTCGCAGCAATGGGCGGCCTTCATCCCGCCCGAACTGCTCTCCGAAGCGCCGCTTTCGGATCACGACCCCGCGGTCGAGCACGTCGGGATGATCGCCACCGCGACTGCCGTGCTCTCAGAGACCGAGGTCGATGAACTCCGAGACCGGCTGCTCCTGCTCGGCGTTCATCACGTCACTACTGCTCGCGACTACGCCAACGCCGGACTCTCGACGGCGCTCACCACATTGACGGTGATCGCAGCCTTGATCGCTCTCACCGCAACCATCGGCACAGCTCGCATCGCGCTCACCGACATGCGGCGCGATCTTCGCGTGCTCCGAGACGTCGGAGCACCTCGCGGAACTCGCCGACGAATCAGAGGCGCCACGACGTTCACAGTCGGCATACTTGGGGGCCTCACCGGCACCGTCGCCGGGATCGTTCTCGGAGTAACAATCGCCGCAAGCATCGCGGCCGAAGCCGCCACAGAGAAGGGCGCGTGGACGCTAACGGTGCCGTGGTTGCCCGCCCTGCTCATCACCGTCGCCACGCCCCTCCTCGCAACCGCCATCATCGCATTCCGCGATACGAACGGAGACGATTGACCCATCCCCCCAATCAGCGCTGCCCTACCCGCGTCGTGCTTTGAGACCGTCATACCTCAGCCCTGCCGGCCTGCTGCGTGAGCGTCGCAGTCGGTCTGTGACCCAGTATCACAACAGCGCCCCACGCCCTACGACCCTTGGTCTGCGTCCATTCAGGGTAAAAGCGGGGAACGCGAGAGTTTGGCTGACTTTGAGGGTGCGTGTGCGGGTCAGCGTTGGGGGTCGGTTGCGGGGCCGATGGGGAGTCCGAGTTGGTGGGCGAGGATGACGGCTTGGACACGGTCGCGGAGACCGAGCTTGGCGAAGATGCGGTTGATGTGCGTCTTGACGGTCGCGGGCGACAGGTGCAGCGTCGCGCTGATTTCGCCGTTGGAGAGCCCGAACGCGATCGCCTCGAACACATCGCGCTCTCGGGGAGACAGCACCGACAGGGATTGATCGGTGGCGACGGGCTGATCTCGGCCGGTGTAGGCGTCGATGAGCTGGCGGGTGATGCGCGGGGTCACGATCGCGTCACCTCGGGCGACGACGCGCACGGCGTCCACGAGTTCTTGATGGGTCGCGGTCTTGACGAGGAAGGCGCTGGCTCCGGCGCGGAGCGCGCCGAAGGCGTACTCGTCCAGGTCAAAGGTGGTCAGCACGATCACGCGGCTTTCCAGCCCGCGGTCGATGATGCCGCGGGTGGCCTGGATGCCGTCCATGCCCGGCATCCGCACGTCCATCAGGATGATGTTGGGTTCCAGCCGGACGGCCTGCTGGATTGCCTCGAGCCCGTCGGCGGCTTCGCCGATGACGCGGATTCCGGGGGCGGAGTCGAGCACGAGAGCGTTGCCCTCGCGGGCGAGTGGTTGGTCGTCCACGACGAGCACGGTGATGCCGGACGGTTCAGGCATCGCCTGCTCCGATGCGGAGGGTGGCGTGGGTGCGCCAGCCGCGACCGGGCAGTGGGCCGGCTGTGCTGTCCCCGCCGTGGCGACGCGCCCGCTCGGTGATGCCGGTGAGCCCATGCCCGACCTCCGGCGCGGTGCGGGAGGGCATCCCGTCGTCGGTGACCTCGACAGCGACTTCAGCCGCGGTCGCGGTGACGGTCACCGTGGCGCTGCTCGCGCCGGTCGCGTGGCGGAGCGTGTTGGTGAGGGCTTCCTGCACGATGCGGTAGACCGCGATCCGCAACGCCGGATCGTCGGGCAGCGGGCGGCCGTGCTGGGTTAGCTCGACGTGCAGGCCGGCGTCACGGTAGGTCACGGCGAGCGCTTCGAGGGTCGGCAGGTTCGGCCCGGACTCGTGCAGGCTGCCGTCTAGCTCGGCGTCCGCGCCTCGGAGGATGTGCAGGACACGGTGAATGTCCGTGAGAGCGTCCCGGCCGACGACGCCGATCTTGCCGACCGCGGCGCGCGCCCGTTCGGGATGGGCGCTCCACCCGGCGTCAGCACCGTTGGCGAGGGCGACCATGACCGAGATGGAGTGCGCCACCACGTCATGCATCTCGGCGGCGATCCGCGCCCGTTCCAAGCTGGCGGCGTTCTCGATGCGCTCGTTCACGAGCTGGGCCAGTGCGACGCGGCGTTCACGGCGGCCCCGCACGACGAGCCCGATGACCAGGGCGATGAGCGCGAAGGGGTCGAGGAGCGCGACAAGAGGTGGGGCCGTGCCGCTCAGTGAGTACGGGATCGTCGCGAGTGCCGTCGAGGCGACGCCGACGCCGTACCCGATCAGGGCGCGGGTCGGGGGCTCGAGCGAGGCGACGGTGTAGAGGGCGAACGCGAACGGGATCATCGGGTAACCGAATCCCGGCTGCGCGAGCGGACTTGCGGCGCACGAGATTGCGACGACGACGAGCATCGTCAGTGGCCATCGGCGGCGCATCAGCAACGCGGCGGCCGTGATCGCCAGCAGCGGGTATCCCCACCAGCCGACATCGCCCGCCCGGAAGATCATCGCGATCAGATGCGGGACGCACGCGGCCAGCACCACGACGACATCGACCACGACCGCGTGCCGTCGCAGCCAGGCTAACGGCGGCCACGACGGGCGCTGCAAGTCGGCGAGACGCACACGCAGGCTCTCGGTCATACCCGGCCTCCTCTCGCGTCCGTGACGTGTCGATCGCGGTGCTCGACCCGTCTTGATCTATCCAGTCTGCGTGAGATGACGGCGCAGCGCCCTATGCGCGAAGAGCCCGCCGACGGTAAGCGCCGCCAGGAGCGTGATGATCCCGGCCGTGATCGCAGGTCCCACGAGCCCGGTGGCGTCCGTGAGAACCATGATGATCGCGGCCACACCGGACGCCGCCAGCAGGAGGCCGCCGCCGATCAGAAAGGGAGCGTAGCCGCGGTGCGCGGCGTCCCAGGCGTCCCTGCTGCTCAGCGCCGCGCGGGTGCGGTAGCCGAGGACGAGGTTGCGGGGAAACCGCCCGGCGCGACATGCGATACCCCACCAGGCAACGGCGATGCTGGCGAGCAGCACGATCGTCGGACCGAGGAGTTCGATGATGGATGGTGACACAGCGTTCTCCTGTTCGTTGGTTCAGGCGTCCCGCGCGCGGAGCGTGACCGCGGCCGCCGCCCACAGCACGACGACCCAGGCCAGCAGCACGAGGTAGCCCTGCCAGGGCGTAAGTGCCGCGGTTGTCTCAAGGTCGGAGATGAGCATCCGGCCTGCGGTGGTCGGGAAGTACGCGGCCGCGTCGCGGATCATTTGGGCGGGGATGGAGGCGATGACGGAGGGCAGGATCGTGACCAGCGGCAGCGTGACGGCGAGCCCGGCGATCACGTTGCGCAGCAGCATCCCGATCGCGGTGCCCAGCGCGGCGATCGCGGCGAGGTACGCGCCCGACCCGAACGCCAGGCCCGCACCGGTGGGCCAGTCGTTCGGGTAGTCAATCCCGGCCGCGGGCAGGAACGTGAGCGGGATGCTCAACGCCAGGCCCGCACCGACCGTACCGATCCCGAAACTGAGGGCCGCGGCCGCGATCGTCTTGGCGGCCAGCACCGGCAGCCGGGTCGGGGCGGCCAGCAGGGAGAGCTTGATCTGTCCCGACCCGTACTCGCCGGTGGCCGCGAGCACGGCGATGACGGCGATGAGCACCTGCGCCCACAGCACGCTATCGACGAACTGCATCGGACGTGCCTCGATGAGCTGCCCGGCGAACCTCGGGTCGGTCAGCCGGGACACCAGCCCCAGCCCTTGCAGCAGCCCGGAGCCGACGATCATGACGAACGCCACGGCCGCAAGAATCCAGTTCGAGCGCAGCGTGGTCAGCTTCACCGTCTCGGAGGCCACCGCCCCCACGAGGGCGGGTCGACCGCGCCCCAGGGAAGGGGCGGCCGTGCTGAGAACAGACATGGTGGTTTCCTTTCGTCACACGTCGCGGGCGCGCAGCAGGACGCCCGCGACGAGGGTCGCGCCGGCCATCCAGGCCAGCAGCACGAGATACCCGCCCCACCAGGACAGCGAGGCGTCGAGATTGTCGGGGAGGAACACGAGCTGTCCCGCCGGGGTCGGCAGCCACGCCGCGGCCCTCTGCACCCACTCAATCGGGATCAGGGCCACGGCGAACGGTGCGACTGTGAGCAGCGCCGCCACGGCCAGCATCGCGCCGACTAGATGACGGATGATCGCGGCCATCGCCACCGAGAGCGCAGCGATCGCCGCGAGGTAAAGCCCCGCGCCCGCCGCAGCCCGCATCGCGACCTCCACCGCAGGGGGCGCTTCGAGCAGCAGAGCGTTCCCGATGAACGCGATCGCCGCCCCTGTAGCACCAGCCAGCCCTGCCGGCACGGCGACGGCGAGCTGCTTACCCAGTAGAACAGGGATGCGGGTCGGCACGGCCAAGAACGTCACCCGTGCCGAGCCAGACGTATATTCCGAAGCCAGGAACACCACGGCGGGGATCGCCACCAGCAGTTGCACCCACGACATGCTCCCCAGCACGTCCTGGGCCGCGACCCCGGCAGAAAGGCCCGAGTCGGCGCCCGCGGCGATCGCCGGCAGCATCCCCATCACGGCAAGGCCGACGACGACCGCGACGAACACCGGGACGTTCGAACGCAACGTGACGAACTTGATCCACTCGCCGTGCAGCACCCGACCGAAGCTCACCCGCCCGGCCGCTACGTCAAGAGTCGTGATCGTCACGGCTGCTCGTACCCGTCGCCTCGTACTCCACCGCGCCACGGGTGAGCTCGATGTACGCCTCCTCGAGCGTGCGGCCCACCGGCGTCACCTCGAACAGCACAATGTCGTTCTCGGCCGCGATCCGGGCGATGTGCTCCGCCTCCAGACCGCCGACGTCCATCGCGTCGTCGCCGCGCACGGTGAACGTGCCGCCCGCACGCGTCAGGAGCAGCTTCAGATCGTCCAGCCCGGCCGTGCGCACCCGTACCGACTTGCCCTGGGTGAGCGCGTCCACCGGAGTGTCGGCGAGGATGCGGCCCCGACCGATCACGATGACGTGCGAGGCGACCAGCGCCAGCTCGGTCAGCAGATGCGACGACAGGAACACCGTCCGCCCCTCGGAGGCGAGCCCGCGCAGCAGTTCCCGCATCCAGGTCACCCCGTCGGGGTCCAGACCGTTCACCGGCTCGTCCAAGATCAGTGTGCCAGGATCGCCTAGCAGCGCGACCGCGATCCCGAGCCGCTGCGACATTCCCAGCGAGAACCCGCCCACCCGCTTGCGGGCAACCGACGCGAGACCGGCCAGGTCGATCACCTCATCCACCCGCGCCCGCCCGATCCCGTGCGTGGCGGCAACCGCCCGCAGATGATTGACGGCCGTGCGGGAGCGGTGCGCGGACTTTGCATCCAGCAACGCCCCCACCTGACGAAGCGGCAACCGCAACTGCGCATACCGCTGCCCGTCGATCAGCGCCTCACCCGACGAGGGCCGGTCCAGCCCGACGATCGCCCGCATCGTCGTGGACTTTCCCGCACCGTTCGGCCCGAGGAACCCGGTCACCCTCCCCGCCGGCACCTCGAACGCCACATCATCCACCGCCAGTTTGCTGCCGTACCGCTTGCTCAAAGAGCGAACCTCGATCACCACAGAAACCTCCTCCATCGCCTGTCACTCGACAGTAAGGACGACGTGGCGCTGCCAACTGCCAACCAGGGGTTGAAATCGAAGTCAGGGGCTCAACCTCAACCAGCCCTCGAACTTCCTCGTGTTGCGGGCCTGAACGCCAATTCGTGATCCTGCGCGAGCGGAGGTCGAGCGCAGTTCGACTCCCCCGCTGCCGGGCTCGATAGGCTGATGGAGCGGCCCGCGATTACTAGGGTCAGAGATCGCATGTGGTATTCGCTGCAATACCACCTATATTTTCACTCCGGGATCTCCATCCTGACCAGGTATTTTGTGCCTCGATGCAAGCCCATCTCCACGGCCGTAGCCTGCGTGCATTCAGGAAGAATGGGAATAGCGCGGGAGCCCAGCGAGGATCGAGGAGCGACGGGGGAGATGGAGGTGAGGTGCGAGAGCGGAGATGAGAAGTGTTGGGAGGTGAGGTTCGTGTCAGAGGTGAACGGTCTGGAGATAGGTCAGCACGGCTCTGACTCGGCGGTTGTCTTCGACCGGGCCGAGGCCGAGTTTGGCGAAGATGCTGCCGATGTGCTTGCTCACCGCGGCGTCGGTGAGCGTGAGAGCGTCGGCGATATCGGCGTTCGATTCGCCGTCCGCCATCAGCGCCAGCACTTCCCGCTCTCGTGCCGTGAGGTTGTCGAGCGGTCCCGGCCGGGAGCCGCTGAGGAGGTGCTGCACCACGTCGGGGTCGATGACCGTCCCACCGGACGCGACGGTTTCGAGCGCTGCCGCGAAGTCTCGAACCCGGTTCACGCGGTCTTTGAGCAGATAGCCGATCGCGCCTTCAGGGAGGGTGAGCAGTTCTCGGGCGTAGGTGTCCGCGATGTATTGCGAGAGCACCATGATCGGCTGGGCCGGGTGCATGGCCCTGATGTCGAGGGCGGCGCGGAGTCCGTCGTCGCTGTTGTCGGGAGGCATCCGAACGTCGGTGAGCACGAGGTCCGGCTGCTCGCCGGCGTCGGTGAGCCGACCGAATGCCATGAGCAGCCCGGGAGCGGTCTGCGCGGTCGCAGCGATGGTGTGGCCGAGCCGTTCCAGGAGAGCGGTCAGCGCCTCGCGCAGCAGAGCGGAGTCCTCAGCGAGCAGCAGGCGCATCGCGCTCGATCCTCTCCGTGAGAATCGGCAGGGTCATATGCAGGGTCGTGGGTCCACCGTCCGGGCTGATGATGCTGAATCGCCCGCCGAGGGTTTCGGCGCGCTCGCGTAGGCCGCGAAGCCCGGTGCCGGCGTTCTCGTCGGCTCCACCGTGCCCGTTGTCGGTGACGACGACGGTGAGCGCATCGTCCCCGATGCCGGCCCGGACGGTCAGGCGGGTCGCGGTGGTGTGCTTGGCGGCGTTGCTGACCGCCTCGGTGACGAGATAGTAGGCGGCGGTCTCCACGGAGGCTGGCAACCGCCCGAACTCCGCCACGTCGAGGCTGAGCGGGACCGGGGTGCGGTCGGCCAGCTCGTTCAGCGCGGCGCGGAGGCCGTGGTCGGTGAGCACAGCGGGGTGGATGCCGCGAACGGTGTCTCGTAACGTCGCCATCGCGTGCTCGGCCTGGCCCTGCGCGGCGTCGAGCGCATCGCGGGCCAGGTCCGTGTCGGTGCCTTGTGCGGTGAGCTCGTCGAGTTCGAGGCTGACCATGCCGAGTCGGGCGGCGAGGGTGACGAGTTCCTGTTGCACGCCGTCGTGCAGATCACGCTCGATGCGCCGTCGCTCGGCCTCGAATGCCGCCACCAGCGCAGCCCGCGACTGAACGAGCCGCTCAACGTTGCGGGCAAGCTCGCGCTGTCGGGGACCGCACAGCACCCGCAACAGCGACGCCTGGCCCGCGGCGAGCACGGCATTGACGTAGGCGAACAGGCACACCGCGAGCAGCGCGATCGGGATGACCGGCCACCAGTTGTCCGGCCCGACGACGATCCGCACGTCGGCGAAGAGATTGATCCGGGTGAGACCGCGCGACCCTGAGACTCCAATGAAGACGAACACGACCAGGCAAAGGCCCTGGACGAACAGAACGGCGAGTGCGATCCAGCCGAGCACGAGGTCGAGCAACAGGGCTGCCGTCTCGCGCCAGGTCGCTCCTTCGGCCACCCTTACCGCCAGCCAAATGTGCCGCTGGTCCGGTGAGAGCGGGACATGGCCGGACACCTGACGGGGGTATCCCAGGATTTGGGTGCGGCGGCGTTCAAGCGCACCGATGACGATGCCCCACAGCGGCAGGAATAGCAGCGTGGCGATCGTGACCGGCAGCAGCAGGACTCCGATCGCGACGCTTGCCAGCAGGTAGACGAGCGTGCGCCACGGCCATCGGCCAAACAGGAACCGCCACGGCGGGCGCATCAGCGCGTGCCACACGATTGCCTGTCTCATACATCCCACCTTACGGACGCGCCCGCGGCCGGGGGTGGACGCCCACCGAAGAGTAGAGCCAGCTCTACCTCGACTCTCCACCCTGCTCCATCGCGCGTGCCGCACTGATCGCGTCGAATGGAGGACGTGACCGAACCGCTCATCCATGCTGAGAACCTGCACAAGACCTTCCCCTCTGCCGGGGCGAAGGAGCCCCGCGTGCCGGTGCTCCGCGGGATCACCCTCGATGTCCAGCCGGGTGAGATGGTGAGCATCGTCGGGCCGTCCGGTTCCGGCAAGTCCACGCTTCTCTACTGCTTGTCCGGGCTCGAACCCTCCGACTCCGGCTCCGTGCAGCTCGCCGGGCGAGAAATCCGCGCCCTCGGACGTGGTGCTCTCGCCACTCTGCGCCGCAAGCACGTCGGCTTCGTGTTCCAGTCCTACAACCTCATCCCCTCGCTAACCGCGAGGGAAAACATCGCCCTGCCTGCTCGCCTCGCCCGCCGCCGGGTAGACCGGGCAGGGGTCGACCGCGCGTTGGCCGACGTGGGGCTGGCGGATCGCGGCGGCCACCGTCCTGGACAGCTCTCGGGCGGTCAGCAGCAGCGCGTCGCCATCGCCCGCGTGCTCGCCATGCGCCCCGACATCGTGTTCGCCGACGAACCCACCGGCTCGCTCGACACCGCAACAGGCTCCGACGTGCTCGGGCTCCTGCGCGCGGCGGCGGGCGACGGCCGCTCGGTCATCGTGGTCACCCACGACTTGGAAGCGGCCGCGCTCGCTGATCGGGTGCTCGTGCTCCGAGACGGCCTCATCCATAGCGAGCTGCGCCGCCCCACGCCGGAACAGGTGCTCGAAGCGATCACACTTGCGAGGACGGTCGCGTGATGCGCCTCGTGCTGTCCGACCTAGCTGCACAGGCGCGGGTGTGGCTCGGCGTCCTCGCCGTAACGATCACCACCGGCTTCGTCGGTGCGATCGCTGCCGGGCTCATCGAGACCGGCAGCGTCCACGGCGGGCGCGTGCAGGAGGGACTGTCCAGCACCAGCGCCGCCGTCATCATGTTCACCGCCGTCACCGCGCTCATCGTGCTCAGCTCCACCGCGAACCTGACGGTCGCCCTGCAACAGCGCGGCTACGCCCTCTGGCAACTCGTCGGCATCCGACCCGCCCTCGTCGCCCTGGTCGTTCTCACCCAACTCGGGATCGTCGGTACTCTCGGCGCGCTGGTCGGCTGCCTCGTCGCCCTGCCAGCCTTCCCGCCGCTCTTCACCTGGGCGTTCCGCGAGTGGCCGGACATGCAGGGCATCAGCCTGTACCTCGGCACCATCAGCGTGCTCGTCGTGGTCGCCACGATCACCGTCGTCGTGCTGCTCGGCGGACTACGCGGCGCGCGACGCGCCAGCCGCACCCCGCCGATCGAAGCACTACGCGACCCCGAACCACCACGAATCAAGATGGGGTGGCTCCGCATCGTGCTCACCGTTCTCGTTCTCGGCGGCACCGTCGCTCTGGCGCTGACCCTCGACGGCAACGCCACGATCTCCGCGTTCTCGGGCCAAGCCATCCTGCTCACGCCCCTCATCGCCGCCGCCCTCGCCGCAGCAGGCCCGCTCGTATTCCCTCACGTCCTGCGAGCCTGGACATCGCTCCTTACTGCCGAGACATCCGCATCCTGGTTCCTTGCCCGCAACTCCGCCCGCTACCGGCTCAGCCAGTCAAGCGCCGCAATCAGCCCTCTCATGGTCGCCATCGCCCTCGCCGGCGGTCTCTACACCACCGGCGCGACCCTCGCCGCAGCCCAAGCAGAGCGAACCGGCAGCACCGACGGATTCGACCTCGCCCCCGAAGGCGTCGTGATCCTGCTCGGCGGCCCACTTCTGCTCTCAGCCGTCGCAGCCGCCGCAACCGTGTTCATGTCTGGCCACGCCCGCGAACGCGAGTTCGCTCTGATCCAAACCGCCGGCTCAACTCACGCAGCCGTCACGCTCACCGCGATATGGGAAGCGGTCATCTACACCATCACCGCGGCGATCCTCGGCACCCTCGCCACCGTCGTCGGGGGTTTCATCATCGCCGCCAAGCTCTCCCTGCCCTTCCCCGTCGTATCGTTCGCAACTCTTGGCCTGATCGCAGGTGGCGGCTTCCTGCTGATTCTCGCGGCGACCGTCGTGCCAACAGTCGCCGCACTCCGCCACGAGATACCACGCACGCTTGCCGTCGAGTAACGCCGTGCCGAGCGCCGGCCCCATCCGATACCTGCTGCAAGCGTCGCGGAGCTCGGGTCCGCAACGCCCTTGCGGCTTGCGGAAACGAGCACCGGGACGCACAATCTCGAATCGGATGCCACCCGTTTCATGTGCCAACTCATGTGCTACCGGCCGTGTAGGTGCCTGAATCCTGAAGGAGTTGTCCACAGACCGAGGGGCTTACTTCGCTGTATTTCCGGGCCCGAGAAGCCGATTCATGATCCTGCGCGCGAGGGGGTCGAGTGCAGTTCAACTCCCCGGTCGCGTGGAGGGCCGGCCATAGGCTGAGGGGATGGTTGAATTCGTCATCTTCTGCGTGCCTGCGGTTATCTACCTGATCGTGCAGTCGCGCGGTAGCGAGCGGACATTCAGGTCAGCGTTCGACCGACTCGGCGCGAAGTGGGGCAAGCCATCAGACTACGGATGGGCACTCGCTCTGCTGGTTCCGCTCTTGTTGACCAGTTGGCTGGCAATCGCTCTCATCCCAGCGGAAGTGCTTGGCGATCCGGGTGTGACGATCGCGCGCTTGACATCGTTTGGTGCAGGCGTCGGTGTCGTGCTTCGAGCGCTCGGGGAAGAGGTGCTGTTCCGTGGTCTCCTGGGTGGAGTGCTCATGCGGCGTCTTGGGTTCTTCTGGGGAAACCTCCTGCAATCGGCGGTATTCATCATCCCGCACCTCGCACTTCTCCTCATTGACCTGCGCACCTGGCCCGTGATCCTTGTCCAATTCGCCGCCGGATGGTTGTTGGGCTGGCTTCGTCACAAGACGGGTAGTTTCGTTCCCGGCGCAGTAGTCCATATTGTCACCAACGTTGCCGCTGGGCTGATCACCCTTTAGCGTTGCTTCTCGTGACACTCGCCAGACGCTCGGAGGCACGAGGATTACCTGCCTCCGCAGGGGCGCAAACGTGGCAACATCTTGGCAACGAACGCTAGCGACGAGACCTTCCACGTCGCGCTCCACGCACGCAGAACCCTTGTAAACACGGGTCGAAATGAAGGCCGTCACGCCGTTACGGGGGAGTCGATTCCCCTTTCACAGCGGTAACGTGGTCTCAAATCCCGGCGGGATCATCAACCAAAGCCCCTGGCCATCCAAGGTTTTCGTGTTTCTGTGGGCGTGCTCCAACAATTCACTGCGCGGTCTTTGGCAACTGCACTGCCTTCGAGCCGGTTACGGATCAGCCGATGGTCGTCCGTACAACTGAATTCCTCGTCCTAGCGGTTGCCGCCGGCTCGGACACGGTCGATGATCGCGTCGATCCGGTCATGGATCTCGTTTCTCGCTCTGACCAGTCCGTAGGAGGGGCCGTCGTCTGTGGTTCCCCAGGGGACGAGCACATCGAAGTCGAGTTCGCGCACCAGGGCGAGGCTGTCGAGGTACTCATCCCGAACGCCGCTGTCGAGGACGACCGCTTTCCACTCGCCGTGCTCGATCCAGATGAAGTCGCCGGTGAACAAGAACCGTCGGCTGCCGTTGTCCCACAGGTAGCTCGTCGTGCCGGCGGTGTGTCCCGGTGTCGGGATCACTTTTAGGTCGTGGTCGATCATCTGCGGCTGGTCGAACACACCCGCCACGGGAATCGCCCGAGCCGCCTCCGCGCGGTCACGGTCGTGGACGTACACCGGGACATCCAGGTCGGGCGCACCGTACAGGGCTTCATGGCTGTGGTTGATCAGGAGCCGGCTCGCTCCGCCGAGGTCGCGGATCGCGTTCGCGGAACTGCTCACGCCGGGCGAGTTGTAGATGATCACGTTGCCCTCAGCCCGTTCTAGGACATACGACCTGAGTAGGACGTCACGCTGATACGGCAGGCGCGCTGAGGGTGTGGCGAGCAGACCCTCGATAGGGATATCCAGGGGGCTCAGTTGCGGTTGGGATATCAGTCGATCCATTCGATTGTTTGTCAGCCGGCGCGCCCGAGCGCTGCCACGTTCTGCTCGAAGGAGAGCGGGCCGGGTACGAGCGGAGCGTCGCCTTGGACATGCCGGGTTCCGTCGATAACCATCTGTGCGTAGCGCTGCCAGACGGTGGAGCCTGTTTCGCGGGTGATGTCAGCGACCTTGCCGACCATGAACCCCAGGATGCAGACCTCGTGCCCGCTGAAGTCGGCCCGGAGTTCGCCGGCGTCGATTGCACGGGCGACGAGGCGATCGACAGTAGGTAGGAATCGCTGCCCTAGTTCCTCCGCGAACCGGGTGCCGCGGCCCGGGGAGGTGAGGATGGCGTCGAGACCGCGATCGGAAGCGCGTTTGGTCATCACGCCGAGCAGCAGTCCCCTGAATGCGACTCCGGCGTCCGTGAGCTTCGACGCTTGCTCGGCCAGCTCGACCAGGGCCTCGATCTTCTCGTCGAAGAGTGCATCGAACAACGCCTCCTTGTCCGGGAACTTCCGGTATACCGTGCCGACTCCGACGCCGGCGGCGCAGGCGATGTCGTTCAGGGTCGCCTCCGCCCCGCGCTCGGCGAACACGCGGGCAGCGGCGTCCATCACGCGCTGCCGATTGCGCTGGGCATCCGCCCGGGGTGCTCGAGCAAGGGAAGCAGCCATGTGGTGATCGTAGCGTATCTGGATACGGATGTTCCGAATCCGATTCTAGGCAATCGACGGTGCTGCCGGTATGAAGGCGATTTCGTCGGGCGACCATGGCGGGCGGCGTGGTGTGCCGGTCATACTCGGGGCCGTTGGTGGCGTCCTCGGCCTAGTTCGGCACGGCGGCAGGGCTCTTGCGGAGGAAGAGTCAGCGCACAGGTTCGCGCCGGATGACGCTGCACCGGGTCGGAATTTAGAAGACCGCCGATGCGAGCCCGATGGTCATGCCGACAGGCCCTCGGCGTGGTGTGCCTGCACGGCACGGTTCAGGTCGGCGAAGGCGAGGTCTCCGTGCGCGGCGGAACCGGTCATCACTCCTGAGGCCGTCGAGGCGACGAGCATGGCCATCGGTTCGCTGGCATTGCCTGCAGTGAATACGCCGGGCACCGCTGTCGCTCCGCGGGCATCCGCCGCGATCTGCTGACCGAACGGCGTGATGGTGGCCTCGCCGCCCAGCGCCTCGTACAGCTCGGTGCGCGCGTTGAAGCGGGGCGCGATGACCACGGCATCAACGTCATACGAGTCGCCGCCGTCGACTTCGATGCTGCGCACCTCGGTGCCATCCACGTGCAGCCGTTCCACCCGGGGGCGGATGACGGCGACACCGAGGGCGTCCAGTTGCGCTTGCTGCTCGGGAGTGGGGTTGGCAGCCTCGTGGAGAAAGAGCGTGACGCTCTCCGAGAGCTGGCGGAACAGCATGGCGTGATGCACCGCGATGTCGTCACGGGTGAGGATCGCGATGCGCTGGTCGCGCACCTCCCATCCGTGACAGAACGGGCAATGCAGCACTGTGTGCCCCCATGCCTCACGCACCCCGGGCACCTCCGGGAGCACGTCGATCAACCCGGTTGCGAGGACGACGCGGCGGGCATGAACGCTGAGCTTTCCCGCATCGACATCGATCGTGAAGTCGTCGATCGTGCCGTGAGCGGCGGTGGCCGCTCCTTGAACGATGCGCACACCGACAGATTCCGCTTCGACGCGCCCCTTGGCCAGCAGCTCCAGCGGTGAAATGCCCTCGTTGCCGAGCGCGTTGTGGATGCCATCCGCAGGTGCGTTGCGTGGCTCGCCGACGTCGATCACGACAACGTTTCGGCGGGAGCGGCCCATTGCGATCGCAGCAGCCAACCCCGCGGCACCGCCACCGACGACGACCACCTCTGCCTCGAGCGTCTCCGGTTCTGCGTCGACACTCGTCGATGCAGAACCGGTAGCTGGAGCGTTCACTGTGCTGGTGTCGACGTCGGGGCGCACAGCCACCCACACAGCGCGCCCGGAGGTCGCGGTGACGGGCGATGAACCGGCGCTCACCTCGTGCTTGGCTGCCTCCAGGGCGACGAGATCCTCGCTCGACATCCAGCGAGCGAGACTGTTGCGCCATGCCGATATCTGGGTGGCCACGTACGCGGCTCCTTCAGCGGAATCGCCTGCCACAGTGAGATCCGCCAGTTCGAGCTGCGTGGGTGCGAAACCCGCCTCGGCAAGGGGAACGGTCCAATCGGCCGTGGAAGGATAGCCCAGCGCGGCCAGACCCTCGGCGACGCGATCAGCTAACCCTTCCCGCCCGGTGCCCAGGTCGTCAGGCGTGAGGGCGATCGATCCGCGCATCTCCGTCGCCACCAGCACTCCGCCCGGCCGCAGCACAGACAGTGCCCGTCGCAGAACCTGCAGCGGATCTGCGACGTGATGCAACGACAGTGAGGCCCACACCACGTCCACGCCGGACGGCACGACATTCGTCCAGTCCTCGTCAAGATCGACCTGGTGGGCGTGTACCCGGTCGGCGACACCCGCAGCTGCGGCAGCACCCGTGAGTCGATCGAGCAGCTCCGTGGACAGGTCCAGGCCGTGCACTTGCGCGTGCGGGAATCGTCGTGCGAGGGCGACCGTGCCAGCCCCGGTGCCGGAGCCCAGATCAAGCACTGTCCGCACAGGACGATCCAGAGCAGAAACAGCGCGATCCAACCCCCGCGCGGTCAGGTCCTGGGATAGAACGGCTTCCCGATCGAGGTGCTCAGCGTGCTTCGCTGAGAACTCGTGGGGGTGAACTGGATGACGGGCAACGTGAGAAGTCATGGGGCGACGCTAACGCAGATTCGCTCATATGGCATATGCTTTTGCGTATGACGCAAGAAAAACTGGATGAGGTCGTTCGCCAGAGAATACGAGGGCTCCGCGTGTCGCGGGGATGGACGCTCGACACGCTCGCCGCTCGATGCTTCGTGTCCACATCAACCCTGAGTCGAATCGAGACTGGGAGTCGCCGCATCGCGCTGGAACAGCTCGTCGCCATCGCTCGCGCCCTCGGAACCAGCGTGGATCAACTCGTCGAACCCGACAGCGACGAGGACGTCGTGATCCGCCCCGAGCCCGAACCCATCGCCGGCGCCACTGTGTGGTTGCTCTCCAGGGAGCGGGATCGTCGCGGCGTGACCATTGCCAAAATGCGCATCACGCCGGACCGCGACCTGGGCGGCGCGCAGGTCCACCCCGGATACGAATGGTTCACCGTGCTCACCGGCACCGTCCATCTGCAACTCGGTGAACGCACCATCCTCGTCCACGAAGGCCAAGCCGCCGAGTTCACCACCATGACCCCCCACGCCGTCAAGGCGCACAAGGACCCTGCCGAGATCCTCACCATCTTCGACCATGACGGCGACCACGCCCACCTCCCCGGACACCGCCACGCCTGACGGCCCCACGCTCGCCGCGGCGGGGTTCGATGACGGTCAAGCTCGGACTCTCCGCGGCGAGCAGGTGTAGCTGCTTCTAGTCACGCTCGACGGCGATCACTCGCACTCGGATTCGCCGACTCGGCAGGGCGGGCACCAGGCAACATTCTGGCAATGAACGCTGACGACAGGAACTTGTCGTATTCGCTCGATGCATTCGAAATCCTGAGAACAGGCCAGTTCGGTAGCGGCCACGCCGATTCAGAGTGCCAAAGGGGTTCGAGCTGCGGCTACTCAACGAGCTTCACGCGCTCCTCCGGGTCAGGTTGAACATGTTCACCGCAGCTATCAAAGCGATCAGCTACCGCACGAACCGCAAACGGCAAGAGCGTCCGCATCTAGGATGGGCCCGCGCCCCTGCCAGGGGGTCATCAACTCCAGTGTCCTCACTACAGAGACGTCGGCTGAGCTGACCGCACTGTTCGACCAGGTCAACCCCGCCCGACCTCACCCGAGACATCATCGCAATCCAGACCAGACTGATCCGCCTCGTCGCCGCGATCAGCGCCGGCGTTTCGCGAGCAAGACCAGGCCGCCTTTCGTGAGCGGGACTATCTCGGTAACGGTGTTTCCGGCGGTTTTCATTTAGTAGGTCTCCGCGGCCGGCCAGCGGTCGGCGAAGGTGATGGCGAACGCGTTGAGAGCGGGCTTCCAGCGCATTGTCCATCGGACTCGTCCCGCACCGGTCGGGTCGAGTGATCTGGTGACAAGATACAGGCACTTCAGCGCTGCCTGCTCGGTCGGGAAATGCCCACGTGCTCGGACTGCACGCCGGTATCTGGCGTTGAGTGATTCGATCGCGTTGGTCGAGCAGATCACGGTGCGGATCTCGATGTCGTAGTCCAGGAACGGGATGAACTCTTCCCACGCGGACTCCCACAGCCGGATGATCGCGCCGTACTTCTTGCCCCATTTCTCGTCGAGGTCCTCCAGCGCGGCCCGGGCGGCGTTGGGGTTCGGGGCGGTATAGATCGGCTTCACGTCACGCTTGAGGGCGTCCCAGTCCTTCTTCGACGCCAACCGGAACGTGTTACGGATCAGATGGATGATGCAGGTCTGCACCGTCGTGAGCGGCCACACGTTCGACACCACCTCGGGGAGTCCTTTGAGGCCGTCGCAGACGAGGAAGAACGTGTCACGCACGCCCCGGTTCTTCATGTCGGTCAGGACACTCATCCAGAACTTCGCGCCCTCACCACCTTGCCCAGCCCACAGCCCGAGGACGTCTTTCTCCCCTGCCAGAGTGACGCCGATCGCGGCATAGACCGGCCGGTTGGCGACTTGTCCGTCGCGGATCTTCACCACGATCGCATCGATGAAGATCGCCGCGTAAACCTCGTCGAGCGGGCGCGCTGACCACTCGTTCATCTCCTCGATGACCTTGTCCGTGATCCTTGAGATCGTCTCCTTGCTGACCGAGGCCCCATAGATCTGCGCGAAGTGCGCCGAGATCTCGCCCGTCGTCAGCCCGTTCGCATAGAGCGACAGGACGATCTCCTCGACCCCGTTCAGACGGCGTTGGCGTTTGCGCACGATCTGCGGCTCGAACGATCCGTCACGATCGCGCGGCACATCGATCGTGACCTGCCCGGTCGCTTCGGTCAGCACCGTCTTCGGCCTCGCGCCGTTGCGCACGTTCCTGCCCTCGCGACCCGGGTCGGCACGGTTCTTCTCATGCCCGAGGTGTTCGGTCAGCTCCTCGTTCAACGCCGTCTCGAGCACGTTCTTCGTAAACAACTTCAACAACCCGTCGGGGCCGGTCAGGGACAGGCCCTGTTCCTTGGCCAGCCGGACCAGCTCTGCCGCCGCAGCGGCCTCCGCGGAACGGTCATCATCGTGGTGTTTCTTCGGACTCACAGCATCCAGTGTCGTGCTCATCACGGCACCTTTCCCGCCACGCATCACGCGCGGCGCGTCAGGCCGGAAACACCATTAAATCCACAGTCCCTCGTGAGCATCTTGACGCGCTACGGGGAGCGCTGGAGTCTCCCGTGGCCTTCTTGCGATCAGCGGTGGGCTGTGTGTCCTTTTACGTGTTGGATGCGGAGGCTGTTGTAGACGACGAGGACGGAGGAGAGCGACATCGCGGCGGCGGCGATGAGGGGGTTGAGGAGGCCTGCTGCGGCGATGGGGATGGCGGCGACGTTGTAGCCGAACGCCCAGACGAGGTTCGTGCGGATGGTGCGCAGGGTCCGGCGAGAGATCGAGATGGCGTCGGGGATGACGAGGAGATCGTCGCGGACGAGGATGATGTCGGCCGCTTTCAGGGCGATATCGGTGCCAGTGACGATCGCCAGACCCAAGTCGGCGGTGGCGAGGGCGATCGCATCGTTGATGCCGTCACCGACCATCGCGACCTTACGTCCATCAGCCTGGAGGGAGCGGATCAGGTCGGCCTTCTGCGCGGGTGCGACGCCGGCGTGGACCAGGTCGATGCCGAGCTCGGTCGCGATCCGGGCGCCCGCCGCTGGAGTGTCGCCGGTGAGCAGGACGGTCTCGAGTCCCTGCTCGCGGAGTGCGGCGACGGCGAGGCCCGCGTGTGGTTTGAGGGTGTCGGCGAGGGCGATCACCCCGATGAGGGTGCCATCGCGTGCGATGAGCACGGTGGTGTGCCCTGCGGCATCCGCCTGGTCGATCGCGGCTTGCGCGTCGTCGGGGACGGGGATGCCGTGTTCTGTGGCGAGGCGGAGGCTGCCGATGAGGATGCGCGTCCCCGCGATGCGGGCGGAGGCGCCGAGGCCGGGCAATGCGGTGAAGTCCTCGACGGGGAGCAGATCGGTGATGTGCTGCTGGGCCTCGTGCTCGATGGCCCGGGCGATGACGTGCTCTGATCCGCGTTCGACCGATGCGGTCAGGCGGAGCAGTTCGGGTGCGGTGATGTCGAGCGGGGTCACGGTCTCGACGCTCATCCGCCCGGTGGTGAGGGTGCCCGTCTTGTCGAGCACGACGGTGGTGATGCCGCCGGAGGCTTCGAGGGCGTCGTGGCCTTTGATGAGGATGCCGAGGGTCGCGGCACGGCCGATGCCGACCATGAGCGCGGTCGGGGTGGCCAGCCCCAGGGCGCAGGGGCACGCGATGATGAGCACGCTGATGCCGGTCCCGAATGCCTGCTGAGTGGGCGTTCCGGCGAGCGCCCAGGCGGTGCCGACGAGGATCGCGAGGGCGATGACGGCCGGGACGAACCAGGTGACGATCCGGTCGACGACTGCCTGGACGCGGGCCTTGCGCGCCTGCGCCTGTTCGGTGAGCGCTGCCATCTGCGCCAGCTGCGTGTTGGCGCCGACGGAGGTGGCGACGACCTCCAGGCGTCCGTCGGTGCTGATCGTCCCGCCGGTGACCGGGGCGCCGGGGGTCACGGCGACGGGGACGGGCTCGCCGGTCATCATGCTCGCGTCGATCGCGGCGGCACCGTGCTGGACGGTACCGTCGGCGGGGATGGTCTCACCGGGCAGGACGACGAACACGTCGCCGACGCGGAGGGCGGTGGCGGGTTCGACGGCTTCGATGCCGTCGCGGAGGATTCTGACGTGGGTGGAGGCGAGTGCGTTGAGCGCACCGAGGACGTCGCCGGCTTTGCGGCGGGAGCGGGTCTCGAAATATCGGCCGGCGAGCTGGAATGTGGTCATCCCGGCGGCGACGTCGAGGTAGATCGAGTCGGCCCCTGCCGGGGTGGCGCCGAACCCGAGCCAGTATCCGCCGCCGGTGTCGCCGAGCCCGAACAGGAGGGTCGCGACCGCCCAGCCGAAGGACGCTGCGATGCCGAGGGAGACGAGGGTGTCCATGCTGACGGCGCCGTGGCGGAGGTTGCGGATCGTGGCGCGGTGGAACGGCCATGCCGCCCAGGTCACGATGGGCAGGGCGAGGAGCACGCAAGCCCATTCCCAGCCGGGGAACCGCCACCCGGGGACGAGGGCGAGGACGATGGTGATGTCCATCAGCGGCACGGTGAGCAGTGCCGCGATGGCTAGGCGGCGTCGCAGCGAGGTGATGCGCACCTCGGTGGCACGGGTCGACCATGCGTCGTCGGCGCCGTCACGCAGGTGCGCGCCGTAGCCGGCGTTCTCGACCTGGGCGATCGCGAGGTCGGCATGTTGTTCCGGCAGCCCGGCGAGCAGCGCGCGTTCGGTGGCGTAGTTCACTGTCACGGTGACGCCGTCGAGCTTGTTCAGCGCCCGCTCGACCCGGCCTGCGCACGCGGCACAGGTCATCCCCGAGATGTCCAGTTCGATCGTCTCGTCAACCCCGGTGGCGGGCGTCAGGTCGAGGGTCATGAGGGTGGTTCCTTCCGGAGCGGGGTGCTCCCGGCCGGCACCGGGGCGGGGTGGGTGTCCTCGCGATCGGCGAGGCGCTCGAGCATCTGGTTGTAGGCGTCGAACTCCTCATCCCGGCCGGTGTCGATGTGCCGGTCCTTTCGGCGCGCCTCGCGGGCATCCTGCCGGCTCCACTGTGTCACCAGGACGACGACCACGACCAGGAGCGGGATCTCACCGCCGGCCCAGGCGACGCCACCGCCGAAATACTGCTGCGCGGGAAGGTCCGCCCAGGGCGTATCGAGATAACGGTAGAAGTTCTCGGCGATGATCGTCGTGCCGGTCATCAGGATGATGCCGAAGAACGCGTGGAAGGGCATCGCGGCGAGCACGTAGCCGAGCTTGCCGATGTGCGGGAGCGGGCGGGGCGGCCGGTCGACGCCGATGATGAGGCTGTAGTACAGGTATCCGACGATGAGGAAATGCAGATTCATCAGCTGGTGCGCCCAGTGGAAG
This sequence comes from Microbacterium sp. JB110, assembly GCF_003335195.1. Classification (NCBI taxonomy): domain Bacteria; kingdom Bacillati; phylum Actinomycetota; class Actinomycetes; order Micrococcales; family Microbacteriaceae; genus Microbacterium; species Microbacterium sp. JB110. The sequence goes on along the minus strand of NZ_QPGM01000003.1, from coordinate 90,848 downwards.
CGCATGTAGTCGCCGAAGATACCGGTGAGGTACAGGCCGTAATAGGAGCCGATGAAGACGATGAACACGATCAGCGGGTTGTAGAGGAATCGCAGCACCGGCCAGTGCATCACCCACCTCAGCCAGTCGTGCACGCCGGCAGGCCGGTGCGGTCGGGACGTGGTGGCGCGCAGCAGCAGCGTGAGGATGCCTCCCAGCACGAGCAGGCCGGGGGCGAGCATGTTCAGGGTCATGTGCACGATCATGTGCACCCCGAAATCCGGGGCGGAGTACTTCCCGAACCCGGAACTGGTCGCCACCACCACGACCGTCCAGCCCAGCATCCATGACACGGTACGACCGGCCGGCCACCGATCCCCCCGCCGGTGCAGCACGCGTGCGGCCACGAGATACACGGTGATCGCGGCCGCGGCGATGCCGAGGAACAGCAGATTGGGTCGCCACTGCCCGAACAGCACAGCCACCGTGGGCGGATCGGGGACCTCGAACCCCATGAAGACCTGCTCGATGCTGGTCGGCACGAAGTACTGCGGCGGCGGCTGCCGGGTCATCGCGACCGTGATCCCGACCCACGCCGTGACCGCCAGCGTGAAGACGGTCAGCAGTGCGGTGATGCGGTGGGCGCGCAGCGCGCCGCGCCGCCACCACCAGGCGCCGAACCCGACGGTGACGATGAGGACGGTGAGGCATGCCGCGCGGGCGAGGATCAACCAGCCGGTCAGGGATGCGGTCGGGGCGCTGCCGGCGAGCTTGAAGACGGCGATCACCAGATCGGTCACGGCGATGACGGGCAGGGCGACTGCGCCCAGCAGGAACAGGCGACGCAACGTCTGATGCGCGACGAGGCGTCCGGAGGCCACCCGGAGCGTGGCGACGACGATCGCGCCGAAGAACGCGTTCGCGGCGAGGGTCTGGAAGACCGCGGCGTCGCTGCCGAAATCGTGGTCCGGGCCGACGAGCACCTGCCCCGACACCACCGGGGCGAGCAGGGCGATCGCCGATGCCCACAACGGGATGAGCAGCCCCGTCCACCGATCGGCGAAGAACGCGGCGAAGAGCACCACCAGCGCCGCGACGAGACTGATCGTCCACGCCATGGGCGCGTAACTCGCCTCGAAGAGGAATGCGAACGCGCCCGGGATGCCCAGCCGCGACAGCGGCGCCCCGTTCGCATCCAGCGCCTCGAAGAGCACCAGCCCGGCGGCGCATGCCGCCCAGACCCCGGACGCGACCCGCAGCACCGTCACCTCGAAGCTCTGCTCCACGGTGCGCGCCCGTCTGGGCGTGCTGGCCCGCAGGAACAGCACGTGCACCAGGGCTCCGATGCTGACCAGCCTCGCCGCGTTCGCGCCCACCAGCAGCACGGTCGTGGTCACGCCGACATCCAGACCGGGGAAGCTGACGAAGATCTTCTCGTACGGCCTCTCACCGAGCAGCACCGTCACCAGAGTCGGCACGCCGACAGCCAGCAGCAAGAATCCGGCAACGAGCACGCCTTCCACACCGCGGCGCTCTGTCCGGGGCGGCTGGTCGAGCCGCGGGGCCGCCCGCCCGAGACTGGTCTCAGTCATGGAGATCGGTCGGCCAGGATCTCAGCTCGTAGCCGGCATCGTGGATCGCCTGCGCCACGACAGCTTGGAGCAGCGGCGCATCATGGGTCACCTGCACGCGCCCGGAGACGACATCGACCCGGACATCGTCGACTCCATCCAGCGCCGAGAGCTCCGCGGTGACCGCACGCTCGCAGTGCGCGCAGCTCATCCCGTCGACCCAGAACTCCAGCTCCGCCACATCGCACCTCCCGGCTCCATGAATTAACTCTACAACACGTAGTTTTGCGGAACGGGTGCCGACCATTACTGTGACTACTACGTGATGTAGAGATACGAGGTTCTGATGGTCGCCGATCCGGCGCTGCAGTGGACGTTCACCGTCGTGTTCGCGGCGCTCGCCGTGCATTCGGCATACCGGATCGTGGTCGATCGGAGCCGGCCGGCGCAGGCGCTCGGACACGGTCTGCACGTGCTGATGGCGGCCGACATGGCTGCGATGCCCTGGCCCTGGTGGGCCATGATCCCGGGGTCGTGGCAGATCGTGCTGTTCAGCATTGCAACCGCATGGTTCCTGGTGCTGCTCGTGCTGCAGGTGCGGCGGACGATTCCGCGCCGCGTCCTCGGCGGACACGGGCCGTGGCATCAGGCCGGGCACGCAGTGATGATGCTCGCGATGGTGTGGATGGTCGCCGCCATGAACCCTGTCGGCGAGGCCGCACCGGTATCCGGTCACGATCTGGGACTGTCGGCTGCGCACGCGCATGCTGCGGTCTCCGGATGGGACGCCGCGACGGGCATCGCGGTGACCGCGGCGCTGCTGGTCGCCGGGGTGGTCCTGCTGGTCGAGTTCGTCGACTGCGTGCGCGGTCCCGCGCGGACCTGGCGCGGGCACACCGGGGATGTCGCCTCCGGCGCGGTCATGAGCTTCGGGATGGCGGCGATGAGCTGGCTGATGCTCGCCGCGTGAACCGTCCGAGTCGTCCACCGCATCGGGTGGCAGAAGAAAGAGAGAAGCAATCATGCATTCACGCACTACGAGGCGTCCGCTGCTGGTCGGCGGCGCCGCCGCGCTCGGCGCACTCGCGCTGACCTTCGCCGGCGCGAGCGCGGCGAGCGCGCACGTGACCGTCGGGTCGGATACCGATGAGGCGGGCTCGTATGCGATCTTGACGTTCAGCGTCCCGCACGGATGTGACGGGTCGGCGACGACGTCGGTATCGATCAAGATCCCGGATGGGATCAATGCCGTCACCCCGACGCGCAACGGGTTCTACTCCGTCGAGAAGGTCGACGAGGCCCTTGAGACCCCGATCACCGACAGTCACGGCAATGAGGTCACCGAGCGGGTCTCCGAGGTCGTCTACACGGCCACGACTGCACTGCCGGCCGACCAGCGGGACGCGTTCGAGCTGTCCGTGCAGCTGCCGGAGTCCGCCGCGGGGAGCACACTGTACTTCCCGACGGTGCAGACCTGTGAGCAGGGCGAGACCGCGTGGGTGGAGATCCCCGCCGACGGGCAGGATGCCGAAGATCTCGATCACCCCTCCCCGGCCCTCGCTGTCGTCGCCGCGGATGACACTGGCAGTGGGCACGGCAGTGGCGACGAAGCCGAGGGTGAGACCGTGACGGCGCAGGAGCAGTCGCCGGGCGACAGTGCGCAGACTCCGCTGGTGGTCACGTCGTTGGCGATCGGCGGTCTGGGGCTGATCGCGGGTGTGGTCGCGTTGATCCGGGGACGCAAGAGGGCATGAGCGCTGCCGTCGGGGAACACGCAGCGCGGAGGCGGCGACGCGGAGCGGTCGGGCTGGTCGCCGTCCTGCTCGGCGTCCTGCTTGCGGTCGGCACCGGAACGCTGTCGGCCTCGGCCCACGCGGAGCTGCTGGGCACCACGCCCGAGGAGGGCGCCATGCTCGAGGAGGCTCCCTCGCACGCCGAGCTCAGATTCAACGAGCCCGTCCAGCTCATCGACGGCGCGATCCGCCTGTTCCCCGGCGACGGCAGCACCCCGTTGGTGCTCGAGGCTCGCACGGTCGATTCGACCGTCACCATCAACCTCCCCGACGATCTTGCCGACGGTTCCTACGCGCTCAGCTACCGGATCGTCTCCGCCGACGGACATCCCATCGGCGGAGCCATCGCCTTCCAGATCGGCGCCGGCACCCCGACAAGCGCCGCACCGGACCTGGCGGAGCTGGACGGCACGCCCGCGGCGACCGAGACCGCGGTGTCGTTCCTGACCGTCCTGCAGTATCTGGGCCTGCTCGTCTTCGCCGGCCTGCTGTTCTTCGACCGGATCGTGCTCCGCACCCGGGGCGGCGCCGACCGTGGCGTTCGTCGTCTTCTCGTCTGGGCGTTCGGGGCCGCTTTGGGCGCCTCCGTGGTGCTCGTGCCACTGTCGGCGTTGCGGATCGTCGGCGGCCACCTGTGGGAGCTGCTCACCCCGGGCGTGTGGTCCCCGGGCTTCCTCTGGCCGCCGGTCATCGCTGTGGTCCTCGTCGCTGCGGCCGGGACCGCTGCGCTGTCGGCAGCACTCGGGTCCACGAGCGTACGGGGCCGCGTCGCGGGGGTCGTGTGCGCAGGTATCGCGGTGTGCGCGCCCGTGCTGGTGGGGCACACCCGAACCGTCGAGCCCGGGTGGCTGATGATCGCCGCCGATGTCGGTCACCTGCTCGCCGGCGCGTTCTGGGCCGGCGGTGTGCTCGGCCTGCTCCGCTTCCTCGCCGCCGCGAGGCCGGGCACCGCGGCGAAGCGGGGCACCCCGGCGAGTCCCCCGCGCACCGACCCGGATACCGCCGCCCGCGTGGTGGTCCGGTTCTCCCGATTCGCGCTGGCCAGCGTCATCCTCCTGGCCGTCTCCGGCACGATCATGGCCGTCCTCATCGTCGGAACGTGGGACGCGGTGCTCGGCACCGGATACGGGCGCACTCTGCTGCTCAAACTCGGAATCGTCGCCGCGGTCGTCGCCCTCGCCGCCTGGAACCGCACCCGGCTGCTCCCCCGCATCACCGCCCGCCCGACCGCGGCCCTGCAATGGGCAAGCCTGGGCCGGATCCTCAGCTATGAAGCCGCGCTGCTGGTCGCAGTGATCGCGATCACGGGATTCCTCACCAACTCCAGCCCCGCCCACGACCACCACGACAGCGTCGCGACCGCGCCGTCCGCGACACAGACACCGGTGCACGCCGAATCACAGGGACTCACGGTGGACGGGACGATCAGCCCGACGACGACCGGACAGAACACACTCATCTTCCGACTCGAGTACGACGACGCCCCGGTCGCCACTGGAGAAGTCTCCGTCGACGCACGCCTGCCCGATCAGGACCTCGGCCCGTTCCCGGCGACGGTCCAGCTCGACGCAGACACCGGCGACTACAAGGCGACCGTCACGCTCCCGGTATCCGGGTCGTGGCAGCTGCAGGTCAGCGCCCGCATCGACACCTACACGCAGCCGATAGCGATCGTCCCGATCACGATCGGCTGATCCTCAGACCGCGGATCGGCTCGGGAAGGCGACGCCGATCCCCGCGCGGCCAACGTCGCAGCGTGAGCCGCTCCGCCCGCAGCGCCATTCCCATGTCCTCCCCGGCCCCGGCCATCTGCGACAACGCGTTCGCAAGATGCACCGCGCCCGCCTGCCGGGCCGCCGCATCGTCTGCCATCAACTCCACCAGCAGCAACGTCGCCCGCTTGAGCCCTCGCCCTGCCTGCACCCGCTGCGGAAGACAGAGCGCATTCACCTCCGCGATCCGCACCGCCCACCCATGCCGATACCGCAGATGCGCATACTCGTGAGCGACGACCGCACGCAACTGCGGCCCCGACAGCATCCGCCTCAACCCCGTCGAGACCAGGATCTCCGCAGACCTGCCCGGCACGGCGCACGCCACAGGCTCCTCGGAGTCGAACCACACCAGCGTGAACCCGGGCCGTCTCTCCCGCGCCACCGCGACCGGAGCCAGCCGCCGCACCGACTCCCGCTGCGATGCCGTCAACGGCTCCGCCGAGACCGACACGAACGCGAGCACCGCCCCCACCGCACCCAGGCTCAGCCACGCCGCCATCGTCACAGAGATCGCCTCCGCCGCCGTCGGCACCCTCGCCGCGCCGATGCTCACCAGGATCGCCGCCGCCACGGCCCCGAGCATCAGGGCACAGCCGGCGAAGAACGCGCTGAACCACAACGTCAACGCGGTGCGAGGAAACCGCACCTGCCACCGCCCCATCGTCAGCACCCACGGGGCGAACACCAGCAGCAGCACGGCACCGGTGATGCACCCCAGAACGGGAACCACGTCGCTACCGGCGCTTCCTCGTTCGGGCCGGGGCAATCGCCCTTCGCAGCAGCTCCACGTCATCGGCCGCAAGGTTCCCGGCGAACTTCAGGAGCGCCGCCTCGCGATCTCCCGCTCCCTCCAACGCCGACATCATCGACAGGCTCACATGCTCATCCCCGGAACGGGCCGCCGCAAACCGCACCTTCCGAGGAGACTCCCCCGAGCGGACGACCTGCCCCTTCTTCTGCAGCCGCTCCAGCGCCGTCATCAGAGTCGTATACGCGGGAACACGACCCGAGAACACGGCCTGAACCTCCCGCACGCTCATCGGCTCACCGTGCTCCCAGAGAATGCGCATCACCTCAGCCTCAAGCTCACCGCGCTCACGCGTCCGCTCCCCAGCCATCAGCCACCTCCTCCCCCCTTACTCTACAAGAGGTAGTCACCCGATGACGTTTCGATCGCCGTCGCCCGCGCGATACCCCTGGGATCCTTCGGAGAGACCGCCGAATTATCCGATGGCACCCCTCCGTGCAAGCCGCCGACATACGTGTCGACGGGAGCGTCATCCTAGAATTGGCGTTAGTCGCCGCTCGGGATGAAGTGGCCACCGAGGAGAATGGGGCACGGCGATGGCGAAAGACCACCTCAATCCGTCTCGCGGAACCCACACGCGACAGCGCACCAACTCCGACCGGCTGCAGTGCAGCGTATCCGGCCTGAAGGCCCCGTCGACTGATCCACTGGCCGCTCAACGATGAGCATCACCACCGATCACGCCGGCGACGAAGCAACGCGACGGGCCTGGGAACAGATCAAGCAGTCCGACACCGAGGACGAGGTCCAGCAGTTCCTGGAACGGCATGTTGCTTTGCTTCCCGGAGCTTGGGGAGACATCGGCCCGGGCGGTCACCACGGTCCCACATACAGCGGCGTCTTCCGCCAGCCTCCGCTTCAAGGACTGGACGCGAAAAGGGTCCCCGACTTCATGTGGATCACCCGGTCGACGATCGACATCACGCCGATCTGCATCGAGATCGAACGCCCTACCAAGCGCTGGTTCACCCTCGACGGCACCCCGACCGCCCCACTCAACCAGGCACTGGATCAGCTGAACCAGTGGCGGGCATGGTTCAGCGAGCCCCTCAACCAGCAGCTCTTCCGAGAGCAGTACCTCAAGAGCAGATGGCCACGACGGGAACTGCGCCCCCAGTTCGTACTCATCTACGGTCGCGAATCGGACTTCACCGAAGAGCACACGCTCACGCCCGCCGCGCGCCACCAGAAACGCCGATTCCTCGCCGGGACCGACGACGGGCATCTGCGCACGTTCGACTCGCTCGTATGGAAGCCTCAGAACGAACAGCTTCTGACGATCTCGATGCATGCCAACGGCCAGCTCCAGGTCGACTGGATCCCCGAATCCTTCGAACAGCTCGGGGACCCCACCGGTGCCTATCATCTCGGCTCGATCGACAGGGCAATCGCGAACAACCCCGCAATCACTCCAGAACGCGCGGCCGAGCTTCAACAGCACTGGTCGCGCGAACGCGAACAAGGCGAACGGCTCGTCAACGGTGACCTCCATCACATCTGGCCGCCCAGGTCAACATCGGGAGAGGCAACCGCCTGATGGCGCTGACGCTCGGCCCGATCCTGCTCGATGCGGGCATCGACCTCTCCAACACGCTGGTGATTCGCCACGCGTATGTTCAGGAGCACGAGGACAGTGGCTCGCCCGGCATCCACGCTGACTCCACCGACGCGGAAATACTCGAGTACACGCGGAACCAATCATCCAATCCGAGGAACTTCCCGGCCATTCCGCCTCGTTTCTGGGCTGTGTGTATCCGTGAGGGAGGCGATCAAGCACGACTGTGGTCGGTGATGGAAAACCGTGGAGAGCTCTCGAACGACGGGTTGCGGCGAGTCTTCGACCTCGTCGAGACCGACCACATGGCCGACCTTCGCAAGCGCCTGGTGATCGGATGGCGATCGCCACGCAGATGGTGGATGTATGGCACCACCGCCGGGAGGTATCCCGTCATGGGCATCGCTGACGCAGAACCTGTGCCCTTCCCGGGCTTCGATCGACTCGTCCTCGAGCACCCGCGACTCCAGGCCGTGATGCGTGAACATCGGTACGCCTCCTGGCGCACAGCACTGGCGTCAGTGGTCGGCATCTACCTCATCACCAACACTCGAGACGGGCGCCAATACGTCGGCAAAGCCGACGGCGTGGAGAGCATCCGCCAACGCTGGAACGCCTACGCAACCAACGGACACGGCGGCAACGTCGAACTGCGTGGTCTCGATCCAACCCACTTTCGCTTCTCACTCCTGCGAGTGTTCGACCCATCCACGCCCACCCAGGTGATCGACGAGTCGGAGAACCACTTCAAAATCGCGCTCGACACACGCAAGCACGGGTTGAACCGGAACTAGCATCTGAAGGACGAGCGAGAACGTCGGCCTGGACTCCCCCAAAGAACGACTCGAAGGCCAACCCACGACGACCCGCAACACAAAAGCCGGTCGATCGCCCGCTACCGCAAACCCGCGGGCGCGGCGTCGGAGGCTAACGTCGTGCAGGCCGCCGAGGAACGCGCGGAGGGGCCGCAGCCGTGGGGTCGCCGAGCACCTCGTCCAGGTGCCGCAGGGCGACCTCCTCGTTCGCGGTGCCGGGCGTCCCTTCCCCACCGAAGATCGTGAGGATCTCGGCGTCGTGCTCCCCATCGCTGCCGAACCAGTGCGGGACGCGGGTGTCGAACTCCGCGACCTCACCGGCGCCGAGGGCGAGGTCGCGGGTGCCGACGATGAGCCGCAGCCGCCCGGAGAGGACGTAGATCCATGCCGATCCTGCATGCGTGGACATCGCCGGGGCGACGGTGGTGCGCGGGACGATGACCTTCCACGCGTGCCGCTGACCCGGCTGACGTGTGAGCGGCACGACGGTGCGCCCGTTCACGCGACGAGGGCGCAGACGGATGCGGGGATCCCCCGTCTCCGGGCCGCCGACGAGATCGTCCAGAGGGAGTCGGTGGACGCGGGCGAGGGGAAGGAGCAGTTCGAGGCTCGGCCTCCGCTGCCCGGTCTCCAGCCGTGAGAGCGTGCTCTTGGATATCCCCGTCTCCTGCGAGAGGGCGGCGAGGGTCAGGCCCGACCGGGCGCGCAGTTCCTGAAGCCGCGGTCCGATCCGGTCGAGGGTCGCATCGATCCGGGCATCCGCCGCCCGTCCGCCGGGTCGTCGTGGGGAATCCATTCACCCATGTCATCACGCCGTCCCGGAAACGGCAACGAAAGTTGCCATCCGCTTGCCGTCGCGGAGAAGGTGGAGGTGTGCAAGGGACGGAGCCGAGGACGAGGAGGATGCTGCTGGCGGGGCTGGCCGTCAGCATGCTGACCGCCTCGCTGGGCACCAGCGCGGCGAACGTCGCCCTGCCGACCCTCGCCGAGGACCTGGGCGGCCGCTTCGGCGAGGCCCAATGGGTCGCCCTCGCGTATCTGCTCGCCATGACGGCGACGAGCGCCGCATCCGGCGTTCTCGGTGACGCGCTGGGCAGGCCTCGGGCGTTGGCGATCGGCGCGGGCGTGTTCGTCGTCGCCTCGATCGGCGCGGCGTTCGCCCCCTCGCTGCCTGTGCTCATCGCCGCGCGCGTCGTTCAGGGCATGGGCGCGGCGGTCATGATGGCGCTCCCGCTCGCCATCGCGCGAGACGCGACGCCCTCGACCCACCTGGGCCGGGCCATGGGGATGCTCGGCACGACCGGCGCGATCGGCACCGCCTCGGGCCCTGCCGTGGGCGGCCTGCTGCTCCAGGGGCTCGGCTGGCCGGCGATCTTCTGGACGATGGCCGGGCTGGGCGGGGTCGCCCTCGCGCTCACGATGCCCTCCGTCGGCGGTCTCCCCCGGCGCGAGCGGGCGCCCTTCGACCTCGCCGGCGTTGTCCTCCTCACCGGCGGGGTCGCCCTCTACGCGCTCGCCGTGACCGTGGAGGAAGGACCAGTGGTCACGACCGCGCTCATCATCGGCGCCGTCGCGGCCGGTGCCGTGTTCGCGATCGTGGAACGCCGTGCGGTCGCGCCCGTGCTGCCGATGCGGATGCTCGCCGATCGCGTGCTCGGAATCGGCAGCATCCTCAACCTCGTCGTCGGGGCCGCGATGATGAGCACTCTCGTGATCGGCCCGTTCTTCCTCGGCGGCGCCCTGGGGCTCGGGGCGGCGCAGATCGGCCTGGTCATGGCGGCGGGGCCGATCACCTCGGTGTGCACGGGGATGATCGCGGGACGCGTCGTCGACCGCTGCGGAGCGGCCGGGATGACCGCTGCCGGTCTCGCGGTGATGACGACGGGGTCGTTCGCCCTCGCGCTCCTGCCCGGATGGCTGGGGCTTCCGGGGTACGTCGCCGGGACCGTCCTGCTGGCGCCGGGCTATCAGCTCTTCCTCGCCGCGAACAACACCGCCGTGCTCGGCTCGGTTCCCCCGCGACGACGCGGCACCGCATCCGGGGCACTCGCGCTGGCGCGCAACCTCGGCATGGTCACGGGAGCCTCGCTGATGGGCGCCCTGTACGCCGCAGGGGCCGGCACGAACGAGATCTCCACGGCGCCCGCCGAGGCATTGCGGACCGGATTGCTCGTCACCTATGTCACCACCGGCATCGCGCTCGTCGGAGCAGCCGCCCTCGCCCTGCTGTCCAACAGGGCACATCGAACAGTTGAAGAGCAGTGACCGCCACTACGCACTGACCGCCCGCCTCCGTGACCACCACCATTGACGTTTGCTCCGCGAGGACGTCTGAAGTCCAGGTGTCACAGGATCGACTGGCGACGGGAACGCACCGGATGCGGCGGTGACAAGAGATGCTCTGAATGACGCGTTCAGCGGATCTCGCGTGTCGAACCAATCCAGTGCGTCGAGTTCCTCGATGTCGTTCGCATACAGGCCAGGCCAGCCATCGCCGAGCACTTCGGCGTCCGCGGCGTTGGCATGGCAGAGCGCACTTCCTCGGATCGGGATCGATGCTGCGCCGAAATGTGACATCGTTCCCCACAGGCGATGACGCCCGTTGGTCAGCGGCTCGAACCAGGGATCGAACTCGACTGCCTCCGACGATCTGAACCATGCCGAGATGATGTCCTGCTCCGTCTGCGTCAGGTCACCTGGATACCCAGGGAGGGCAACCAACCCGCGATCGTCGAGCTCGGGATCGACGCTCCAGGATCCCGCCGCCAAGACGTCACCGACCTGGGTCACGGCCGCGGCGATGAGATTCCAGCGCTGTTCATCCCGATCCGAGTGGCGTTGCGCCCCGTCCTCGATGTCAGGATCCTCCGGAACCCATTGCCGAACGTGCTCGGCAGTGGTTCGCCACCAGAAGCGCGGGGTTGCCACCGAGATCAGCGTCGTCATCGGCTCATGCTATCTGCCGGCACCGCCCGCACTCGGCCGGTGGGCGATGAGTGCGACGCCGCGGAGAGTGTGCCCGTGTTGGCGGAACAGTGCCCGCATTCTCAGCACTCGGTCGCGGGCGTCTTTGTCGCGGAGGACGTTTCGGATGATGCGTGCGGTGCCGCGGATCCCTTCGTCGGCAACGTTGCGGCGCATCCTCAGAAGTGCCATCGGCGCGGTTTCGGTCCAGTCGACGACGAGCCCCGCTTCCTCCAGGAGCGCACGCCATTCGATCATGGTCTGCGGGCGGGCATTGACCTTGATCACGCGGGCGAGATCCTTGCGCAGTTCGGTCTTGATCGCGGGGTCGAGGTCGTCCGGGTGCAGACCAAGCTCATGGATCGCGTAGCGTCCTCCGGGCCGGAGGATCCTCGCGGCCTCGGCGACGATCGCCCGTTTGACAGTGTCCGATTGCATCGTCAGCATGGCCTCCCCGATGACGATGTCGGCGGAGGCGTCCGGGAGCCCGGTCTGCGCGGCGTCGGCCTGCACCACTGTCCCCACTGATCCGACAGCCCTCGCGCTGAGCCGGGCAGCGTCCTCATCCTTCTCCACCCCGATGTATGACGCGGGTCCGCGGCTGAGGATCTCCATCGCCGTGCGCCCCAGCCCCGGTGCGAGCTCGACGATCTCGGAGCCGCCGATGCCGGCGTGATCCAGCAGCTGCCGAGTGAGGCCGAGACCGCCCGGGCGCAGCACGCGCTTGCCGAGCCTGGCCAGCAGCCAATGGCCGGGAACGTCGCCTGTCTTCCGCTGTGCGTAGGGCAGCGCCTGTTCGTCGTCGCTCATGCTGCGGTACTTTCGGTCGCTTCGGGCACAGCGCGGATAACGGTGAGGAGGAACACGCTGTCCTCAAGGGCCGTCACCGCATGCCGTTCGGGTGGGATGGCGATGAGATCGCCCGGCTCGAGTTCCCAAGTCCTGTTCTGACCGGTCAAGCGGACCCGTCCGGTCAGCACGTGCAGGGTCGCTTCGGGCGGGCTGTCATGTTCAGCCAGGTGGCTGCCGGCCAGGAGCGCGAGCATCGTCTGCCTGAGAACCGTGTCGCGAGACCCGTATACGGTGTCCGCCGCACGATGAGCATGTGAGGTGCGTGCCGTGGCCAGGAGCTTCTCCTGACGCGTGGTGAGGTTCACGGCCTGAAGCTCGCTGCTGTCTTGCGTCATCGTCGGCTCACTTTCACAGGGTCGCCAAGAGTAGGAGGCCGCCGGCCAGCAGCGCGACTACTTTGAACGCTTCGAGCGCGGGATACACCCGATGCATCCGGGATCTCTTGCCGGAAGTCTCGCCGGCGAGGACACGATTGGATCGTCGTTGCAGCACAGGTCGGACGACCGCGAGCTGTACGACCAGGATCAGGATGGCCGCCAGCAACCAGAAGCCCGCCGCCGGCCACGCGGCGAGGGCGAGGCCTGCCAGGACGATGAGCGCGAGGACCGCCTCCGCGATGTTCAGAGCCCGGAACACGAGACGACCGATCCCGAGTCCCAGCGGCACGGTGATGCCCGGTGCACGAAACTTCAGTGGGGCCTCCAGGAAGGAGATCGCGATCACCATTCCGAGCCACACCAGTCCGGCCGCTGCCGCCACCATCCCACCGTTCATGCCGCTACTCCCGTCGACGCCAGTCGGACCCGGCACACGCCGGGTCGCACGAGGGGTTCCAGGTCGGTGCCGATCGTGTCGGCCCCCCAGCTATCGAGGGTGCCGCGCATCAGCCCGGCGTGGACGGCGCAGACCACGTCGCCCTGCTCGTCGAAGACCTCGCGAAAGGGGCAGTTGTGCAGTTCGATGATCCGCGCCTCGGTGCGGTGCGGCGCGAACCCCACCTCCCCCAGATAAGCGACCAGGCGCTCGATCGGGTTGAGATCCTCCCCGTCTGAGCGTTCCGCATGGCGGCGGCCCCACGCCATCCCCGCCCGCTTCGCCGCCTCACGTGCGTGGACGCCCGCACCCAGACTCCCGATGAGGATGCTGGCCAACAACTCGTAGCGCCGATCTCCGCGGCCAGGGTCGGGCACCACCCGATATCGCGCCTCGGGCCGGCCGCGTCCTGCCACCACTGACGGGACGCGTTCGACGCGCCCGTCCTCTTCCAGGGCGCTCAGGTGGTAGCGCACTGTGTTGGAGTGCACTCCGAGGCGCTCTGCCAAAGCCGCAACTCTCATCGGCGTCTCGGAGACGCGCAGCAGCTGCAGCACCTGCTGCCGACGTGCACTCGGCCCATCCCGCACTTCACTTTGCATAGCTCCTATTTTATCCAGATATCATTGGAATAAATAGGAGGAAGGCAAGACATGACGAATAACAGGGAGCTGGACGTTCGCGCGGTCCCCAAGCCGCAGCGGCATCCTCTGATTTTCGCTGCCTTCGATGACCTCGACGTCGGTCAGGCGCTTCTGCTGACCAACGATCACGAACCGCGGCATCTGCGTGAAGAATTCGATCGGGAGCTCCCCGGCTCGTTCGGGTGGGAGTCCCTGGGTGAGACGAGCACGGGTGCCTGGCCTGTGCGGATCGTCCGCACGACGCGGACACCGCTGCCCCGGATCGTCGTGGACACGCCGGCGCTGCTGGCAGCACTCGAGCCCGGCCAAGGTGGCTCGGTGTGGCAACTGGATCCCGCCCGCCGTGACCTCGACGCGAACATCATCGCCCTGCCGCCCGGGGACACGATCGACACGCACGACGGTCCCGACCTCGACGTGCTGCTCCACGTGCTCTCCGGCAGCGGCACGCTCGGAACCGAGACCGGTGAGATCCCACTGACACCCGGCGCGCTGCTCTGGCTCCCGGCCCGGTCCCAGCGCCGCATCGACGCCGGCGCCGACGGGCTGCGGTACTTCTCCGTCCACCATCGCAAACCGACCCTGAACATCACACCGATGCCACCGCGCACCGAAGGCTGATCGACGCTCCTCTTCACTGAGCGGGGATGATCTGTCCGATCGGCTCACGCTTCTCTGCCTGGAAGCGATCCTCGGTGCGACCCCGAGCCCAGTACCCCGACAGCGACACGTGGGAACGTTCGAGGCCGCGCTCGTCGAAGAACACGCGCCGCACGGCCTTCATCGACTCACGTTCACCGTGCGCGAAGACCTCCACGTGCCCATCGCGCCAGGAAACAGCACGTACCGCGTCGGCGAGGGTCTCCTCATCGTGAGTCGAGTCCACGATCCAGCGCACCTCGAGACCGGGAGGTGCTGCGAGGTCGAGGACGGCATCCTCGGCGTCGACCTCGATGAGTGCGACGCCCACCGCATCCTCGGGCAGCGTCTCAAGGGCCGCGGCGATCGCCGGCACCGCGGACAGGTCACCGGCGAACAGGTACCAGTCGGCATCCGGATTCGGGAGATACCCGCCGCCCGGGCCGAGCAGACTCAGCACGGCACCGGGCTCGGCGACCGCGGCCCACGGCGCCGCAAGGCCCTCGGAACCGTGAACGACGAAGTCGATGTCCAGGGTCTGCGACTGTGCGTCGACGCGACGCACAGTGTAGGTGCGCGTGACCGGAAGCGACTCCGGCGGCGGCGTGGTGAACTTCAGCTTGACGTACTTATCCGTCTCCGGCCGATCCCCGAAAAGCGCGAATCCCGGACCGCCGAGCCGCACCCGCACCAGATATGGGCTCAGCCATTCGGAAGACACCACCACGAGATCGAGCGTGGGACGCGGCGGACGCGGGGACGTGCGAGAAGAGAGAGTCACGTTATCGAGGTACCTTTCGGACGACCACTCTGAGCAAATGTTAGGGTTGCCTTACCTATCCTAGTGTCGGCCTCGGGGAGTGGGGCCGTCCGACCACGTGCCGCTTGAAGCAGCATGATCCTCGCGGAGAAAGACGACGATATGAGAGACCTGCGTGTTGCGGTGATCGGGGCCGGCCCTGCTGGCATCTATGCCGCCGACATCCTGACGACGAATCATGAGAGCGCGAGCGTCGATATCATCGAACGCCTTCCCGCTCCTTACGGCCTCGTTCGCTATGGCGTCGCCCCCGACCATCCGCGCATCAAGGAGATCATCAAGGCGCTGCTCAGGATCCTCGAGAAGCCGAGGATCCGCTTCATCGGCAACGTCGACTACGGCACGGACCTCACTCTTGACGAGTTGCGCATGTTCTACGACGCCGTCATCTTCGCAACCGGCGCGATGGACGACCGTCGCCTGGACATCCCGGGAATCGATCTGCCCGGCAGTCACGGGGCCGCCGACTTCGTCTCCTGGTACGACGCCCACCCGGACGTGCCGCGCGAGTGGGCGCTCGATGCTGAGCAGATCGCTGTGATCGGGGCCGGCAATGTTGCCCTCGACGTGGCTCGGATGCTCGCCAAGACCGCGGATGAGCAGCTCGTCACCGAGATTCCGGCGAACGTGTACGAGGGGCTGAAGGCGAACCGCGTGAGCGATGTTCACGTGTTCGCTCGGAGAGGTCCGGCGCAGATCAAGTTCACTCCGTTGGAGTTGCGTGAGCTGGCGCACTCTCCGAACGTCGATGTCGTCGTCCACCCCGAGGGTTTCGAGATCGATGAAGCCAGCGAGCAGGCGATCCATGCGAGTCGTCAGACCAAGCAGGTCGTCAACACGCTCCTGGGGTGGATCGACAACCTGCCGAGCACCAAGCCGCGTCGCATCCACATCCACTTCTGCGAAGCCCCTGTCGCCGTTCTCGGCACCGACCGCGTCACCGGGCTGCGCACCGAGCGCACCGAGCTCACCGGTGACGGCAACGTCCGCGGCACGGGGATCATCACCGATTGGCCCGTCCAGGCGGTGTATCGCGCGGTCGGCTACCTCTCCTCACCTGTGCCGGGTGTGCCGTTCGACCACGTCGACGGGGTCATCCCCAACGTGGCCGGCCGCGTGCTCGATGCCCAGGGTGCACCGCTGCCGGCGACATATGTGACCGGGTGGATCAAACGCGGACCCGTCGGACTCATCGGACACACCAAGTCCGACGCGTCTGAGACCATCGACTGCCTCCTCGCCGACCTTGACGCCCTCCCGACCGCCGCGTCGACCGACCCGGACTCCGTGCTCGCCTACCTCACGGGCAAAGGCATCGAGCACACGAACACCCACGGGTGGGAGCGACTCGACGCGCACGAGACTTCCCTCGGTGAGCATGCAGGACGCCCCCGGATCAAGATCGTCGAGCGCGACGAGATGGTCGAGTTCTCCCGCGACACCCCGTACTCGAGGGAGAACTCACCGGCGCAGGTCGGCCAGAAGGCGCACGCATGATCGGGTAGCCCGCGCGGCGTGCCGACAACTCGCTAGTCTGCGGGTTCCCACACCGCAGTGAGGATATGGCGGTCGTGGATCGCCCATCGCCCGGTGAACTGGTCGATGGTGCGGGTGCCGGCGGTCGGACCGGGGACGAGGAGTCGTCCGGTGAATGTGCCCGATTCGGGGTCGATAGCGAGTTCGCATTCGGTGAAGTCGAGCCAGGCGTGCGCGAGGGGGAACCAGGCCTTGTAGATGCTCTCCTTCGCGCTGAACAGCAGCCGGTCCCATGCGATGCCTGGAACGGCGACGGCGAGCCGTGCGAGCAGGTGCGGCTCATCGCCGACGGTGACCAGCTCGGCCACGCCGTCCGGGAGCGGCTCGTGGGTCTCGGCGTCGATACCGAGGGTCAGGATGTCCGCGGCTCGTGCGACGGCAGCGGCGCGGTAGCCGTCGCAATGGGTGAGACTTCCCACCACTCCCCCGGGCCAGAGCGGCTCACGGTTCGGACCGGGCAGGATCGGCACCGACGGGTGACCGAGGCGGCTCAGGGCGCGGCGGGCGCAGTCTCGGACCGTAGCGAACTCGGCGCGTCGCCGGGGCACGGCGCCGGCGACGGCCGAGAGCTCGCCCGGCAACAGCACGCTATCCGGCGCGTCGGCCGTCGTCTGTTCGATCTCGACGACGGCGGCCAGCAGTACTCCGAGCCCGGCGGTCACGTTCCCGCTTCCCCTCCGAGGACGCGGACCACGCGGCGCGGGAACGCACCCGGCCGGTCCCATTCGTGGGGGTAGCCGAGAGAGACCTCGTGATGCGGGATGCCGTCGATCTGATCGGTGGCGGGGATGTGCAGATGCCCGTACACGACCGCCTCGGCGCGGTAGCGGACCGGCCAGTCGGCGGTGCGCTCTGTTCCGCACCAGAGTGCGAACTCCGGGTATCGCAAGCGCCGTGTGGGTTCGCGCACGAGCGGCCAATGGTTCACCAGAACGGTGCGGGCGTCCGGGGGCAGCGCGTCCAGTCGCGTCCGAGTGTGCTCGATGCGGGCGGCGGACCACGCCTCCCGGGTGGGGTAGGGGTCGGGGTGCAGGAGCAGCTCGTCGGTACAGATCACGCCGGCTGCTTCCGCGACCGCGAGAGCATCGTCCTTCGACTGCGTGCCCGACGGCCGGAACGTGTAGTCGTACAGGACGAACAGCGGAGCGACCACGACCGGGCCGCGGTCGCTCGCCCAGGTCGGGTAGGGATCTTCGGGGGTGATCACGCCGATGTCGCGGAGAGCGGCGACCAGCCGCAGATAGCGGGCGACGCCGCGGGCGGTCCCCGGCTCGCCGGGAAGGGTCCACAGGTCGTGGTTGCCGGGCACCCAGATGACGATGTCGAAGCATTCCCGGAGGGTGCGCAGAGTAGACACGATCTGGTCGAACCGTTCCGCGACATCGCCGGCGACGATGAGCCAGTCACCGGGATGCTGCGGTCGGATGTCGTCGACGAAAGGCTGATTCTCGGGATAGCTGACGTGCAAGTCGCTGACGGCCCACAAGTTCGGCATACGTCCTCCCCCACCCGTCACCCTCGTCCCCGCATCGCGCCCAAGAGATGTGCCATCAGTAGCGGTAGTGGTCGAGCTTGTACGGACCATCGACGGGCACGCCGATGTAGGCGGCCTGCTCGGTGGTGAGCTCGGTCAGCTGCACGCCGAGCGAGGCGAGGTGCAGGCGTGCGACCTTCTCGTCGAGGATCTTCGGCAGCGTGTGCACGCCCACGGGGTAGTCCGCCGGTTTGGTGAACAGCTCCACCTGGGCGAGGACCTGATTGGTGAACGAGGCGCTCATCACGAACGACGGATGCCCGGTCGCGTTGCCGAGGTTGAGCAGGCGCCCCTCGCCGAGAACGAGCACGCTGCGACCGGTGGGCAGTCGCCACTCGTGCACCTGCGGCTTGATCTCGATTCTCTCGGCTCCGGGAAACCGACTCGAGTCCGGCGAGGTCGATCTCGTCGTCGAAGTGCCCGACGTTGCCGACGATCGCCAGGTGCTTCAACGCGAGCAGGTGCTCGACGGTCACGACGCGGGTATTGCCGGTGCCGGTGACAACGATGTCGACGTCGCCGGCGACCGATTCCAGACGTGCGACCTGGTATCCGTCCATCGTCGCTTGCAGTGCGCAGATCGGGTCGATTTCGCCGACGATCACCCGGGCGCCCTGCCCGCGCAGCGCTTCCGCGGCGCCCTTGCCGACATCGCCGTATCCGGCGACGAACGCGACCTTGCCGCCGATGAGCACATCGGTGGCGCGGTTGATGCCGTCGGGCAGCGAATGGCGGATGCCGTACTTGTTGTCGAACTTCGATTTCGTGACCGAGTCGTTGACGTTGATCCCCGGGAACAGCAGCCTGCCCTGTGCGTGCAGCTGATAGAGACGGTGCACGCCGGTCGTGGTCTCCTCGGTGACCCCGATGAGCCCGTCCGCGATGCGGGTGAAGCGGTGCGGATCGCGGGCGAGACTGGCCCCCAGCGTGTCGAGGAGAACCCGGTACTCGGCGGAGTCGTCGCTCGCGGGCTCTGGCACGACGCCGACCGCTTCGAACTCGACGCCCTTGTGGACCAGCGCGGTCGCGTCCCCGCCGTCGTCGAGGATGAGGTTCGGACCGCCTGCGCCCTCCGCCGACCAGTCGAAGATCCGGTCGGCAAGCTGCCAGCACTCCTCGAGCGTCTCTCCTTTGAACGCGAACACGGGTATGCCCGAGGAATCGTCCACGCTGCCCGCGGGCCCGACGGCGACGGCCGCGGCGGCCTCGTCCTGGGTGGAGAAGATGTTGCAGCTGGCCCACCGCACCCGGGCTCCCAGCGCCACCAGGGTCTCGATGAGGACGGCCGTCTGCACGGTCATGTGCAGCGAGCCCGCGATCCGGGCGCCGGCGAGCGGCTGCACCGGGCCGAGCTCCTCGCGCAGCGCCATCAGTCCTGGCATCTCGTTCTCGGCGAGACGGATCTGATGCCGGCCCGCCTCGGCGAGGGAGAGATCGGCGACGACGTGGTCCAGCGGGTCCGACCCGGGGCGTGCGGATCGGGATGCGGTGGTGTCAGTGGTACCCATGCTGTTCACACCCTCCACTTTGCGCGCATCACAGCTCGCCCCTGACGCCCGCGGCACGCCGGAGTTCCTCGACGCGTGTGGTGCGCTCCCAAGTGAAGTCCGGCAGCTCGCGTCCGAAATGCCCGTACGTCGCCGTCTGTGCGTAGATGGGGCGCAACAGGTCGAGCTCAGCGATGATCGCGCCCGGACGCAGGTCGAACACCTTCGAGATCGCACGTGTGATGACGTCGTCGGGCACGCACCCCGTACCGAACGACTCCACATACAGTCCCACGGGATTGGCCTTGCCGATCGCGTAGGCCACCTGCACCTCGACCCGCTCGGCGAGGCCCGCAGCGACTACGTTCTTCGCGACCCACCGCAGAGCGTACGCCGCCGAACGGTCGACCTTCGAGGGGTCCTTGCCGCTGAAGGCTCCGCCGCCGTGACGGGACGCGCCGCCGTAGGTGTCGATGATGATCTTGCGGCCAGTGAGGCCCGCATCGCCCTTCGGCCCGCCGATGACGAAGGGGCCCGCGGGGTTGATGTACAGTTTCACGTCCGCATGGTCCAGGGCCGTCCGACCGAGGACGGGGCGGATGACCCTCTCCTCGATCTCGTGCCGGAGTTCCTCCTGCGACGTGCCCGGGTGATGCTGTGTCGACAGGACGACTGCTTCGACCGTCTTCGGGCGGAATCCTTCGTAGCCCAAGGTCACCTGGGTCTTGCCGTCAGGGCGCAGGAAGGGCAGGTCGCCGTTGCGACGCACCTCGGCAAGACGTTCGGCGAGCCGATGCGCCGTCCACGCGGCCATCGGCATGAGCTCGGGCGTCTCGTTCGTCGCGAAGCCGAACATGATGCCCTGGTCGCCGGCACCCAGCAGGTCGAGCCGGTCGACGGAGTCGCCCTCGCGCTGCTCCAGCGCCCGGTCGACGCCGTGCGAGATATCGGCG
This sequence comes from Microbacterium sp. JB110, assembly GCF_003335195.1. Taxonomy (NCBI): domain Bacteria; kingdom Bacillati; phylum Actinomycetota; class Actinomycetes; order Micrococcales; family Microbacteriaceae; genus Microbacterium; species Microbacterium sp. JB110. Next base: position 70,310 of record NZ_QPGM01000003.1, on the reverse strand, counting down.
GACTGCTCCCCCACCGAGACGCTCACGCCGCACGAGTCGCCGTCGAATCCCATCTCGCTCGAGGTGTACCCGATGCGGTTGATGACACCGCGCACGATCGCGGGAATCTCCACATACCCGTCGGTGCGGATCTCCCCGGCCACCTGCACGAGACCTGTCGTGACGAGGGTCTCCACAGCGACACGGCTGTTGCGGTCGGTATGCAGCAGCCCGTCGAGGATGCTGTCGGAGATCTGATCGCAGATCTTGTCCGGGTGGCCTTCCGTGACCGACTCGGAAGTGAACAGACGCAAACTCATCACACTCTCCTGTTGAATCGAGATATCGCTCGGCGCGCCGCGCGCGACTAGCTGACCGGCTGCTGCTGGTCGGGTTCGGCGAGGAAATCGAGCAGGAGGCGGTTCACCAGCTCGGGCTGCTCGAGGTAGCCGAAGTGCCCGGCGTCGGGCACTTCCACATACTGGGCGGACGGGACTACGTCGGCGAGCTCACGGCCGAGGTAGGCGGGGATCACCAGATCGTCCGCGAAGCTCATCACAAGCAGCGGCCCGGTGATGGTCCGGTATACGTCGGTGCGATCGCCGAGCCGGTCCGAAGCACCGAGCTGCCCGCGCTCCCCCGATGGCATCGGGTCGGCTGAGTACTCCAACACCGCCAGCCAGTCACGCGTCTTCTCCTCGTCACGCAACGTCGCAGGCGACAGATTCAGGAGCGCGTCCACCGCAGCCTTGTATGTCTTCGGAAGCTCGACGGACTGGTCGAACAGCTCTTGCTCCCCCCGTGTCAGCAGCTCGCCAACGTCGTCTATGCGGGTGTGACCGGCCATCGCCACAACCCGGCGCACGAGGTCAGGGCGGGCGAGGGCGAGCTCCTGGACGACTCTCGCGCCCAGCGACGTGCCGATCACATGGGCCGGGGCGCCGAAGTGCTCGATCAGGACGGCGAGGTCGTCGACGAGCTCTGAGACGCTGATGTCCGGACAATACGTATCGGTCTGCCCGGGGACGGGGCTCATGCCGCGACTGTCGTAGGTGATCACTCGGTAGCCTGCGGTGACGAGGGCGGGCACCTGGTGCAGGCTCCACACGTTGCCTTTCGCCCCCGTGCCCATCACCAGCACGACGAGCGGATCGCTGGCGGCGCCGTATTCGTCGTAGTGCAGGGCGATTCCGTTCACGGACAGTGTCGGCATGGGTGTCTCCGTCGCGGGTTTCCAGCGTCAGGCAATGGTGTGTCGGCCGACCGCAACGGCGTTCGACGACGTCTCCTCGTATTCGTTGGAGTCCGGCAAGATCGCGCTCATCGCGGCTCCTTGTTCTCACTCCGGATACTCTCTTCGAGGAACCGCTTCAACTGCGGCCCCCACTTCGGAAGACCGGCGCCACTGTTCAGGATCGAGTAGTGATCTTCGTCAGGAACAGAAATGGTCGTGCACGCCAGTACGTGTGAGTCCCAGGACAGGTACGCTCCTGTGCCAACTCTGCTCGCGGACTCCAATAGCTCCGTAGTTGCGATGAGCAGCGCGGGCGTGGCCAGACTTCCGGAGGTCCCGGTCGACATGACGCGTGAGCTGCGCAATGTGGATATAGCCATCGCTTTGAGGACACCTTCCGCCCCGTCGTCGGAATCAAGCCCCAGAAGGGACAACCACCTTTCACGCGATCGATCAATGATGACCGCCTGACCCTCGTGATCCTCGTGCACTGGGGCGTGCCCGCCCCGCGACTCGTCTACCCGTGATGTGTTTTCCGACACCTTCACTGGCGTGTCGATGATGGTTAGCGAAGCCACGCGTTCCCCACGTCGTTCTAGTTCTTGTCCGACGGTAAACGCAATGTGGGCGCCCAGAGACCAGCCCAGAAGATGATAGGGGCCGGAAGGCTGCGTCTGTTGCACGACGTCGGCATACACGGCGGCGACGTGAGTACGAGAGTTGAGGTTTGCGTCCACCCCGGCATGCGCTGGATCTTGTAAACCCATGATCCCCAGATTTGCCGGCAAGTAATCTCGCAAGGCACTGTAGACGAAGGCGAATCCTTCAAGCGGATGTATAGCGAACAGATATCGGCCATTTGTTGCTTGTAGGAGCGGCACACGAATCGCCTCAACCCAGACGTCCGGCGTGGCGGCATCCGCCGCCGGCGTCGACGCAGATGAGTCAACCCCTCCACAGGTAAGGAGCGAGCTCTTCGAACGACGCGGCTCGCCATGGTCTACGTGTGTGTCTGTACGATCTGCGTGCAGCGTTTCGGAAGCCGCGCTGAGCTGAGTCATCGCTTGGACCCACAAGTCGGACAGTTCCTGAACATCGCTTTCCGCGAGGATGCCGGAAGCATACGTTATGGAACCTCGCAGGGCCCAACCACCATCCTTCGTATCCGGCACAGCCGATATGTTGATGTCCAGGACCGATGGCAGAGGCATCGACTTGTCCGACGCTCCGGATAGACCGGGAGCTTCGGGAGCGAATGCCCAGGCCGTCTCCTCCTCGTGCCGGCCGCCCCCGAACTGCCCCAGATAGTTGAACCCGATCTGCGGCATGTGCCCGTCTTCGAATGCCGAAGCAGCGTCGGGATTCAGCGATCGCAAGACGCCGTATCCGATGCCCTTGTCCGGGACCTGCCGTAGTTGATCTCTGACGTACACAACAGCGTCCAGAGCGACTTTCGGATCATCGAGTGCGGCTACAGGGTCGGCATCGGCCGTGTCCACACCCACTGGGTACCACGTCGTGAACCATCCCACAGTGCGTGAGAGGTCGCTGCCCGGCACAAACTGTTCTTCACGTCCATGCCCTTCGAGTCCGACCAGGACCCGCCGGTGTCTTACGCCGCGCTGTGCCCGCCATGCGCCCACAGCAATTGCCAGCGAACTGAGAAGAACATCGTTGACCTCTGCCGATAGCGCGCTCGGAATGGTGGATAGCAACGGTCCGGCGACCGACGATGGCACCCGAACTCGAGCCCTGCGCGCCGTCTCCCGCTTATCGAGTTTCGGGTCTACATGACGTGCCCCCAGGAGAGGGTCAGGGACCGTCAAGCTGTTTGCCCAGTACTCCGTCTGCCCGACGACGTCCATCGCAACGGCACGGGTCGCGAGCGCTTCCGCCCAGGCTGTCATGCTCGTACCCGCTGGCAGCAACGGGTCCGTGGTGCGCCCCGTCTCGATCTCCCAGGAATGCTGCAGATCGTCTTCCAAGATACGCCACGATACACCGTCGACTACGAGGTGATGGACGACGAGAAGAAGACGGCTCGTGTCCTCCGCTACGCTCGTAAACAAGGCCGCCCGCCAGAGCACCCCGCGCTCAGGATCCATCGTGTGTGCCATCGACGTCACCCGATTCTGGATGGAATCCGTCCATTCGGGGTCTGACCAGGCGGAGTCCACCTGTTGAACTGTGATCCGCTCGCGGAGTGTTCCTGGTCGCAGCGGTAGCAGTTCGAAGTGGCGATTACCGTCCTCGGCTCGGGTGAGACGCGCGTTCAGCGCCCCGTGGTGCTGGACCGCCTGAGCGAGTACGCGCGTCACCAGTTCATCCGAAGTGTCCGCGGGCACCGTGTAGAGAGCCGCCTGAGCGAACGATGCGAATCCCGGACTACCCGCCATCGAGCGGGCGATCGGCCAGAGCCGAGACGATCGCACTTCGGCGCTCTCCACGCAAGACGCGGTCTCCCGTGAGGCGCGTTCGTCGACGATCCGAGCGAGGGCTGCGACTGTCCGGGCCGAGAACACCTCGGACGCAGCGATCATGATACCTGCGCGACGGGCCATGGACATGAGTTGGATCGACAGAATGCTGTCGCCACCCAGTCGGAAGAAGTCATCGTCGACCGAGCACGCCGTGTCGGCACCCAGCCTTAGCACTTCTTGAACGGCTTTCATGAGTGTGCGCTCCGTCTCCGTCTCCGGCTTCCTCCCGGCGGAGGCGGCCTGGCCGAGTTCCGGTTCGGGCAGTGCCCGCCGGTCGAGCTTGCCATTTGGCGTGAGAGGGAATGCCTCTACCCGCATATACGAAGCCGGCACCATGTAGTCGGGCAGCTGCTGCGCGGCATGCGTGCGTACCGCATCGCGCAAGGCGGCGTCGTCGATTTCGATATCGGTGGGAATCACGTACGCGGCGAGGAACGTCCCGCTCGACGGATGATCAGCGGCGATCACCGCCGCTCCCGCGACGAGCGGGTGCGTCTCAAGCACCGCGCGGATCTCGTCGGGCTCGATCCGGTATCCGCGGATCTTTACTTGCTCGTCGGCACGCCCGAGATAGTCGATGTGACCTTCGGCGTTCCATCGGGCGAGATCCCCGGTACGGTACATGCGCTCCCCCGGCTCCCACGGGCAGGCGACGAAGCGCTCAGCCGTGAGGGCGGACTGCCCCCAGTAGCCGCGCGCATTGCCCGCGCCCGCCAGATAGAGCTCGCCCGCAACACCCGGCAGCGTGGGCTGCAGGTTGTCGTCGAGAATGTAGGCGCGGGTGTTGAAGATCGGGGTGCCAACGCTCGGGGTGGTGCTGTCGGCGAGATCTGCGCCGAGCGCGTTGATCGTGTACTCGGTCGGCCCGTAGAGGTTGTAAGACTCCACGCCGGGCGCGTCCCGCAGCTGCTGCCAGAGTCGCTCGGGCACTGCCTCCCCACCGAGGGAGACGAACACCACCCCCGGGGCGTCGGCCGACACCGACCGGCCCGCCGTCCGGTCGCGTTCCAGCAGCCCCTCATCGACGAGCACCTGCCCGTACGACGGGGTGACGTCGAACCCGTCGATGCGCTGATCGTCGTAGTACGCAAGCAGACGCTGCGGGTCCCGACGCATCTCCTCATCTATCACGTACACCGCGTGCCCGTTGAGCAACCAGAAAAGCTGCTCCCACGACGCATCGAACGAGAAGGATGTCGTGTGAGCGATCCGCATCCGCCGCCCGGCCTGATGGACCACCACGCGGTCGAAGATCTTCTCGACATGGTTGGCGTACATGTTCGTCAGGCCTCGGTACGCGACCGCGACGCCCTTCGGCCGGCCCGTGGAGCCAGACGTGAAGATGATGTACGCCAAGTGGTCCAGCGACACCTCACCACCACGCTCCTCCACCGTGATCGAGCCCGCGTCTAGGGCTGAGATGCGGGCGCGGACCGCCTCGTCATCGAGGTTCACCGCCTCCCCAGCGGATGAGCCGAGCCTCGCTGCGTCGCGGTCGGTGACGAGCGTAACCGTGGGGGAAGCGACGTCGAACATGTAGCCGATACGCTCGTCGGGCAGCTCGGCATCGACCGGCACGTAGGCCGCGCCGACGGCGAACACCGCGAACATCGCAATAACCATCCGCTCGTCACGCGGCAGCAGCAACGCCACCCGATGCTCGGGGCGCACGCCGTGCTCCAGCAGCAGCCGGGCATACCGGTTCACTTCGGCGGAGAACTCGGCGAAGACGAAGCGTCGCGAACCGGCAACCAGTGCAGTCTCATTCGGAGATCGGCGAACCTGGCGCTCCAGCAGGCTCGCGACCGTCACACCTTCGATCGCGCGGTGCAGATCGGCAACGATACCCGTGTGCGGCTGGGCCTCATCGGGGAGCAGCGCCGTCAGCTCGCCAACGGGAACATCGAGCTTGTCTGTCAGGCCCCGGAGCACGAGCAGATAGCGTTCCAGCAGCCGCTCAGCCGCTGCGTCATCGAAAGCGTCGCGTCGGTAGGAGAGACGTACGTGAACATCGGCAACGTCGCCTTGTATCCAGGGATTCACGGCAAAGGTCACTGGGTAGTGGGTCGCGTCGTCGATCTCCGCTTCGACGACCTTCACACCGGCCCAGTCGCGTTCTCCGGCGGCGCCGAAAGGGTGATTCTGCACGACGAAAAGGGTGTCGAATAACGTTGACATGCCGACGGCAGCCTGGATTTTCGTGAGCGATGTCTGCGGATATTCGATGACGGTCAACTGCCTGGCCTGCACCCGTGATAGCAGCTGTTCGACGGTCTCGACCGGCGTGACGCCTATCCGCATCGGCACGGTGTTGAACAGCAACCCGATGATGCGGTCAGACTCGGACAGCTCAGCCGGACGGCCCGACACGGTGTTACCGAAGACGACATCGTCGCTGCCGGTGAGACGGCTCAGAGCGATGCCCCAGGCTGTCTGCAGCAGGGTACCCACGGTCACACCAGCAGTCCTCGCGGCCGCAAAGACCGCTGCAGCCGCGGTGGGATCGAGATCTCGGTGAAGTTCCCCTGTCTCGACCTGTGTGCCGCTGAGATCGCTACTCTCGGGCCAGAGCAGGGTCGGCCCAGTCAGGCCCGCGAGATAATCGTCCCACGCACGCGAAGCAATGTCAGGGTCTTGCTCATCCAGCCAATCGAGGTACGAACGGAACGATGCGGGCGGCATGCGATCTGCATAGTCGGGATCGGCATAGAGGTCGAAGATCTCTTCTAGGAGTGCACTGAGCGACCAACCGTCGATCAGGATGTGCTCGAAGCTCATCGCGAGCGTCCACGCTTCCGGCGCGTGCTCGAGCAGTGTGAACCGAATGAGCGGAGGGGTCTCGAAGTCGAACGGCTGTCGTCGTTCGTTGGCGAGGAACTCACTTACCGGGGTACCGAGCGCCTCCCACTCGGGCAGCCGGATCACCCGGAACGGCACGTCGGAAGCTGCAGGGATCACCTGTGCCTCGCCCGAGGGGATGAACGCTGCGCTCAGGTTGGGATACCGGGAAAAGGCGGTGGCCGCGGCCCGCGCCATGCGCTCGGCATCGACGCGGCCCGAGAGCTGCCGCGTGGACAGTGAGACATAGGCGTTGTGGTCGCCGGACTCCCGCGCTCGCACAAGGTGGTAAAAGAGCCCGTGCTGCAGCGGCGAGAGCGGCAGTATCTCCGCGTCGTGCCCGTAGCGGGCTCGAATGCCCTCTTCTTCTTCCCGCAAGAGGGTCAGTCGGTCTGCACGACGGACCCTGAGCGGCACGACGGGTTTTGCGGGCTCTGCCAGAGCGATGCCCGAGTGAGCGATCTCATTAAGGATCTCTTCTGCGAGCCGACATGCGTCTAGGTCGATTCCCGCTGCCGCGGCAACCTCGACGCGGACAACACGGTCATCTGAACCTGGTCTGGCGCCGGAGAGCACGAGGACGTCGAGATCGATTTCGGCGCGTTCGAGAGCTTTCACTGTGACCGTATCGGGTTCCGCGTTGGTGGCGAACACCGTCACTCGGACTTTCGGTATCGGCAGGTCGTCGACGAAGCGTGCCAGCTGAGGGTGATCGATCAGCGCTTCATACTGCACGGCTCGCTCCCCCAGGAGGCCACTGCTCGCCTGACTGATCCCCTCGTTCGCGGCAATGCCTTGTGCCTCGCCGCCGTCACCCCTCAGCAGCACCGGGAACTGACGAACCATGAAAATTCCGTCCGGCTCGCACAACTCCACGACCAGTCCACCGTCAATCGTCGAGTCGAGCGCATGCGTCACGGCGTTGAGAACGACGGTGCGCGCCTCCTCCTCGCTTCCAGTTTGATTTGACTGCACGCTCCTCACAGCGCCTCCGCAAGTCGCCTCCACTTCGCCTCGCCGAGGCAGAGTCGTGTCGGGTGCGTCGGCGATTTCGTCGGCCCACTCCTCCCAGAAGGGGTCGTGGAGCGCCGCGGTCAGCTCCCCGTCGGAGTACGCGTGCACGTTGCCGGGCGCTCTCTCGATGACGACGGCGGTGTCGGAGCGGTAAGCATCAACGAGACCGGTCAGCGTGGCGGCCACGGCGTCGAGCGTTGCGGGGTTCTCCACCTTGCCCTCCAGTTCACCGCCGCCGTCCTCGAGCACGCGCAGACGCATGTCCCCCACCCGCGATAAGACGAATCCAGAGTGCTCGACCGCAGCGCGCCAGAGGGGTGCATCTTCTGCGTCGAAATCGGCCAGCGGGAGCCGGAATGTCCGCCGTGCCTTCCCGCCGACCTCGGCGGCGGGCTCTCCTGCCCGGCCGGCCCGCACCAGCTGGGCAAGGTGCCGGATCGGCAGGCTTGGGTACCGCGCACCGAGTGTCAGGAACAGCTCGGTGCCACGCAACAGCCGAGACGTCGTCGCCGGAGAGAACAGCTCGCGGGTGGCATTTAGGTACAGACTGAGCCGCCCCTTCTCGCGTCGAGCGACCGAGAAGACCAGATCGAAAAGCGCCGGTCGCGAGGAAACGTTGCCCTCTGACTCCGGCGGAACAAGCGGTGTGAACAGCGACGTCTCATCTTGCGTGAATTCCGGAGTGTCGAGGTAGGCTGCCATCACCTGAAACAGCGGGCTTACCCCGGGGACACGCTGCGGGGAAACAGTCTCGACAACACTCTCAAACGGCGCGAACTTGTGCTCTTCAGCGTCGAGCACCCGGCCACGAAGATTGTGCAGCAATTCGCCGAAACCTTCAGTTTCGTCGATGTCTGCACGCACGACAACGGTGTTGACGAAGTACCCGATCAGGTCGCTCAACTCGGGCTGATCACGCAAGCTGATCGGCGTTCCGATGGGCACACTGCTGCCGGCGCCCTCCACCCAGAGTGCAAGCGAGAGCGCGGTCATAAGCGCCTGCAGCGGAGTCGCACTCCGCTCTATGAGCAACTCGTCGATGCTTTCGGTCTCGCTGCTCGACAAAGCGGCGCTCGCTGGGAAGACTGTACGCGTATCGGTTTCGTCACGAGAATAGTCGAGCGGAAGCACAGTCTCCGCAGGCAGACCGGTCAAGACATCACGCCAGTGGTCGAGCTCAGTCCGGTAAAGAGATCCCGGGTCACTACGGTCGCCCAACATCGCGCGGTGCCAGACAGCGAAGTCGGCATACTGCAGCGGCAACGAAGGGAGGCCCGCCGGTCGTCCTGTGAGTGCCTCCGCGTAGAACGCGTTCAAGTCGCGGATCAGTGGCTCAAAAGACTGCTCGTCGGTGATGAGGTGATGGCTAGGGAGCACAAGTACATCGCCATGCTCGTGACGCAAGACGTGGAATCTCATGCCGAACTCGCGTGACAAATCCATCGGTGCCCTCACGAGCTCCGAGATTCTCGTCATCAGGCGATCCCGATCAATCTGCTCGATCTTGATCGCTTCACGATTCTTCAAGGATGCCTCATGAACCGTCTGCTGGAGCAAGGAGGTGTTCTCGTCGAAGCTGAACGTCGTTCGAAGCGTCTCATGACGCGCAACAAGTTGACCGATCGCTTGCGCAAGTGCAACGGGATCGATGCGCTGACGCGCCTCCAGCTCGACTGGTATCCGGTATATCGAACTGCCCGCCAACTCTTCTGTCACCCAGAGCGCTTGCTGGCCGAAGGATGCTGGCACCTTGTCGGGCCGGGGTACGTCCCCCACCCGCAGCACCGGGCCCGCATCGCCAGCCGCGTCATCCGCCACACGAGCAAGGCCCGCGATGGTGGGGTGATCGAAGACATCCCGCAGAGTCAGCCCCGCACCCAGCTGGGCGTTCGCCCGGGCCACGACCCGGGTTGCGAGCAGTGAATGCCCGCCCAGGCGGAAGAAATCATCATCCACCGACAGGGAAACGCCATCATCAAGGCGGAGCACGTCCCGGAATACGGCCGCCAGGGTCCGCTCGGTCTCGGTCTCTGGGGCTCGCCCGGCTCCCGCCGACCCGGCCAGATCGGGGGCTGGCAGCGCACGCCGGTCGAGTTTCCCGTTCGCCGTCACCGGGAACCGGTCAAGAACAGTGACTGTGGTGGGGACCATGTACTCGGGCAGCACTGCGCCGGCGTGCGCCCGCAGTGCCCGGGCGAAGGAGGACACGTCCTCCGCGGCTCCCGTATCAGCGAGCGTGACATAGGTGGTGAGGAACTTCCCACCCGCCGGGTGATCCAACGCCACAACGATCGCCCCAGAGACGAGCTCGTGGGTCTCGAGGATGTTGCGGATCTCGTCAGGCTCGATCCGGAATCCCCGGATCTTGACCTGATCATCCGACCGGCCCAAGAACTCCAACCGGCCCCCGTCGTTCCACCGCACCACATCACCGGTCCGGTAAAGACGCTCACCGTGTTCGCCCGTCGGGTCAGCGACGAATCGGGCCGCGCTCAAGGCACTCTGCCCTGCATATCCCTGGGCCAGTTGGGCCCCGCCGACATACAACTCCCCCATCGTCCCCGGGGGCACCGGTCGCAACCAGGAGTCCAGCACGCGCACGAACGTGTTCGCCGCCGGTCCACCAATCGGCACCACCGCGGTCTCTGCGTCATGGTCCGCTACTGCCGCGGTCGCGTCGCCGGTGACCTCCGTGGACCCGTAGAAGTTGTGTATCACCGCATCCGGTGCCGCCCGGTGCATCGCTCCCAGGGTGGAAGACCCAAGCACCTCACCCGAGGCCACCCACGACCGCACCGATTGGAGCAACTGCCCGGCATTGGGCAATCCAGCGATCGCGTCGGCCAGACCCGGCACCGTCAGCAGATGTGTCACCTCGTGCCGGCTCATCAAGCCTGCCAAACGTTCCGGGTCGCGGACGTCCTGGTCCGAGGCGACCACCACTGTCGCCCCGGCCGTGAGCGGACCGAACAGTTCGGTGGCCGCATCCACGAAACCGAGCCCACTTTTCCACTACGCCACACATCCCTGCCCGAGGTCGAGTACGTCCCGTCCCCACGTCAGCCTGTTGATCACTGCCCGGTGCGAAAGTTCCACGCCTTTCGGGCGTCCCGTCGTCCCGGACGTGAAAATCACGTACGCCACGTCCCCCGGGGTAAGCGGGCGCGACCGAGCTGGCGGAGCATCAGAGCCTGCAACCAGCCGCTCCCGCACCACCGGATCGTCCAGCGCGACCAGCGAAACAGCGGCAGTGCCCATCACGTCCTCAAACCCGGCAGCCGTGACCGCGTCAGCGATCACCAGACCCGCGCCGGCCTCTTCGAGGATCGCGGCCACGCGATCGGCAGGGTACTCGGGATCGATCGGCACATACGCGGCCCCCGCCCGAAGTGCCCCAGTGAGCGCGACGACCAGATCCACCGATCGGGGCAGCACCACCGCGACCCGGTCGCCCACCTCGACCCCGCGGTCGATAAGCATCTGAGCGAGGGCATTCACCCGCGCATCAAACGCGGCATACGTGAGCACCAAGCCGTCGCCGACGACCGCCACCGCATCCGGTGAAGCGACTGCCCGCTCCCGCACTAGGACATCGACTGTGCTCGCAGCAACACCGAGTACCTCACCTGATTCCCAGGAGGCGATCTGACTCTCGTCTTCGCCCGGCAGTAGCCCGAGTTCCGCGACACGTGCCCCGGGATCGGCGGCGATAGCGCCGAGCACCCACTGCAGCATGGTCGCGAACCGTTCCCCCGTAGCCGGGTCGAATAGGTCACTGGCATACGCGAGGTGTCCGGTCATACCGTCAGGGTCGTCGATGAGGTAAAGGTCTAGGTCGGTCTTCACCGCCCCGATCGACGCCGTTTCTTGCTTAGCAGTCACCCCAGGGAACGAGAGCGGATTCTGTCGTCCAGTGAAGTTGCGATGGGTGAGCATGACCTGGAACACCGGGTTCCGGTTTGCGGACCGATCGGCCCCCACCGCAGTGGTGATCTGCTCGAACGGGGCGGCCTGATGCGCGAAACCATCCAGCACTACGTCGCAGGCTCGCTGAAGAACATCGGCGAGCGTGTCACCGGGACGGAACCGGTGACGAAGGGGGAGGGTGTTCACGAAGTACCCCACCAGCGGTTCGAGCCCGTCCTCCGTGCGCCCCCCCACCGGGGAACCGATCACCACATCATCGTTCCCTCCCAGCGCGGACACCGCCAGGGCCGTCGCGGCCTGTGCGACCATAAACATGCTCACGCCCAACTCGCCCGCTACCCGGCGCAGTCTCGCCACCGTCGCGGGCGCGATCTCAAACGAGATGTCCCCGCCTCGGTAGGTGGGTTGGGCCGGACGCGACCGGTCCGCAGCGATGGTCGATTCCTCCGGCACGTCCGCCAGCACGTCTCGCCAGTACTCCAGGTGCCGAGACATTTCGGACCCGGGGTCGGCCGAATCGCCAAGGATTTCGCGCTGCCAGACGGCGTAATCTGCATACTGCACTGCAAGAGACGCCCAGTCAGGAGTCCTTCCGCTCAACCGTGCTTGATACGCCGTCGAGAGGTCCCCTAACAGCACCGGCAGCGACCACTCATCCACCGCGTGATGATGTACCGCCAATACCAATACCCACTCGTTGCCGGCGACCTTCAACAGGCCACCACGGACAGGAATATCGGTAGCAAGATCAAACCCGGTCTGCACGATCCCCGTCACCCGGGCCTGCACCGCCCTTTCACCGGCCGCGGTGAGGTCCTCCGCAGCTAGCGGCAATCGGCGGGCGGCCTCTTCGACAGAGACCGCCACCTGTTGTAGTTGCCCGTCGCCTTCAAGGATCAAGGTGCGCAACGCCTGGTGGCGGGTGACGACATCGCGCACCGCGTCGCCCAGCGCAGCTTCGTTGAGATTCCCGGAGAATCGTAGTATGACGGGGACCACATACCGGCCCCCCGGCCCACCGAGCCGATCGATTACCCAGAGCGCCTGCTGACCAAACGACACCGGTACCACTCCCGACCGGGACACATCCCCCACACGCAGCGCCGGCGCCGACGAAGCTGTTGCCTCTTCGAGCGCACGGGTAAGCTCCGCGATGGTGGGGTGGTCAAACACGTCCCGCAACGACAATGCCGAACCCAAATCAGCGTTTACCCTCGCGACGACCCGCGTCGCTAACAAGGAGTGCCCACCCAAGCGGAAAAAGTCTTCATCCACCGACAGCACGACACCGTTATCCAAACGAAGGACGTCCCGGAACACTTGGGCGAGAGCGAGTTCGGTCTCGGTCTCGGGTGCTCGGCCGCCGGTGCTCGTTCCGATCTGTGGGGCGGGGAGGGCGCGTCGGTCGAGTTTCCCGTTCACCGTGACGGGGAACGCCTCCAGGCGAGTCACTGTGGTGGGAACCGTATACGACGGCAGTACCCTTCCCGCATGCTCTCGCAACGACTCGGCAAGGACCGTGTCGTCCGTGGGAGCATCTTTGGTAGTTGTGACATAAGCGGTCAGGTATTTTCCGCCTGTGGGATGATCCAACGCCACCACGACCGCACTGGACACGGCCTCGTGATGTTCGAGGACGTTACGGATCTCGTCAGGCTCGATCCGGTATCCTCGGATCTTCAATTGATCATCTGATCGGCCCAGATACTCCAGCGCGCCATCTCTGTTCCACCGGACCAAGTCCCCGGTCCGATACAAGCGCTCGCCCGAGTCCCCGAACGGGTCAGCGACAAACCGGGCGGCGGACAGCGGGGCTTGCGCTCTGTAGCCGTGCGCGAGCTGGATGCCGCCGACGTAGAGTTCTCCGATCACACCGAGCGGGACGGGCCGCAACCACTCATCCAGTACTCGCAAGAGAGTATTCGCCACCGGCGTGCCAATCGGGACTTTGATCTTGTCGGCGACGGACACCCCTGACGTAACGTCGCCGGTGATCTCAGTGGAGCCATAGAAGTTCCGCGCCACCACGGCTGGTACAACGCGCTTGAGCACCTGCACTGTTGACTGAGCCAAAGCCTCGCCTGACAACACCCATGACCCGACCGAATCCAGCCGTTTTGCCGCATCCGGGACTTGCAGTAGTACGTCGGCGAGTCCGGGCACGGTCAGCAGATGCGTCACCTTGTGTTGCTCGATCAGCTCGACTATGCGCAACGGGTCACGTGCGTCCTCATCCGGCGCGATAACTATGGTTGCGCCCGAGGCTAGGGGGCCAAACAGTTCCGTGACCGCGTCGATGAATCCCAGGCCGCTCTTCCATAGCGCGACACTCGCAGAGTCGAAATCAAGTTCCTCGCGGACCCACAGCAGTCGGTTGACCATTGCTTCGTGTGAGATCTCCACGCCCTTCGGGCGATCTGTCGTTCCTGAGGTGAATATCACACACACGACGTCCTTCGCCGACAGGGAGCGAGACAGTTTGGGAGAAGCGACCGGCCACTCTCCTGACGGATTCGCGGTGTGTGAGTCGTCGAGCAGAAAGAGCGGAGCCCCGGCGGCCTTGAGCATTTCGCTGCGGGTATCGACGATGTCGGCGTTGGTGACGACCAGCTTGGGGGACGCGTCCTCGAGTATGGTGCGCTGCCTGCCCATCGGATAGTCCGGATCGATCAGGATGAACGCAGCACCGACGCGGATGAGGGACGCAAGAGCGACGACGAGCGCCGCAGACCGTGGCAGTATCACTGCCACGCGATCACCCACATCCACGTGATGAGCCACAAGAAGCTGCGCGAGGGCGTTCACCCGGTTGTCGAACTCTGCTCCCGTGAGCGAGCCCTTCGTATCCACTACGGCGATGGATTCGGCCGACTCCGTCGCGCGCTGTTCGAAAAGCGCGTTCAATGTGGTTTCGGGATTCGTGACTGACTCGCCCGTCGACCAGTCGATGATCTCGTGCGCGTCACTTACGGGCGTCAGGTCGAGGTCGGCCGCGCGAGAATACACATCGACCGCCATGCTGTCGAGCACATGCGTCAGGACAGCGACGAACCTGCGAGCAGTAGTTCGGTCGAAGAGGTCGGTGGCATAACCGAGGGATCCGGCGATTCGATCTGGGAAGTCGATGAGGTAGAGGTCGAGATCTGTTTTGACCGCGCCGAGCGGGGTGATCTCGGACTTCACCTCGAGCCCAGGAAGAAGTACCTCGCTACCGTCACTTGAGTTCTGGTACGTGAGCAACACCTGGAAAACAGGATTGCGGGACGCCGATCGGTCTGCGCCGACCGTGGATGCGATCTGCTCGAACGGGGCCTCTTGATGCGCGAATCCATCCAGCACTGCGCGTTTCGCGCGACGAAGTATGTCGGCAAAAGTGTCGCGGGCGTGGAACTGGTGTCGGATGGGAAGGGTATTCACGAAGTACCCGACAAGGTTCTCCAACCCGTCTTCAGTACGCCCGCCCACCGGTGAGCCGATGATGACGTCTTCGCCCGCGCCCAGAGCTGAGACTGCGAGGGCAGTTGCCGCTTGAGTGATTATGAACGTCGATACGCCAAGCTTGTCGGCCACCCTACGCAGGCCCGCCACAGTTTCCTCGGCGACCTCAAAGGAGATGTCCTCGCCCCGATAAGAAGGCTCGGCTGGACGTGGATTGTCGGAACTGATCGTTGATTCTTCCGGCGCGTCTGCCAGTGCATCTCGCCAGTAGCTGAGATGCCGGGAGATCTCGGAGAACAGGTCTGCGGGGTCGCCGAGCGACTGGCGTTGCCAGATTGCGTAGTCAGCATATTGGATCTGCAGCGGACGCCATTGTGGTGTGGATTCCGCCGTGCGGGCGGTGTATGCGACTGAGAGGTCGGCCATCAGCACGGGCAACGACCATTCGTCGATCGCGTGATGGTGCACGGCCAATATGAGAACCCACTCTGTCGGTGCCGTGCGAAGCAGACCCGCACGCAGCGGCAGGTCAGAGGCAAGATCGAACCCAGGTTGTATCAGTTCCGTGATCCGTGCTTTGAGTGCGGATGGCCCTTGATCGATGAGATCGTCGCTGATGATCTCGAGCAGACCTTCTGCTTCCTCCGTTCCAAGAATCGTCTGGCGGAGCCGTCCTTCGTGTTCTTGGATCAGCGTGCGGAGTGGTTCATGGCGGGCGACTACGTCGTGCAGCGCCCTGATCATGGCTGTCTCGTCGAGGTCACCGAACAGACGGAGAGTCGTGGGAACGACATACCTGCCGCCCGGGCCGCCGAGTTGGTCGATCAACCATAGCGCCTGCTGACCGAAGGACACCGGGATCTCTTCGGGTCGCGGCAGTTCGCCGACTCGGATTTCCGGAATAGTCGTTCCGGATGCGGAGTCGACGAGGCGCGCGAGTTTTGCCACTGTCGGGTGGTCGAACACATCTCGAAGTGAGAGTCTCGACCGTAGAGCAGCGTTTGCCCGCGCAACGACGCGCGTGGCGAGGAGCGAGTGTCCACCGAACCGGAAGAAGTCATCATCTGCCGACAGCGTGACTTCTTCGGGCAGGTGTAGGACCGAATCGAAGACGTCGGCGAGGGTCTGCTCGGTTCGAGTATCCGGGGCGCGGCCTAATGCGTTGCTCCATAGATCCGGAGCAGGCAGGGCGCGTCGATCGAGTTTGCCGTTTGGCGTCACGGGGATTCGGTCGAGTCCCGTGAACACGGCGGGAATCATGTGTTCCGGCAGTGTGGCCATCGCATGATCGCGTAGTTCGTCCATGAGCGTCCCGTCGCCGGGGAGATCAACACCTGACGCAGTGACGTAGGCAGCGAGATACTGTCCTTCAGCAGGGTGGTCAAATGCCAGCACGACGGCTCCGGTCACGGCCGGGTGTTGCTCCAGGACGGCTTGGACTTCGCCGACCTCTATGCGGAACCCCCGGATCTTGATCTGGTCGTCTGCTCTCCCTATGTATTCCAGTTGGCCCTGCTCGTTCCACCTGACCAGATCTCCAGTACGGTAAAGCCGCTCACCCGCGATGGAGAATGGGTCAGCGACGAAGCGCGCTGCCGAGAGGGCGCGCTGTCCGACGTAACCATCGGCGAGCTGAGCGCCTCCGAGGTAGAGTTCGCCGACTTTACCCGCGGTGACGGGGCGAAGCCAAGCGTCCAGCACTCGGGCGGATGAATTGAAGATCGGGCGGCCGATCGGTACGGTCGCGGCACGATCAGCAGTCGGCTCGAACCGATGGAAAGTGATCTCGCCGGCTTCCGTGGGCCCGTACACGTTCGCGATATCGCCCGAGACCACGCCGCGCAGCGCAGCCCCGAGACTGGTCGGGAACGATTCTCCGGCCAGCGCCGTCACGGTTGTGGTCTCCAACGACCGGGAGGTCAGCTCGGCGAAAAGCCGCGCCATCGATGGCACGAAATTCACACGGGAGATCCGCTGCTCTTCTATGAGCTCCGCAAGATAGACCGGGTCCTTGTGCGCCTCGGGTGGTGCGATCACGAGCGTCCCCCCGAACGCCAACGGAGCAAAGATCTCCGGGATCGAAACGTCGAAGATCGTGGGTGTCTTCATCAGCACACGCTGCTTCTTGAGCGGGTATGTTGCTTCTCCCCAGACCAGGCGGTTGACGATCGCGCGGTGCGGCACGCTCACGCCCTTCGGGCGCCCCGTCGTGCCGGACGTGAAGATCACATAGGCTGCGTCACCCGGCGACGCCGGCCGCGCCAGTGAGGGAGGCTCTGATTTGCCTCGGGACAGGCGCTTCTGAGTGTCGTCCTTGTCTATCAGCAGAAGCCGGCGCATGGCATTAGAGACTGCCTGATCGTGGGTGGTTGCCGTCGACCGGTCCGTAACGACAAGCGTGGCTCCGGAATCGTCGACTATCTGGTTCACCCGTTCCGTGGGATAGTCCGGATCGATCGGGACGCACGCTGCACCTGACCGGTGCGTGCTCGCCAGCACCGCCACAAGATCCGACGACCGATGCAGCAAGATTGCGACGCGATCACCCGGCCGCACACCGCTATCTACGATCACCTGGGAGAGCGCATTCACACGGGCATCTAGTTCGCTGAATGACCAGCTGAGCCCGTCACCGTCGACGACAGCTTCTTCATCGGGCGAAAGAGCTGCCTGCGCGCGAAGCAACTGATCAAGTGTCATGTCGGGTAGTGGCACATCAGTACCGACCGCATACTCGCTGCCTTCGCCCCCCGCAGGATCGAGGGACCGGGAGAGCATGTAGATCGACTGGTTCGCTGAACCCGCGATCAGCTCACTCAGAAAAGCGGAGAAGCCGGCTGCATGGGAGACGATCTCGTCGTCACCCAGAACAGACTCATGCCCGTTGAGCTCGAAACGGATGCCAGAGTGAGGTGTGCCATAAACGGAGAGATCCAGCGGTCCTGCCGGCCCCGGATGGACGACCTCGACAGACGCGGGCACGAGGCCGAACGTTGCGGGCGGGTCGAACATCCTGATATTGATCGACGGAAGCGAGAAATACGCGTCTTCTCCGCCCGGCCAGAGTCTCGCGAAGTTGTGGTCCTCGGTGTGAGAATGTTTCTTCGACATCACTAGTTGGCTGCGCAGAAGAGCAAACAGTTCTTCCGAGGTGCTCGTGGGTGCGAGCGGAAGCAGCACAGGCAGGGGCCTCGACACAGCGGAAGGAGTTCGCAGGAGCTGACCGCGGTCCCTCATCATCATCGGCACGCGCAGCGCGAGATAGTCTCGATCCCCATTCAGAGCCGTGTACAGCCCCCACGCGCCGATCAGAATATCTGTCCAGTTGACTCGCAGCTCGTGCGAGAGATCGTGGAGGCCCTCCTCGAGCCCTGCGACCTTGAACGTGTGCGGCGCACGGAATGAAGCGGAGAACAGAGCGGACAACGAAACAGGCTTACGTTGACGATCGATGTCAACATCGATATCGAGGGTCTTCTGCCAGTAGCTATCCTCAGCCTGCGGGCTCTCCGCGGAGCGGACCGCTTCGAGCACGGACTCTGCCAGGCCACCGAACGAGCGGCCGGGCGCGGAGCCAGTGAGGTGATAGGAGGTATATACCTCGGCGACGCGACGTATGAAGAGCGAGAAGCTATAGCCGTCGACCAAGATGTTGTGAGTGGAGAAGACCCACGCCCACCCTCCGCTTGATCGAGTAAACAACGCGGATCGATTTAGCTTTTGAAAGCCCCCCGCAACCGGCTCCTTGAGTATCTCGCGTGCAAACTCCTGGATCTCCTCGTCAGTGCGCAGTCCCGAAGCGACTCTCGTTTCGAGTCGCGCGCCTGAATCGATCTGCTGGAACGGGACGCCGTCGTCCTCCCCCAGCTGTACCCGTAACGCGTCCGATTCCTCGAACGCCGCCTCCACGGATGCCACGAACATGCCCAGGTCAATCGCATCGTCGCCCCAGACGATCGAAATCGGACGGAACGCCGTCGAACCAGGGAACAGGCTCTGCGCCGCCCAGGTACCACGCTGGCTGATCGTCAGGGGGAGGTGATCAAGCATCGCCGCGCCCGTCCCTCGTACTCCGCGACGTCGTGCCTTGACACCTTCCGCAACCATCGAGCATGGAAGCGAGTATAGGACAGGCTAAGCTAATTTGTAAGCGGAGCGTGTCATCTGATGAGGTTCGTGAGCCGGACGACATATCTCTTGTGCCTTGCGGCCACAACATCCTGCCCACGCCGCTCTCTTTCGACCGGTGCTTCGCTGTGGGGTCAGTGTGAGCCGCGCAGTTGCCACCCGCTCCCGGGCTCGCGTTCCTGGTAGTCGCGTGGTGAGAGTCCATTCAAGCGCGAGAAGGCAGTACTGAACGTCGGTAGATGCGCCTAGCCGACGTGACAGCGCTGGGTTTGGCGCCCGCGGCGAGCCGGTCTCGGCGACACGCATGCGCGTTGCGTAGCGCCAGCGGACGAAGCTCATATTCGTCTGCTCGCGGAAGGCATAGTGGATGTCGGAGGGTAGGTCGAGCCCTGACCCACCGGACACACCGATGTAGCGCAAATAGTCCATGTCGGCCCGCGCCCGCGGATCGGTCGGAGTGGACCTGAACCGCTGCTTGAACGCTCGGGTGAAGCCGTTGCAACTGACGAAGCCCACTCGTGCGGCCGCCTGGTCGACGTCGTAGCCGGCAGCCAAGAGCTCGACGGCAGCGCTCAGCCGACACTGCTCGAAGGTCAGCCCAGTGGCGGTAAGGAAGTCGCGAAGCAATGTGCTCGGGCTGGCGAGCACCCACTCGTCCGTCCCACTCCTGGATGGTGAGGTCGAGGACGGTGTCGTGGATCAACTCCTCGCTTTCCTTTCTGACCCCGCTGGCCTTCGGCAACGCTGGCAGCGCGAGTGCCACCGAGTACGCGGCATCCCGGGTGCTGCAAGCCTGCTCTCGATGTAGCCCGACCCATGGATGAACGCATAGGTTTTGCCTACGTCACGGCAAACGATGGTCGATCCACCCCGCGACCTCCTTCGACTTGTAGGAGTAAGAGCCGGTGCTCTTAAGGATCATTGCCACCGCGCAGACGGGATGTTCACAGTCGTTTTCGGGCTTCGGTGAAGAGAAGCCAGCCGAGGTAGCCGCCTCCGAGCATTACTGTGATGATCCCGACCGGGAGTGAGGTCGGGGCGATATGCTGGGCGATGTAGTCAGCCACCAGACACAGCAGCGCGCCCACGAAGGCGGCGGGCGCGAGGGTGATCCCCGCGGTGCGGGCTAGCCTGCGGGCGATCTGCGGCGCGACCAGGGAGATGAACGCGATCGGTCCCGATGCGGCGGTGACCGTCGCTGTCAACGCGACTCCCACCACGATCAAGGCGAGGCGTGCCGGGGGGATGCGCACGCCCTGAGAGGCGGCCGCATCATCGCCCAGCTCCATCTGCCGCATCGGCTGGCTCAACGTCGCTGCCAGCAGCAGGAGTATTGCGATGCTGGCGCCGCCGATGATGACCTGGGTCCAGGACACGCCGTTGAGGGACCCGGCGCCCCAGACGGCGGCAGCCATCGCGACCTCCAGGTCTGCTTTCAGGATCAGCCACGTGTTGATCGACCCGAGCATGGCTGAGACGCCGATGCCGACGATGATGAGCCGGAATCCCTGTACCCCGCGCCGCCAGGCGAGCACGTACACGACGATCGCGGTGGCCATGCCGCCCAGCAGCGCCCCGCCGACCAACTGCCAGTAGGAACCGCCGATCACCAGGATCACGATCAGCGCACCGGTGTACGATCCTTGCGAGAACCCGATGATGCCGGGGTCGGCGAGGGGGTTGCGCAGCAGCGACTGGAAGACCGCTCCCGACGCCCCCAGTGCAGCGCCGAACACGATAGCCGCCGCCACCCGGGGCAGCCGCCACTCGACCACGATGTCGTGAACCAGCCCGGTCTCGCCGCCGGTCAGCGCGGAACCCACCTGCCCGGGGCTGAGCTGGTAGGAACCAGTCATCAGTGCGAGCACCGCCATGCAGGTGACCGCGAGCGCGAGCACCGCGCAGACGATGACCGTGCGCCAGTCGAACCGTGCCGCGATCCTCCAGCGCCGCAGTACCAGCACCCGCCGTCCGAAGTCCACGGTCTCTGTCCCGGTGGTCCAGTGCCGGCCGAGGAACGAGGCCAGTCTATTGGGATCGCGACCCTTCGTCTCGAGTTCTTCCCGCATGCTCACAGCCCGCTCGCTTTCTTCCGCCGCACCAGCGCGATGAGAACGGGGGCGCCGACGAAGGCGGTGACGATACCGATCGGAAGCTCGCTCGGATACATGACGATGCGGCCCAGGATGTCTGAGGCCAGCAGCAGACTTGGAGCCAACAACAGGCTGTATGCGAGAATCCAGCGCTGATCGGGTCCGGTAAACCACCGCGCCACATGAGGCACCATCAGGCCCACGAACCCGATCGGCCCCGCGATCGCGGTCGCCCCACCAGCCAGTAGCGTGATCGCTGCGACGGCGAGGATGCGGGTGCGGACCAGGCGGACGCCCTGCGTGGCGGCCAACTCGTCGCCCAGGGCCATAGCATTCAACGCCCCAGACACGATGAAAGCCAAGAACAGAGCGGTCACGAAGAAGGGCAGGACAGGCCAGATGATGTCCAAATCGCGGCTGACGATCGACCCCGCGCTCCAGGATCGCATCTGATCGAAGGCGGCGGGGTTGGTGAGTTGGAGCCCGTCTCTGGCGCCGCCGAGCACGGCGCTGATGCAGACGCCGGCGAGAACCATGAGGACGGGAGATTGGCCACGCCGGGTCGCGCCGAGCAGGAGCACCATGACGGTTACTACGAGCGCCCCCGCGAACGCGAACCACATGTACCCCTGCATGGTGGATACCCCGAGCAGACCGACAGCGACGGTCACGGCGAAGGAAGAGCCCGCATGCACACCCAGGATGCCGGGATCGGCCAACGGGTTGCGGGTCAGCGCCTGGATCAACGCCCCGCACACACCAAGCGCCATCCCGACCGCCAACCCAATGATCGTGCGCGGAACCCGCAGATCGCGGATGGCGAACTGATCGGCGTTAGGAGACGGATCGAACAGCGCGTCCCAGATCACCGGGAGCGGTATCGCTTTGGAACCGATCATGATGCTGAGCACCGCTAGCACGATCAACGCGACTACCGCGGCGACCAGCCCGGCGACACGACGGCGTCGGTACGAGACCGGGGGCGACGGCTCTTCTGCGAGAACCGTCGCCCCCGGCGCGTCGGTGAGGGTCATCCGGCCTCAGGCAGCGTAGCGAGCGCCTCCTTGAGCGACTCCAGGTTCGGGATGTTGCTCGAATAGCTCACGACGAAGCTGTTGCACTGAACTCCGAGCGCCTGACCGCCCTGCACCTGCGGAAGCGACTGCCAGATGTTAGATTCCAGCACCGGCGCGAATGCGGGCATCACGTTGCCATCGGCGCCGAGGGGATAGATGATCACGTCCGCGTCCGCCACGGTGTCGCTGAGCTGTTCCATGGAAACAAACGCGAAAACGTCCTCTGCGTTCTCGGGGAGGATCTTCAGCCCGGCGTCCTCGAGAGGGCCCGGGCAGTACCCGCCCGGATGCTCCAGAACAAACACTCCGTCCTCAGTACTTGCAAAGCGGTTCAGGACGATGAAGGTCGTGGAATCGAGAAGCCCGGCATACTCGTCCTTGATGTCGGCGGTAAGCGTGTCGTACGCGGCCTCGCTCGCATCGAAGTCGTCGAGTTCGCCAACCGCATCGGCAAGTCTGCCCACCTGGGTCTTCCAGCTATTGACGTTGAGCTCGATGTACACGGTGGGCGCGATCGACTGAAGTCGCTCCTCGTCGTACTGGTCTCCCTCCCACGCGCGGGCGGGATCGAAGACGACAATCAGATCCGGTGTGAGTCCCGCGAGCTGCTCATAGTCAACCTCGTCACCTGTATCGACTGCGGCTTCGTTGATCTGCTTTTCCTCTGAAGAGAGCCACGGAAGCTCGCTCTCTGAGGCTCTTGGCATCCCAACGGGCTCCACGCCGAGGTTCAGGTAGGTACCGGCTGAGCCGAGTGCGACGATCCGCTGCGGGTCGACAGGAATTTCGATGGTGCCGTTGTCAGCCTCAAAGCTGCGCGTCTCGCTCGCGGTGCCTGCGTTATCCGTTGGCGTGTCCTCGGGGCTGCCGCTGCAAGCGGTCAGTGCGAGAGCGGTTCCGACAAGTGCGGCAAGTAGCGCCGTGCCCCGTCTTCTATGTGCAGTGATCATGCGTGTTCCTCTCTTGGTTGGGGTCCTGGGTCCGGTGGGTGGGGCGTCTTGTCGCGGCTCGCCTCGTTCAACGACCGGGGCAGGGTAATTGGCCCTTGCGTTTCATCTCGTCACTCACCGACCGGCGCCCGCACGAGCTCGTGGACGATCGTGCCCCACCCGACTGTGTGTGTCTGGGCGCGAGTCAGACCAGCGCGGGCGATCACATCCGCGAGTTCCGCCTCGGTGCGCAGGCCCGAGCCATGCACGGTGAGGGCGAGCAGGTCGGCCTCGCCGTCGTGCTCGTCGAGGTCGTCAGTGTCGAAGGTCTCCTCGACCAGCAGCACGCGACCGCCGGGGGTAAGGTTCTCCGCTGCGCGGCGCAGCGCGTGTGCGGCATCATCGTCGGGCAGGGCTTTGAACCCGCGGCTGACGAGCACCGCATCCGCTTCCGGGCTGGGATCAAAGACCGTTTGCTCGACCACGCTCACCCGCGCGCGCTGCTGGTCTTCAGGGATAGTATCGGGCAGGTCGCGACGCAACCAGTCGGCCTGGGCGGGCAGTGCGCAGATCGTGATCCGTAGGTCGGGGTGGGCGGCGACGAACTCGCGAGCCTGGGCGCCCGCACCGCCGGAGTGGATTACCAGATGTTCCACACCGTTGTACAGGTCGGACTTCGCGATGGGCTCGGCCAGCGCGGTCTGAAACTTCGCCAGTCGTTCCAGATAGCGGTCCTCGTAGTCCTGCTCGGTCCGAACATCGCCGTAAGACTGACCCGTGACGGAGGCATAGGAGGATTCCCCTGTGCGGATCGACTCCGTCAAGCCGTAGATGCCGAGCATTTCGCGCCCTGCCACCCCGGCCGGATGCAGGGACTCGGCGATGAACTCGAGGGTCAGCACCTCACCCACTGGCGTCAGACCGTAGTGGTTCGGTGTGGTCTCGGTCAGCACATCCAAGGTGTGCAGATAGCGCAGCAGTTTGCCCAGTGCCCGCTCATCAGCACCGGCCTGGGCGGCGAGGTCGGTCACGCTGGTTGTACCGCGGGAAATCAGCTCGGGGACGCCGAGTTCGACGGCGCTGCGGATCGCGATCGGCGCGATCAGCTCAGTCAGATCATGGAGCTTCTCGAACGGGGTTTTCGTCTTCTCGGGGTCGGGCACCGCCGCATCCGCCTCCAGGGCGACGACCTCGCCACGACGCCAATACCCGGTAAACTCGATGTCCTCCTTCGGCACACCCCGGTCCTCGACCAGATGGCGCCGGATATTTCGCACTGCCGTCTGCTCCCCAGCCACCCACGCGAACGGCCTGCCCTCCCACCAGCCGCAGTTCCTGACCGCATCTATCAGCAGCGTAGACGTGCCGGCCTCGGCACCATCGCGCACAAGCCAAGTTACCTCGACACCGGGCAGTTCACGCAGCTCCTGGCGGTGTTCTTCCTCGGCGATCTCAATGAACACCTGCGCCCTCGTGTCCTCGGGCATCTCTTCGAGGAGACGGGCCATCGCGGGGAGCGCCGTGTCGTCTCCGGCAACCAGAAGCCAGTCGGCATCCTCCGGAAACGCACGAGACGAACTCGGGCCGCCGAAGTGGACGCGGTCGCCCACTTGGGCACGGTACGCCCAGGTTGTCGCGGTGCCCACACCGTGCTTGACGAAGTCCACGTCCAGCTCGCGAGCCTCGACGTCCCAGCGACGCACCGTGTAGACCCTCGTGAGTGGACGAGGGTCTCTTGGCATGTCCAGGCCCTTTTCCTTCTGCACCGGCAGCACTGGCTCGGCCTCGCCGGGGTAGCGGAACACTAGCCGGATATCGTCGTCGAACCCGGGAGAGTTGAACGCGGGCTGCGGGAAACCGTTCGCTGAGGTGAACGCACCCAGCTGCTCCCCGGCCAGCGTGATCCGCCGCATCCCCGGCGTCAGATCCACCACCCGAACAATCTCTACCTCCCGCAAGGTCAAGGGGCGCACAGTGATACGGCGTGAAGTCTTCGGCATGCTGAGAACGGTTCCTTCTCATGGCTACGTGGTGCGATACGTGCGCGGCATCAATGCGGGTGATGATGTTGACCGCGAACCAGGACACCACTGCAACGGTGAACAGAAGTTAGCGTAGCATAACCTTATCTAGTCTCCCAGGCGCTTGCTGCCTGTCGTCAAGGCAAGCGTCATCAGCAAGACGCGTATCCGATCTTTGAATCGAGAGTTTGGGGTGGTATCTCCGTGACGAACCTTGATCGTTTAGAGCTGACCGCGAGCCAGCGCGGCGGGTGGGTGGCCCAGAGATTGGTTCCGGGGTCTGCCGCGTTCGGTGTCGGTCAATTGATCTGGCTGAACGGCGCGGTCGATGTAGTCCGGTTCGCAGCTTCTGTCGAAGCCGTCTTCGCGGAGACGGATGCGTTGCGCGTTCGTTTCGACGAGGATGACGGGGTTCCTTTTCAGTACATCGACACGTCGAAGGTTCTTCAGACGAAGATCGCCGACACGGAGCTCGACGACGAACAGGTGCGGGCGGTGGCTCGACAGCAGCTCGTCGAGATGACCTTGGCTTCCCCCGAGCCATCCACCTGTTCGACGCTCCTTCGTCGCTCGGACGGTAATTGGGCGTGGCTGCTTACGTCCAATGTTCTGTTGCTCGATGGCTACAGCATCTCGCTGTTCATCCGCCGTGTGGCCGAGGTTTACGCTGCAACACAGGAAGGTAGTACGGTCCCAGACCGTTGGTTCGGTCGTTTGGAAGAAGTCGCGGACACCACGAATCTGGCGCCTGAACTCGACACAAGTATGGAGCACTGGGGCTCCATACTTGAAATCGACTCCGTTGAACGGGAGGGATCTGCTAGGAGCCTTTCTGAGATCTTCGCGTTTTCTTATCAGCCGAGCCTCGTTCCGATTGGTGACGAGACCTATGCGCAGCTCCAAGGGCTCGCGCGGAGGCTCAAAGTCTCTTGGGCCGATCTCGTGATCGCTTTGTGGGGCGTTTACACCGCTTCCGCTGAACGGCGCGATTACATAGCTGTTCGTGTTCCCATGATGCTACGAGACAACCCCGTGTCGTTGAGGACGCCAAGCGCGGTCTCGCGGGCAATCCCGATTGTCGTGAAAATCAGTCCCTACCGCACCTTTTCAAGAATGGTCGAGGCGGTTGCGGATCAGTTGAAGAACTCGCGGCGTCACATGGCTGTTCAAGATCATCAGATCGCTCGTTTGTGGCCGGGCGGACAAGCGTCGTATCTTGCGGTTCCGACGATTAATATCAGGATCTTCGAGTCGGTGTCGCGTTTCGGTGATGTCGTTGCGATCCCGGAAACGATCAGTCCCGGCCCGGTGGGGTCCGTTGACCTTGCAGTCTATCGCGATCCGGAGTCCGGAATCCGACTCGAGGTATCTGCGGACCCTACGGCCGGCGATTCGCTATTGCACGCTAGACAGTTCGGACGCTTCCTTGACGATGCCGTCAACGGGTCTCCGTATCGAACATTGTACGAGCTGCGAGCCGAGTCGGTGCCACACGATGACCTCCTAGATTCGACATGGTCGGCAGGCGGAGCGCTTGCGATTCCGGAGGTGACACTTGATCGGTTGATACGCGACCGGGTGAGAGAGACTCCGGACGCAGTCGCAGTGATCGCCGACAACGTTGATGCTGCTGGTACGCATGCGGCGAATCCCGTAGTGCTGACGTATAGGGAACTGGACGCGCAGATTAATGCGATCGCACAGTTGCTTGCGGAGAATGGTGTGCGTGTAGGGGATCGAGTCGCACTCGCGTTGTCTCGGTCAGCCGATCAGGTGGTGGGGCTGGCCGGGGTGATTCGTGCGGGGGCCGCCTACGTTCTTATCGATCCGGGCTATCCCGCCGAGCGAGTCCGGCACATTCTTCAGGACGCTGCACCGACTGCGGTGGTCACTGACCAGCGCACCGCGGACACGCACGCTGACTTGCTGATCGAAGACCTCGTTCACACGTTGCTGATCGATAACGAGCAGATTCAACAGTCCCTCGACACTGGCGTGAGCGAACCGCCAAGGCTCGAACCTTCCGTTGTCCCGGCTGATACAGCGTGCGTGGTTTTTACGTCGGGGACAACGGGGCGTCCGAAGGGTGTTGCCATTTCCCATCGAGCGCTAGTGAACCGGCTGACCTGGGGCATCCAGCGACTGGGCTTGGATGAGACGAGCGTGGTGCTTTCCAAGAGCGGTGTCGGGTTCGTCGACGCGTCCACCGAGCTGCTTGGCCCGCTCGTCGCTGGCGGGACGGTGCGTATTCTCCCAGATCCCGTCGCGAAAGTCCCGCTGGCGTTGCGGGCGGCGATCCGTAAGCATCACGCCACGCACCTGTTGACCGTCCCCACGCTCGGTGAGGCGTTGGCAGATCGGAACGTTCACGACGATCTGACGTCTCTGCGTCATTGGGTGTGTTCCGGGGAACGATTGACGCCTGCGGTGCGGGACAAGCTGCGGGCCGCGGCTCCGGCGGCGGCGTTGCACGATTTCTATGGATCCACCGAGGTCACCGGCGACGCGACCGCGGCAGAGGTGAGCAAAGGCTCGATGTCGATCGGGGGTCCGGTTCCGAACACCACCGCCTACGTGCTGGACTCCTGGTTGCGTCCGGTAGCACAAGGTACGGTCGGTGAGCTCTATGTCGGCGGGGTCCAACTGGCCCAGGGATACATCGGCCAGACCGGCCTGACGGCGGAGCGGTTCGTCGCGAACCCGTTCACCGACGCCGGACATCGGTTGTATCGCACAGGCGACCTGGTGAGGTGGAACCAGGACGGTCAACTCGAGTACCTCGGGCGCGGTGACGATCAGATCAACATCCGCGGGTTCCGGATCGAGCCTGATGAAGTTCGCGCCGTCCTCGAACAGCACGAGTTGGTGTCTAGCGCTGTGGTAGTGGCGTTGGATCATCCCGCGGGAGGAAAGTACCTGGCCGCTTATGCCACCCTCACCGGTGAGGCACCACGGGATGACTCTGTGCTCGGCGCGGTGCTGCGGGAACATGCCCGGCGCGTGTTGCCGGAGTACATGGTTCCTGCTGCCGTGACGATGTTGGACACGTTCCCGTTGACCGCGAACGGGAAACTTGACCGGCACGCGCTGCCTGCACCTGCTCTCGGTGCCGCGACAGCGGCTGGGCGTGCGCCCGAGACTGACACCGAGCTCACGCTGGCGCGCGTGTTCGCGGATGTTCTCCACCTGGGTGATGATGTCACGCTTTCTACCGACGACAATTTCTTCCAGCTCGGTGGACATTCGTTGTTGGCGACAAGGGTGGTCGCGCGTGCGAATGGGGCGCTCGCTTCGGCGTTGACTCTGAGGGATGTGTTCGATCGTCCCACGATCGCTGGTCTTGCGACAGTCGTCGATGCTTCTCGTGAGGGTCGGGCTGACCCGGCGTGGGCCCCGCGGGTGGGTGACCTTGCGCGGCCGGGTGTGTTGCCAGTGTCTTATGGCCAGCAGTCGTTGTGGTTGATCGAACAGCTCGGTGGCCCAGGTTCTCGGTATGTGGTGCCGGTTGTGCGGCGTTTGTCCGGCGAATTGGACGAGCAGGCAATATGCCTGGCGGTGCGAGATGTCGTATCCCGGCATGAGGCATTGCGGACGTTGATCGTGGAAGAGGAGGGTGACCTGCGGCAGGTGATCGTGCCCGCCGACGCAGCTGCAACGACCCTGCCGCTCATTGTGGAGGACCTGACCGGCGCAGGCGAGGCCGTAGTGGATGCGCACGTCGCGGAGCACGTGGAGCGCGGGTTCGACCTCGCAGCTGACATCCCAATCCGAACGGCTCTGCTACGCACCGCCGCAAGAGAGTGGATTCTGGTGCTGGCGTTGCATCACCACGCGATCGATGAGTGGTCGTTCCCCTCACTGCTGGGAGACCTCTCCGCCGCCTACCGTGCCCGCGTCGCGGGCAAGGAACCGGAGTGGCTGCCGTTGCCGGTGCAGTACGCGGACTACGCGCTCTGGCAACGGGAAGTTCTCGGCGACCCCGCCGACCCCGACTCCGAGCTCAGCGGGCACCTGCAGTATTGGCGGGAAGCACTTGCGAATGCTCCGACCGAGTCCACGATCAGCTTGGATCGGGCTCGGCCTGCCGAGCCCACCCATCGGGGTGAGGATGTCTCCTTCACCATAGACCTGGACACGACGACGGGCTTGCGGAAGGTCACGGAAGAGTTGGGTGTGACCACGTTCGTGATCGCCCAAGCGGCGACCGCCCTTGCTGTGTCCGCGCTCAGCGATACTGACGACGTGGTAGTCGGCTCCCCGGTGGGCGGGCGCACCGGAGACGGTGTCGAGGACGTCGTGGGGTACTTCGTCAACACCCTCCCCATCCGCCACCGTCTCCACCCCGCCGACACACTCGCCGATGTGCTCCGGCACACCCAGGAGACGGTGCTGGACGGTTTCGCGCACCAGGCTGCGCCGTTCGAGCAGATCGCGAGCACGATCGGGGTGGAGCGGTCCGCGAACCGCAACCCAGTCTTCCAAGTCATGCTCACCCACCGGGTAGGTAGTGAAGATGCCGGGCCTATGCTCCCTGGTATTGAGTCGGGTCGGTTCCCGGTGTCGCTAGGGGCAGCTAAGACCGACATCGAGCTTGTTATCAAGGAGACTTTGGACGGAATGGCCGGGTCCGTTACTTATGCTTCTGATCTGTTCGACTTGTCCACGATCAACAGATTCATTATTGGATTCCAGAGAATTCTCGAGGTTATTGCAACTCGGGCGGATTCTCGGGTTTCGGATCTGGTTCTGCTTCCGACGGAGGACCGTGACCGGGTCGCCGCTTGGTCCACCGGTGCGGTTCTCAACTTGCCCGCGGTGACTCTCGATTCGTTGCTGGGCGAGCAGGTCAGGTTGACTCCACGTGGCGTTGCGGTGGTCACCGATGATGGTGCCGAGTTGTCTTACGAGCAGCTCGATGCGCGGGTCAATGCCCTGGCTCACCTGCTGGTCACGCGTGGTGTGAATGTGGGGGGCCTGGTGGGTGTCCTCCTACCTCGTTCAGCGGATCTGATTGTCGCTCTTGTCGCAATTCTCCGCGCTGGAGGGGCGTATGTTCCGATTGATCCGGAGTACCCGGATGAGCGGCTATCGAACATCCTCGAAGACGCTATTCCTTCTGTAGTCCTCACTGACACCGCAACGGCGAAGACACACGAACAGGCATTGTCCGGAGTAGTGCGGGTTCTCCTCGACGACACCTCGGCCATTGAGATCCTGGACCAGGGTCGTTTGGATGCGCCGGTGCTGTCCCGCCCGGTGACGGTCGCCGATGGGATGGTGGTGATCTTCACGTCGGGGACCACGGGCCGCCCAAAGGGCACGGTGTTGACGCACGGGGCGGTGGCGAACCGGTTGGTTTCGGATCGTGAATTGTATGGTCTTGGCTCTCACGATCGGGTGTTGTTTAAGTCCCCCGTGACGTTCGACTGGTCGATGCAGGAGATGTTCTTGCCGTTGTTGGCGGGCGCGACAGTGGTGGTCGCTGCCGATGGTGGTCATCGTGATCCGGAGTACTTGGCAAAGGTGATCGGTCGGCAGAGCGTGACGTTTGCGAATTTCGTACCGTCGATGTTGCAGGCGTTTATGGAGGCTGGTCCAGATCCTATTGCGCTTGCTTCGCTGCGGCGGCTGCATCTCTCTGGTGAGGGGTTACCCTCCTCGATGGCATTGGCCGCCGACGAATTGTTCTCCGAGGTCGTGTTGGAGAATATCTATGGCCCATCGGAGACTGCTATCACGGTGATGTCGGGGCGAATTGACCATGACCGGCTGACTGCTGGCGAGTTCGCGGGATTGATGCCAGTTGGACTCCCGCAGCACAACACCCAAGTACATGTGTTGGATTCGTGCTTGCGCCAGGTGCCGGTGGGCGTCGTGGGCGAGTTGTATGTGGGTGGACCGCAACTGGGACGTGGGTACGCGGGCCGGCCGGGTTTGACTGCGGATCGGTTCGTCGCTGACCCGTTCAGCACCACCGGGGCGCGCTTGTATCGGTCGGGGGATCTCGTCCGGTGGAACGCTCGTGGTGAGTTGGAGATTCTGGGTCGGTCTGATGATCAGGTGAAGATTCGTGGTTTGCGGATCGAGCCCGACGAGATCCGCAGCGTGCTCGAGACCCATCCAGCTGTATCTGGTGCGAGGGCGGTCGCGTTAGATCACCCGGCGGGTGGGAAGTTCCTCGCCGCCTACGTCACTCTCGCTGACGGGGCAACTGCGAGCTACGACTCCTCCTTCACCCAGACGCTGCGGGCGTACGCCAATGCGAGCCTGCCGGAATACATGGTTCCCACCACCGTCACCGTGCTTGACCAGTTTCCGGTCACTACGAACGGGAAGCTCGACAGGCGCGCGCTCCCCACCCCCGACCTCAGTGCTGCCACCTCGGATGGGCGTGCGCCCGAGAGCGGTACCGAGGTCACGCTGGCGAGCGTGATCGCCGACGTACTCCACCTCGACGCCGAAGTGACCCTGTCGGTGGATGATGACTTCTTCCGCCTCGGCGGCGACAGCATCCTCTCGATCCAGGTGGTGCGCAGAGCCCGACGACAAGGGATAACGCTCAGAGTCCAAGACGTGTTCAACCAGCGCACCGTAGGAGCGCTGGCCGCGCTTGTCGATGCGACCCTGGAACCAGCCACACCCGCCCCGGCCGTGAGCCTTCCAACGTCTCCGACACTGTCTGCGCAACGGAAGTCGGGAGACGAGCCCAATGCATGGGTGCTGACCGAGAAGGTTACGCTTCCCCTGGGTACAGCACCCGCGCGGGTGCGGCGGTCATTCCTCGACCTCATCGACACCGTCGATTCCTTGCGCCTGCGCGTGAATCCGACGAACAGTCGGCTGTGGCTACAGGAGGTGCTGGCCCCCGGCGCTGCCGATCCGACTGAGCAGTGGGTCGATGCACCCGGTGGGCTAGCGATGCCGGAGCTGCGACAACTCGCCATCGAACGACTTGACGTGCTCGCGGGGTTGCCGATCGCCGCGGCCGCATCCGAGTCCGAGTCCGGGGACGCTCTACACGTGGTCATCGCTGTACATGCCGCTGCGGCCGATCGTCGCTCGCTGCACGAGCTGGTCGATGCTCTGTTCTCCGACGGGTCCCTGCCGCGGTTCGACAGCGTGGTGGCACTCCTGGAGGCCCTCGACGCCGCCGGTGCCGCGCTGGATTCCGCGACCAGCGACGCCTGGCTCACGTGCCTCGACATCGCCGCCGACGAGGGCGCGTTCGACGCCGACGGCTTCGCGGAGTTCGAGCTCGATGGCGACCTCACCATGTCCACGGTGAGGGATGCAGCGGCACAGGCGGCCGCTGCGATCACCGCTCCTGCAGCGACCTCGCATCCCGCTGTCGCTATGGAGGTCGATCTGCGCAACGCCGGCTCTCCGGGCGATCCCGGCACACAAGTCCTCGGTGCGCTGACGGCAAGCTACCCGCTGGCGTATGGCGGATCCCTTGCCGACGGGCACGATCCTGTCGAGTTCCCGCTGCTGCGGTACCACAACCGCGCGGGTCGCCGCACGCTGCGAAGAGCCGCAGACCCAGCGGTGCTCGTGACACGGCAGTACGGCGATCTGTCTGATCCGAGAGCTCGTGAGGGAGTGGAGCGGGTTCACCGCGTAGTGGTGCGCTACTACCTCGCCGACGATGCCGGACGCGTCACCGTGCTCGGCCTCGGAGCCGATGCTGCAACGGCCTTCGAGCGACGAGTGCGGGAGGAGATAGCGGTCCCCTTCCCTGATGCCGCGAATGAGCAGCCACTTGCGGAAGCTGCCAGCACAGGCGGGCGTGCTCCACACTACTCTCGCGGGCAAGCGGGGCCGCGGGCGGTGATCTCAGATGTTACGTGATAAGACCTGGTCGAGGCAGCCCGGCACGATGCGGGGTCGTGTCCCAGGCCGTCGATGCGGTTGTCGCCATCGACGGGCACGTCACTTGGACACGTAGGTCAGTAACTCGGGCTCGTCGGCAAGCAGGTAGGACATGATGATGAACCAGATCGCCGGGGTTCGCGAGGTGCGCGGCCCGCGCCGCTCACGTCACCGTTGATGCAGATGTGCCCAGTACCGACCAGGCGGGTGATCACGTGGGTCTCGATGCGCGCCGTGGGTGATGTCGACGACCAGCACCCCGCCCTGGGCCAAGCCCGCGGCGCGGACGAGGTCTTCGTCGATGGTGATGGAGCCGACGTAGTCCAGGATCGCCACCCCTTTCATCCCAGAGTTCATACCGCTGCGCGGGGACATCCTCGGATCGTCTCTGCCAGACGCCGAGCCCCGTGCGGCACAGTTCGTCGGAGTTCCGTCTCGGCCTTGCCCGACGCTGTTGCGCCGGCAGCAAATTCTGGCGAGCCTTCCTCCGTCGTATGCCGCTTTCGGTTCGATAGGTAACACTCTGATTTGGCTGCTGGCGGAGGGTGGTGTCGTCGTGGTTAAACGGTGGCGATCAGTGCGTCCTCGCCGCTGTATGGCCGCAGACCGTCGGTCCGGTCCGTGAAGTAGCGATCGGCCAGGTCGGCCGCCGAGACATGCTCGACAGCACCGAAGCCTGCCTGCTGTGCCAGGTCGACGATCTGATCCGGCGTGTAGAAACCGATGAATGGCGTGCCGGCCCGACGAGCTCCCTCCCTGGAGGCTCGCCGAATCACGACGTCTTCGGCGGCGAGATCTTCGAGGGGGCGGAAGAATGTGACGATCAGGGTGGAGCCAGGCGGCAGACTCGCCAACCGCTCAAGTGTGGCCGTCGTGGCCTGTTGGGTTAGATACATGGTGACCCCCAACCAGGACACCACCGCGGGACGAGAGGCATCGAATCCCGCGGCCTGCAAACGATCCCACCAGTTGTCATTCGCTTCGAAATCAACCGGGACCAGACGCAACCACTCCGGAATCCCATAGCCGAGCTCGATCAGCCGGCTTCGCTTCCATGCCTGCGTCTCCGGCTGGTCGATCTCGAAGATCGTCATGGTCGACCCCGCATCGGGATGACGTTGAGCGTACGTATCCAAGCCTGCGCCCAGGATCACATACTGATCCACACCACGGCTTGCGGCCTGCTCCACGAGGTCCTCGGTCAAGCGCGCCCGCCCGACGATCGTGCCTCGCTTTCCTCGGCTCTTGTCGGGGAGCATGTCTGCGCGGTCGCGCCATCCGTCATCGTCCTGCGCCAGCCGGGCACCAACCGTGTCGTCAATGACGTGCGGCGGCTGGTCAGCCTGTGCGTGCAGGGCACGCCACAATGCGGTCCGCACTGCTGTATTGTCCGGCGTGCCAGCGAAGTTACCCGTCATGAGCCATTCCTTCCCCCACTGCGCCGTTCAGCGCATCCACAGAGCAGATGACGCACCAAGAACCGGCGAGCCGGTGTCAGATACCGTCGGGTCACGGGGCGACTTCGCCACCGTCTTGCAGGGTCTCCAAGACCTCGATCCACTCGCCCAGCTTCGAGTTCTCAGCGAGGGTGATGAAGTCGATCCGTTCCACTCCCGCGCTGCGCCACCGCTCCACCAGATCCATGAGACGCACCGAATCCATCCCCTGGTCGCGCAGGCTCACCTCGTAGTCAACCGCTGCAGGATCGAGATATAAGACGTCGGCGACGTCGGCGATTACTTGCTCGGTGCTCAGTCTCATCAGGACTCCTCATCCAGTGACGTGTGTTCTTCGAAGAACGGCTTCGACTCCGGTCCTCGAGCAGCCCTTAGCGGTGGCCGTTGGCCGCGGTCCCTTGGCCTCGCGTATTAGGTAAGGCTAAGGTCATTATAGGGTCGTCCGTCGCACAACTGAAGGAGGAGCTGATGGCTTCGAACAATGTCCTCCGCTCCGCGACCGTCTTCGGGATGGTCGCATTGCTGCTCGCCGGGTGTGCCGGCGCGAACGACGACGACTCGTCGAGCGAACTCGTCCAGATCACCGTGGCGGACAACCCTGCCGCACAGAACGCGCCGCTGTATCTGGGCATCGAAGACGGGATCTTCGAGGAGCACGGGCTCGACGTCGAAGTCGTTCACCAGAGCGATATCGCGGCGATCATCTCCGGAACCGCCAGCGGACAGTACGACTTCGGTTCGGCCACGGCCGTCCATGTCATCAATGCCAATCTCAACGACATCGAGATCCGGGCGGTCTCCACCGTCAACGGCCGAACACAGCCGGACGAAGGCCCGGAGGCGGGCAACACCCTCCTTGCAGGTCGCGATAGCGGCATCGCATCCACGGCGGACCTCGCGGGCAAGACCGTCGCCGTTCTCGGCCTGGCCTCGCTCAACACGTTCACGCTCTTCGAACTGGCCGACCGTGCGGGTGTCGATCCGTCATCCATCACGCTCGTTCAGATTCCGTTCGGGCAGATGCCGGCCGCTCTCGCATCCGGCGACGTCGACGCCGCGGTGATCCAGTCCCCGTTCACGGCCGAAGCCATGGCCGACGGATCGACCCTCATCGCGAAGCCGAACGCAGAGGTCTTCCCGGACATGGCGATCCTGTTCTTCAACACCACGCAGATCTACATCGACAGCAACCCGGAAGTCGTGGAAGCCTTCTCCGACGCGATGCTCGAGGCTCAAGCGGCTGCCGCGGCAAATGTCGAGAGAGCACAGCAGACGCTGGTCACTTACCTCGATCTCACCGAAGAAGCCGCACGGGAGACCGCGTGGACGACCGAAGGGGACAAGCGTGTCGAGTTGGAGGGGCTGGCACTCGCGCAAGAGCTCCTGACGAGATACAACGATCAGAAGCGGACCCTCGACGTCGCCACGCTCGTGTGGCCCGGCGCGCTGGAGACAGACTGACGTCGAATGAGGCCCCTCCCACGTTGGCTGCTTCCCGCCGGGTGCGTCGCCCTCACCCTGGCGATATGGCAGGCACTCACCGCCACGGGGGTCCTCTCCCGGCGCGAGTTCCCCAC
Organism: Microbacterium sp. JB110; assembly: GCF_003335195.1. Taxonomy (NCBI): domain Bacteria; kingdom Bacillati; phylum Actinomycetota; class Actinomycetes; order Micrococcales; family Microbacteriaceae; genus Microbacterium; species Microbacterium sp. JB110. The sequence goes on along the minus strand of NZ_QPGM01000003.1, from coordinate 34,250 downwards.
GGCGACCGATACGCTTGCCACGCTCGGGGAGATCGCCCTCACCCCGCACTACTGGTCATCGGTCTTTGCCACCCTGCAGGCCTGGTTGTGGGGCATGGTGATCGCCAGCGCACTCGCGATCATCATCGGCTGCATCCTCGCACTCAATGACTTCGCCGCGCACTCGGTGGCGGGCGTCATCGAGATCTTCAAAGCGATTCCTGCGATCGCAGTTCTCCCGCTCGTCATCCTCGTGCTCGGCTCCACCCTTCAAATGAAGGTCTTCCTCATCGTGTTCGCCGCGTTCTGGCCTCTGGTGATCCAGGTGATCTACGGGGTGCGTTCCGTCGATCCGGTGGCGCTGGACACCGCAAGGTCCCTCGGCGTGCGCAGGATGCTTCGCTTCGCGGTCGTGACTCTGCCGGGTGCTTCGCCGTTCATCGCCACCGGGCTGAGGATCGCCGCGGCTACGGCGCTGATCCTCTCCATCGTCTCCGAACTCGTCGGCGGGGCCGACGGCATCGGGCGGAATATCCTGCAAGCGCAGAACGGCGGGTCCCTCTCCTACCCGACGATGTACGCCTACATCATCACCGCGGGGTTGCTCGGCCTCGTGGTGACCGGGGCATTTACACTGCTGGAGAGACGACTGCTGAGCTGGCACGAATCGATCCGCGCCGCCCACGCGGTATCGGGAGCCGACGCATGAACGCCACTCCGCTTCGGCAGGCGCCATCGGACACGGCGGCGGAACGCTCGCGTCGCGGCGGGCGGCCGAGCTTCGGCGCTCTCGTGCGGTCAGCCCTGGTGGCGACGTGGCTGCCGATCGTGCTCGTGGCTGCCTGGTGGGTATTGTCCGCCGGGAGCACCAACCCGTTCTTTCCTCCCCTGTCGCGCATCCTCGAAACCTGGTGGGGGAACTGGGTGACCGGCGACGCCACCGGTCAGATCTTCTCCAGCCTGCGCCATCTCGCTCTCGGCTTCGTTCTGGGCTCCGCGATCGGGATTGTCACGGCGACGCTTCTCTGGCGCCTCCCCCTCCTCCGGTATGCCACCAGCCCGATCGTCTACTTCCTCTACGTGATTCCCGGGCCGGCCCTGTTGCCGGCGATGATCGCCGTCTTCGGGATCGGCGAGGCGCGACAGGTGGCGCTGATCGCGTTCGGAGCCATCTGGCCGACCCTGCTGAACACGCTCGACGGCATGCGCGGGCTCAGTGCGATCACCTTCGACGTGGCCCGCGGCATGCGTCTCGGAGGCGCGCGGACCTTGTTCTCCGTCGTGCTTCCTGGAGCGGCACCGCAGATGGTTGCGGGGCTGCGCGCCAGCCTGCAGGTGTCGATCATCCTCATGGTCGTCAGCGAGATGGTCGCCGCGAATCAGGGCATCGGCTATGCGATCCTGCAGGCACAGGCGGCATTCGCCATCACGACCATGTGGGGCGGGATCCTGACCCTGGCCATTCTCGGGACGATCCTCAATCTCGTCTTCGTGCTCTGCGAACGATGGCTGCTGAGCTGGCACCGACGGTCCCGCACACAGGCGGCCTGACCGATGCCGGACTGGAGGCACCATGAGCTCTGAACCCACCTCGCCCGCATCGGACCGCGGCATCATCGCCGCTGATCGACTCCGGCGGGTGTACAACGATGGCACCGCGCAGGCGCGCACCGCAATCGAAGACATCAGCTTCACCGTGCGCAAGGGCGAGCTCGTGTGCATTGTCGGGCCGTCCGGTGCGGGCAAGACGACGTTGCTGCGTGCCCTTTCCGGGCTCGCGCAACCGACATCCGGCACGGTGAAGTTCGAGGGTAGGTCGCTGACATCGGTGCCCTCGCGATTCGGGCTCGTGTTCCAGGACTACGGCAGGTCCTTGTACCCCTGGTTCACGAACGGGAAGAACGTGGCGCTCCCGCTGCTGGCGCGCCGCGTGCCGAGAGTTGAGCGGAAGCGGCGCGTGAGTGAAGTTCTCGCGAGCGTGGGGCTGGGGCACGTCGAGAAGCAGTACCCCTGGGAGCTGTCGGGAGGAATGCAGCAGCGCGTGGCCATCGCCCGCGCCTTGTCCTACCGCCCGGACGTACTGTTCATGGATGAGCCGTTCGCCTCGGTCGACGCGCAGACCCGATACGGGTTGGAGGATCTGGTTCTCGCCGTGCGCCGCGATCTGGGCATCACGGTCGTCATCGTCACGCATGACATCGACGAGGCGGTCTACCTCTCCGATCGGGTCGTCGTGCTCACCGATTCGCCCGCGCGGGTGAAGGAGATCGTCGATGTGCCGCTTGGCGAACGGCGTGAGCAGATCGGCACCCGCTCCAGCCCCGAGTTCATGCACTTGCGCAGGCACATCCTCGACCTCGTCATGCCGCGTGCGATCCCATAGCTGTTCCCTGCCTTTGTCGTATGCCGGTCCGCAACTCGCGGGAGTGAGGTCGGGTCTCAGGTGATGGCGGCCGCATCGTGCAGGCTGTCGAAGAGGGCGGCTCGGCGCATGTATGCGCGTGCGGTGTCAAGGTTGTCGGCGGTACGGCGCAGCTGGTCGAAGTTCTTTCGGCGTACCTCGGGGTCGCGTTCCTCCAACAGTCGCTTGTTGGCGATCGTCTGGGCCTGGATGTAGTTGACCGCGGCGTGACGGCGCTGACGACTGTAGAGGTCGAGCAGGTCATCGCCGGCGTCACCGTGGATCACCTGGGCGAGCTTGTCCGCGAGGTTGATGGCATCATGGATGCCGCCGTTCATGCCCATGCCGCCGATCGGGTTGTTGACGTGCGCGCTGTCGCCGGCGAGCAAGATGCGACCCTTGTGGAATGTGGTGGCCACGCGCTGATTGACGCTATAGACATTCACGTATTCGACGGGGTATGGGCCTGTCTTGGGGAAGAACTTCTGCAGCCGCTCTTCGACGCGCTCAGGCGACAGCGCGGTGGCGTCATCCTCGCCCTGGCCGATCGGCAGGATCAGCCGCCAGAGCCCCTCGGGGGTCTCCCCGGGGACCTTGAACAGGTTGGCCCACTCGTCCGGGTCGGAGAAGTAGTTGCGCACCGACAGGTTCGACCTGACAGTCTTGACGTCGAAGCTGGTCGCGATCTTGATGAACCGCTCCGGATAGGTGAACCCTTCGAACTCGATGCCGACGAGCTTTCGGACCGTCGAACGACCACCGTCGCAACCGATGACATAGGCCGCCGTCATGCGCTCCGTGCCCGCGGATGTGGTGTACTCCACCTTGACGCCGTTCGTGGCCACGGTGAGGCCGGTGAGGGTGTGGGAGAACCGCACGTCGAAGTCGGATTCGTTCGCGTATTCCTCGGCAATGGAGGCGGTCAGCTTGTACTGCTCGTACTGCAGCACATACGGAAACGGGATCTCGTCCTTGAGCCAGGCGAGATCGAACTCCGCCACCAGCTCGCCGGTCGGCCGGTCGTGGAAGCGATAGATGCTCGAGGCCAGGCTGTGCGGGGTGATCTTCTCGACGATGCCCAGCTCGTCGAGCATCTCCAGAGTGCTCGGATGGATGGTCGCTGCGCGCTGATCCTTCACCGGCGCGGGCTCGGACTCGAACACAGTCACCGGGATGCCGCGCCGGTGCAGCGCCAACGCGCACACCATCCCCACCGGGCCGGCGCCGATGACGACGACACGGGCGCTCTCCTGCGACGATGCCATGGCTCAGGCAAGCGATCCGGCGCGTCGCCCGATCACCATTCCCGCAGTGAGGCCGGCACCTGTCGGATAGTTTCCGCTGAACATGCCCCCGAGCGCTTCACCGCACACGAACAGTCCGGGTATGGCCGCTCCGGATCGGTCGAGTACCCGGCCGTCGACGTCACCGCGCAGGCCGCCGAAGGTGAAACTGATTCCGCAGGTCACCGGATACGCGTAGTAGGGGGGCGTCTGGATCGCCGATGCCCAGTTGCTCTTGACGGGCTCCACCGACGCGCTGCGGCCGTCCTTGATCGTCGGATCCAGTGGATGGCTGGTGTCGATCGATGAGTTGAATCCGCGAACCGTCCGCACGAACCCGCCGACATCGACGTCCATGGCCGAGGCGAGCTCTTCGACGCTGTCGGCGACGATCGGGATGATCCCGGGCATCTCGTACTCGTACGCATTGAGCATCGATCGCGAGCTCGCATCGAAGACCTGAAACGCCACCGAACCCGGCTGCTCGAGGATCATCGAGCCGTACTTCGCGTACGTATAGTTACGAAAGTCCGCGCCTTCGTCGAGGAATCGTTGACCGCGGCGATTGACGACGATGCCCAGCGGATACCCGTACCGGTTGAGCCGGTTGGTCAGAGCACGGTTGCCTTCGTTCTCGGGATATGACGCGTCCCACGGGACGCTGTGACAGGTCACCCAGTCGCCTCCACGATCTGCGCCGATCTCCAAGGCCGCACCGATCAGGTCGCCGGTGTTGTAGGGCGTGCCGCGCACCTTCGCGTGCTGCCACCCGTCTCCCAGGTAGCGCTGACGCCACGGTGCATTGGCCTCGAAACCGCCGCTGGCGATCACGACCGACTCCGCCGCAACCTTCTGCTCACCCGCACGCACGCCAACGACCGCACCGCCGTCGGTTATCAGCCCTGTGACCGGGCAACCGTGGTGCACCTCGACGCCGAGTCGTAATGCGACGCGTTCATGGTCCGAGATCAGCCCCGGACCGCCGTCGACGTTGCGCACATGCGTGCCTCCCCAGAACACGATGGTCCCGTCGGGGCGCTTGTGAGCCTGCCGGTCGTACATCAGCTCGAATCGCAGCCCCAGCTCGTGCAGCCAGCGGACCGTGTCGTGCGACCCTTTGACGACGGTGTCGGAGAGTTCTTTATCGCCGCGCCCTCCGGTGGTCCGTTCCAGATCGGTCAGGAACTCTGCCGTCGAGTACGGCGGAACTTCGGTGCGCGCGTGGCGCTCATCGGGTTCGAGGATCTCAAGCAGATCCCCGAGCCCGTCGTGCACGATCCGGGTCGCGCCCAGCGTGTAATAGCTGTTCCCGCCGGCATGCTCTCGCGGCGCCTTCTCCAGCAGCACCACGCGTCGTCCGCGCTCGGCTGCGGCGTGAGCTGCGCAGTAGCCGGCGTTCCCCCCGCCCACCACGACAACGTCCGCGTTCTGCATGCGTGCCTAGTTCTGCTCGCGCTGCAGGCGCTTGCTGACCTTGCCGACCGCGGTGTACGGGAACTCGTCGACGACTTCCACGAAATCGGGCAGCTTGAACGTCGCCAGCCCCCGCTCCCGCAGGAACGGGCGCAGCTTGGCCAGGGTGAGCTCGGTGGCGTGCTCGGGCGACCGGGGAATCAGATATGCCTTGATACGCTCGCCGAGCGCCTCGTCGTCGACACCGATCACGGAGGCATTGTGGATGCCATCGTGGGCGAGGAACGCGTTCTCCAGCTCTTCGGGCGCGATCTTGTCGCCGCCGCGGTTGATCTGGTCCTTCGACCGGCCGACGACCCGGATGAACCCCCGTTCGTCTCGCTCGACGATGTCGCCCGTGCGGTAGAAGCCGTCGGCGGTGAACGCCAGGGCGTTCTGTTCGGGGTTGCGATAGTAGCCGCGGATCACCGACGGTCCCCGCGTCAGCAGATGACCGGGCTCACCGGGCGGCACATCTTCTCCCTCGTCGTCGATGACCTGGATCTCGTCAGCCTCTGAGGCGGGACGGCCTTGGTAGCGCACGCTGGTGGCCCGATCGACGTCGGCGGGGTTGCTGACGACCAGGCCCTCCCCCATCCCGAAGCTCTGAGACAGTTGCACGCCGAACTCCGGCTCGACCCTTCGCGCCACCTCTTCGCTCAGTTTCGCGCCCCCGCACATGATCACCTCCAGGCTGGAGAGGTCATAGGTGCGCAGCGAGGAGTTCAGCCAGGCCAGCAGGATCGGAGGCACCAGCGTCACGCGGTTCGCCCGGTGCCTCTCGATCAGCGGGAACGCCGCGTCGGGGCTGCCGTTGGGCGCGATCACGACGGTGGCGCCCACGCTGAATGCGCCGAGAAAGCCGGGGGAACGCGTGGACATGCTGTGGCAGATCGGCATGACCAGCAGGTGCACCGTCCGCTCGGTGATGCCCCGCTCCGCCACGCTTCTGCGCAGCGCATAGCCGTAGGTGTGATGCGTGTGCGGCATCAGCTTCGGAATGCCCGTCGTTCCGCCGGAGATCTGCAACAGAGCGACATCCTGGGGATTGCACCGTCGTGCGTGCACGAGCGACCCCTTCGACAGCAACGCATCGTACTCAGCACCGCCGCCAGCGGGATCGAGCACCAGGGTGTGCTCCAGGTGCGGCCACCGGTCCTTCAGGTCGGCGGCCATCGCGGCAAGATCCGTGCCGGCGTCCGAGGCGACGGTGATGTACGCGCGCGCCGAGGCGATGTCGATGAAATGCTCGATCTCGGCACGACGGTGTGCGATGGGAGCGACCACCGGAACCACTCCGAGCTCCCACAACGCGAAAACGAACACGATGTACTCGTAGGTGTTCGGGAGATGCACCACCACCCGCTCGCCGCGACGCAGTCCCCGTTCCTTCAGGCCGGCCGCGAGGCGCAGGATCTCGTCCGTGAGTTGCGCGTAGGTCAACTGTGTATCGCGATCGATGACCGCGAGCTTGTCCGGGTAGCGCCGCGCGGTGGCGAAGAGCAGCTCAGGAAGGGTCTGATCGTGCCAGTATCCCTTTGCGAGGTATTCGGCGACCGTGTCCGGCGGATACGGTACGACCCCGTCCAGGGTCAGCGGTTGGATGGCCACGGAAACACCTTCCTCGAGTCAGCGCCGCGCGAGGCGTTCCGGCCGTCCTTGGGCATTGATCTATGCCTGCTCCAGGCCCAGCACGGCTTCGAGCCCGACCGTCACGCCGGGGAGGTTCGGGACTTCGCGTATCGCGGTGAGCACTCCGGCCATGAGCGACTCGCGCGTCACGGAATCGTAACGCAGGGTGAGAAGTTCGCCCTCAGACCCGAACAGCACCTGCTGTGATGACATGAACCCGCGCACACGGACCGCGTGGACGTTGATTCCCTCGATCTTCCCGCCGCGCGTTCCATGCGGATCGCTCGAGGTGGCATCGGGCGAGGGAGCACAACCCGCTTCGGAGCGAGCGCGAGCGATCACTTCGGCCGTGTGCTGCGCCGTGCCCGATGGCGCGTCGACCTTGCCGGGATGGTGCATCTCGATGATCTCCACAGACTCGAAGAGCGCGGCGGCCTTCGCCGCGAACCGGGCCAGGAGCACCGCACCCACCGAGAAGTTCGGAACGACGAAGACGTTGACGCCGTCGCGTTGGTCGACGGCGGCGCGGATCTTCTGGACGGCATCCTCATCGAAGCCGGAAGTGCCCACGACGACGTGAAGTCCCTGCTCGATGCACCACTGGACTTGCTCGTGTGCAACCCCCGGGGGAGAGAACACGAGGACGACATCGGCGTTCTTGTCGACAACGTCCTGCAGGTCATCGTGGACGTCGATCTCGGCTACCACGCTCAGATCCGAGCTGGCCTCGATCGCGCGGACCGATGCTCCACCCATGCGACCACGGGCTCCCACCACAGCGACTTGGCTCATGTGGTTAGGCTAAACTAAGTTTTGCTGCGGGCGCAAGGGGATCTTCAAGAACTCGTACAGTCGCAACCGGCTATTTCCGCACAACCATCACCGCGCTCCAGCGAGGTGAACGGCCGAAGGAGGAAGGGTGCCTGTGCCTCACGTCTTCGCCGTCGCTGCTGAGCCTGTTCACCAGAGTCTGGGGGTCGTAATGCCAAGGGACGACTCGTGCGATAAGCACGCAGAGCCTACGCGGTCGAGGCCGCTGAGGAAGACGTCGCTGATCCTCGCCGCCGCAAGAATGGAGGTCACGACCCGTAGCACAGAGGGCACGCTCCTGTGGGCGCACACCGGTCCTGCGTATGTCGATGTCGGCGATGCGCGGCTCAGAGCCAACGAAGGACAGGGGCTGTGGATACCGCCTGACACCCAGTGCACGGTTTCCACCCCTCGCGACAGCCTCGCCATCCCGCTGCCCGTGTTCACCGACGAATCGTCGTGTTCACTTCCCGACATCATGACCGTCGCCGTTACTGAAGAGGTACGAGCGGGCTTGCTATGGCATTTCACACGACTCCACGGGCGTCTACAAGGATCGTTACCCCGCTCTGGCGACCTGCTCGCTCTCGCCTGCGGGGCGCACGATGACCCCTACGGCGGAGGAGCCTCCCCGGCAGATCTCGCAACCCCATCTCAACAGATCACCGAGTGGGTCAGTGCGTCCGCCGAAGGTAGACGGCATGCCGCGGAACTTCCCGCCTCTGATACTCCACCGAGCACCGTTCGCGCTCGCACAGGGACATCTACTGTCCTGGCGTGGGTCTACCGCGGTTCTGCGCGGGTCAGCATCAAGGGTCGTGAGCACGTGTTGCAAAGTGGGGACGCGATCGTGTTGCGCGCTCACATCCCGCATCACATCGACGCGGAGGCAGGAACCATTCTGCTGCCTGTCGTTGCGCGCGCAGGCGCGGGATTGTTCGGGTTCGACGGCGTCCAGGTTGCTCGCGTCCCCTCGGAGCGTGAACTGCCGCTCCTGCACACCGTCATTTCCACGCATACACCATTACGTCCCGAGGGGTTCCAACCGTTCTCGGAACCGCCGCGGTGGCTGCGGGAGACGATCGGGGCACAGGACACGCCACCCGTGCCGGGCTAGGTTGCTCCCCTCTTCAGTCGCGGTCGCCACGCAGGGATGAGGTGAGCTGCGCGCCAGGTTGTCACAGTTCCCGGGAGGAGATCTGGTCGTTGGACCCCGGGACCGGCTGGGCGGGGTCGTTGCCGAGGGCGACCAGACGGTTGTCAGCGTCGACGTGCACGATCCGCGGCTCGTGGGTGAGCAGCTCCTGTTCGTCTGCCAGCAGGTAGGACATGATGATGACCAGATCGCCCGGGTTCACCAGGTGCGCGGCGGCACCGTTGATGCAGATGTGGCCCGCGCCGGCAAGCCCAGTGATCACGTAGGTCTCGATGCGGGCGCCATTGGTGATGTCGACGACCTGCACTTTCTCACCCTCGACGAGTCCTGCGGCGCGCACGAGGTCTTCGTCGATCGTGATCGACCCGACGTAGTGCAGGTCAGCCTGGGTTATGGTCGCGCGATGGATCTTGCTTCCCAGGACGGTGCGTAGCATCCGATTCTCCTTCCGACGCGATCAGCCGCTGGTGGCTGAGGCGTTCTGGTCCTCGCTGTCGGAGGTGTTCTTGCCCGCTTCGTGCTCGGCGATGAAGTCCCGCAACGACTTGGGGCGCAGGTCGGTCCAGTTCTTGTCGATCCAGTCGAGAACTTCCTGACGGGGTTTCCCGTCGGGCTCCCCGTACACAATCGTCCAGCCACCGGGCACGGGCTTGAAGGTGGGCCAAAGCGAGTGCTGTTCTTCGTGGTTGATGAGGGCGTAGAAGGCGCCTTCGTCGTCATCGAATGGGTTCTTGGCCATTGTCATCTCCTTCGGTCTGTTCGGTCGCGGCTGTCACTGGTTGCTGCCCGTGTGAAGCGGCTGGGTGTGGAGGGCGGCGCCCAGTATCTCGCCGGCGCGGATCGACAGGTTGGACAGCAGCGACGAGCTGATCCCGTGGCTGTGCTGGACACCGCCGTTCAGGAAGATGCGGCCGTCCAGTCCTGGGATGCGCAGACTGTAATCGCGTGCCACGACAGGTTCATCGCCGTCGAACCCGGTGGTTTCGTCGATCCCTTCACCCATCAGGTCGCGCAGGTCGGCCGCAGCGAACCCGGTGGCGAACACCACCGCATCCACGTCCAGGGGCACCGTGCCTCGATCTCCGAGGTCCCGTAACGTGACGGCGACTCCGTCCGGCTCTTCTCGAAGGTTTGCGACGTCGGTGGTCCGATGAACGAAGAGTCTCCTCGTACCGCGGAGGTTTTCGTCGTACTCGCGCTGGTACAGGTCGTGGATGAGTTCCGCGTCGACAGCAGAGTAGTTCGTCGACCGATGCGTCCGGAGCAGGTGTTCTTTGAGGTCGGCCGGCGCTGTATAGAACTCGTCGACAGCGCTCGGGTCGAAGATGCGGTTGGCGTAAGGGGTGTCATCGGACGGGGAGAACCCGAACCGGCGGATCGATGCATGAACTTCGGCGTCGGGAAACGTGTCGTGCAGGTATGCGGTGACCTCCGCGGCGCTCTGCCCCGCGCCGACGACCAGAAAGCGGCCGTGCGTCCGGGCCGGAAGCTGCTCGAGTTCGATCAGGAGTCGGTGGTTGTGGAACACTCGCGGTCCCGGCAGGACACCGTCGGGCAAGACGGGCCGAAGTCCCGTTGCCAGGACGACGGTCTCGGTGCGGATCTGTCGTACTTCGCCGTGCTGATCGAGCACGGAGACAACGAAGTCCCCGTCGTCCCGGTCGATACGGAAGGCTTTGGTGCCGTAGCTCACGGGAGTGGAGACGCGCTCGGCAGCCCAGCTCAGGTACTCGTGGAACTCCCGCCTGGTGGGGAAGAAGGTCCTCAGGTTGATGAAGTCCGTCAGCCGTCCCCGCTCGTGCAGGAAGTTCAGGAACGTGTAGGAGCTCGTGGGAGCGCGCAGAGAGACGAGATCCTTGAGGAAACTGATCTGCATCGTCGCGCCTGGTAGCAGCATCCCGTCATGCCAGCCGAACTGCGGTTGCGCCTCGATGAAGTGGGCGCTCACCCGCTCGGCGGCTGGAACAGTGGCGTTGTGTTCTTCGATGGTGATCGCGAGGCTGAGATTTGCCGGTCCGAATCCGATGCCGAGAATGTCGACCTTGTCTGATGTGGACCGTGGCACGAGGGGGTCAGCAACGGCCGCGCGTTTCGGCGTCTCGATCGTCGACATTCGTGCTCCCTCGTCGTCTGCCCCGTGGGATCTTCCAGCGCTCACTTCACCGACAGTACCAGTCGAGCTTAGGTAAGGCTAAGGAACTTTTGCAGAATGATCCGAATGTCGACTGCGGAGGTGGAGCGCACTGTCGTGAGGATCAGGGTCGCGGAATGTGGTAAGGCTTGGCTAAGCTTACCCATCGGGACCCTTCGCTCACCCCGCATGGCCCCTCCTACCCGATGATGTGTTGGCAGCGCGACGACCTGTCGCAGTACGCCCACTCTCATTGGCGTGCGATCAAAGGACTGGAAACCTGATGGACACGACGACTCTCCCGGCCTCCCCCGACCTCAAGCCCGCGCCTCGCGCTCTCCAACCCGCTACTGACACCCAAGGCGAATCCATGGCAGGGCGTGCTGCGCGGCTGCAAGTTGAGTCGGCGTCGATCGGCTATGACAAGCGGCTGATCTCGCAAGAGCTGAGCGTGTCCATTCCGGACGAGTCGTTCACCGTGATCGTCGGCCCGAACGCGTGCGGGAAGTCGACCCTTTTGCGTGGTCTGTCACGGCTGCTCAAGCCCAGCGCAGGCGAGGTCGTCCTCGACGGCGCGGATATCCACAGCTACAAGGCGAAGGAAGTCGCCCGGCGGCTGGGGCTGCTGCCGCAGACCTCGATCGCCCCGGACGGCATCGGCGTCGCCGACCTGGTTGCACGAGGCCGGTACCCGTATCAGAAGCTGATCCGGCAATGGACCGAAGCCGATGAGGAAGCAGTGCTGATGGCCATGAACGCCACCGCCGTGACCGAGTTGTCGGGGCGGCTCGTCGATGAACTGTCGGGCGGCCAACGGCAGCGGGTATGGGTGGCGATGGCGCTGGCGCAGCAGACCGACATCCTGCTGTTGGACGAGCCCACCACGTTCCTGGACATCAGCTACCAGATCGAGCTGATGGAGCTGTTCACGGACCTGAACCGTGATGGTCGGACTTTGGTTGCCGTGTTGCACGATCTGAACCACGCCGCCCGCTACGGCACGCACCTGATCGCTATGAAGGACGGTGCCATCGTCGCCGAGGGCGCGCCGTCAGAGATCGTGACCGCCGAGCTCGTGGAAGAGGTCTTCGGACTGCGCTGCCTCGTCGTGCCGGATCCGGTATCCGGAACCCCATCGGTCGTTCCGCTCGGTCGAGATCGGCGGCAGAGCGCGGCATGAGGCCACCATTCGGCGGCGATCCGGCCGACCTGGGTCGGGGCGTACTGACGCGCTGGCTGCCGGTTCTATGGCAGGCGCCACCGGCTCCCCCCCGGATGGGGCCGTTCGAGATCACGCCGAGTATCACGCCGCGGACATTTCTCCTGCGTGTCATCCTCTCGGTGAGACGGCTGTCTCTCCCGGCGTCCGTGCTGGCGGTCCTCTGGCAAGTGGGTGAGGCCCTAGTGCCGATGATCATGGGTGTCGCGATCGACCGAGCACTCGACACCAGCGACTCAGCACAGCTCGCCCTCTGGTTGGTCGTGTTGGGGCTGAACTTCCTGATGTTGTCACTCACTTACCGGTTCTCCGCTCAGCTTGTCGCCCGTGCCACGGAACACGTGCAGCACGCGCTGCGCGCGACCCTGTCCCGCGCAGCGCTGCATCCGCGGGGAGGCCAGGCGAGCCAGCCCGATGGCAGCGTGGTATCTACGATGACCAACGATGTCACCCGCGTTGCCGCGGTGAGGCTGACGGTGTATCCGGTCGGGCAGCTGGCCGGGATCGTGTTCATCGCCGTGTCGCTGTTGCTCATTCACTGGCCGCTCGGTGTTGCGGTCCTGGTCGGCGCACCGGTCGCCGTGTGGCTGATGGTCATCCTCAGCGGCCGGCTCGCACGCGATACCCGCGTGTATCAGACGCTCCTGGCCGAGACGGTCGGGCGCGCGACCGATCTGGTGACCGGATACCGGGTGATCAAGGGCGTGCGTGCCGAGGCCGAGGCCACTCGCCGGTACCGGGATGCCAGCCAGAAGACCCTCGCCGGAGTCCGACGCAACATGCGGCTTCTAGGCAGGTTCATCGCGGGCAGTAACACCGTCAGCGGAGTGTTCGTCGCGGGAGTCGCGGTTTTCGCGGGATGGTTCGCCATCACCGGACAGCTCAGCGTGGGCGGGCTCATCGCCGCCGTCGGGCTCGCCCAGGCGCTGCTGCCGCCGATGCGAATGCTCACCACGAACGCAGTACCCGCGTGGGCCGGCGCGATCGCATCCAGCAGCCGCATCCTGGACATGCTCAAGGACGCGACCGCCGGCGTCCCCCAGCAGGAACCAACGAAACGGATACCTGCGACGGTCCCCGCCGTAGAGCTCTCCGCCTCCTCGCACCGTCCCGTACAGGTCGAGCCCGGCGAATTGATCGGGCTGAGGGCGGATGACCGTACCGCCGCAGACATCACCGGCGCCCTGCTGGACCCCCGCGCACCCGGCGATGTGCAGGTGTACGTCGATGGTCTCCTGAGCGCGGGACTAGATCCGGAGACGTATCGTTCCCGCGTCGTGGTGTCACCCCACCACGCGGCCCTGTTCAGCGGCACGATCGCCGACAATTTCGACATGACGGGCGCGCCGTCAGCGGCGCGCTACGCGGCGATGCGGGCGGCCGCGTGCGACGACTTCATCGTCGAGGCCGGTGGTACGCAGGAACAGGTGGGCGAGATGGGCAACCGATTCTCCGGCGGTCAGCGTCAGCGGCTCGCGCTCGCACGAGCGCTGGCGACTGACGCACCGGTGCTGGTGCTGCACGACCCCACCACAGCGGTGGACTCCGTCACCGAGGCGGTCATCGCGTCCCGACTCCGGGAGACGCGCCGAGGCCGATCCACGATCCTCATCGCCTCCTCCCCCGCCCTCTTGAGCGTCTGCGATCGCGTCGTCGACATGCGCGGCTCAGACGAAGGGTCCGGGCAATGACCAACCCGGCAGGCACCACCGGCAGTGCGCTCCCCATCGCCGGCGGTGCGCGCACCTGGCGGGAAGTGTGGCGCATCAGCCGTGGCCACCGCTTGAAACTCCTCGCCGTCGCGGTTCTGGGCGTTGCAAGCGCTGCCGTCGGACTCGTGACGCCTGCGGTGATCGGCGACTTCGTAGACCGCGTGCAGGACGGCACAGCCGGGCTGAGCACCCTCGCGTGGGCGACTGTCGTGATGATTGCCGCCGCGCTCGCCGGCGCGGCGGGGACCGCGGCCACCATCGTCCTCGCCGGCTACAGCTACCATGCCATGCTCGCCGAGCTGCGCGAACTGCTCGTCGAGCGGGCGATGACGCTCCCGCAAAGCGTCGTGGAGCGCGCCGGGACGGGAGACCTCGTATCCCGCTCCAGCGACGACGTCGCCCAGATCGCCGATGCCGCACCTCAGGTCATCCCGGTGTTCACCACGACCGGGTTCACCGTTGCGGTCACGTTGGTCGGCATGACCATCCTGGACTGGTGGTACGGCCTCGCGCTCCTCGTCGTGCTGCCCGTCTACATCGTCACCGTGCGCTGGTACCTGCGCACCGCACCGCGCATCTACCGCGCTGAGCGCGCCGCCATGAGCGTCAGAGCACAACAGCTCCTGGAGTCTCAGCGCGGCTACGCCACCGTGCTCGGCTTCGGTTTGAGCGAACACCGCCACCGGCGGGTGCTCCAGGCGTCCTGGAGGGTCGTGACCCACACACTGCGCGCCCAGACCGTGCAGAACATGTTCTTCGGCCGGCTCAACGTCGCCGAGTATCTCGGCATGGCGGCGATCCTGCTGACCGGCTTCGTGCTCATCGGCAACGGACAGTCCACGGTCGGCGCCGCCACCACGGCGATGCTGCTGTTCCTGCGCCTGTTCGGCCCAATCAATCAGCTCCTGTTCGTCGTCGACGTCCTCCAGTCCGTGCTCGCCTCCCTGAATCGTATGATCGGCGTCATCGCCATCCCCGCTCCGACATCACCGGGAGTTACGGTTCACGGAACGGTCGAGAACACAACGGCAGTGACGGGGGGTGCCGATGTCGAAGGCGCTGCCGACCCGCTCGGCTCGACATCGCCTTCGGTCCTCCTCGACGGGGTCGCGTTCAGATACGAGGGGGGCCGTCTCGCGCTCGACGGGATCGAGCTCACAATCCTGACCGGCGAACGTGTCGCGGTGGTCGGCGCGTCCGGCGCCGGAAAGACCACCCTGGCCAGCGTCATCGCCGGCATCCACGAACCGGACGCGGGAAGCGTGACCAGGCCCCACCGCACCGCGCTCATCACGCAGGAAGTGCACGTGTTCGCCGGAACGCTGCGCGAAAACCTCACCCTGGGGGCTCCCCAGGTCACCGATGAAGAGACACACGCCGCGCTCGACGCCACCGGCATGGCGAGCATGGTCGAGGCGATGCAACACGGCTTGGACACGGTCGTCGGGACGACGGGGCATTTGCTCACTGCAGCGCAAGCGCAGCAGCTCGCACTCGCCCGCGTGATGCTCGTCGACCCCGAGCTAGCGATCTTCGACGAGGCCACCGCCGAAGCCGGCTCCACGCACGCCGAGATGCTCGACCACGCCGCCGATGCCGCACTCCGCGGACGCACCGGACTCGTCATCGCGCACCGCCTGTCCCAGGCGGCGTCCTGCGACAGAATCCTCGTCATGGATCATGGCCGGATCATCGAGGATGGAACGCACTCCGCCCTCGTGGCAGCGGGTGGTGTCTACGCGCGCCTGTGGGCCGCGTGGGAGAGCACCCCCGGCCGTTGAGACGAGCAACCCGATCGTCGATGCGGGTCCGGCTCCGCCGCCCACGCCAACGAATATGCCTATCGCTTCCCGGGGTATGGTGTCAAGGAGTTTGCGCGGGGACCTCGGCTATTCTCAGCGTTGTAACCTGACGTAATATCTTCCTCGCGCAAGGGCGCGCGAGATTATTTCCGTGCGCAAGGAATCAATGTCTGATCTGATCAACCCGACCGAAATGTATCTCAAAGCGATCCTTGAGATGCAGGAGGCCGATGTGCCCAAGCGTCGAGCGCGCATCGCGGAGCGCTTGCAACAGTCCGGTCCGACGGTGACCAAGACAGTGCTTCGAATGGAACGGGCTGGTCTCGTTTCCTTCTCCGAGGAGAGCAAGAAGCTCGAGTTCACGCCTCGCGGATTCCAGACCGCTGCGACAGTGATGAGGAAACACCGGCTCGCCGAGTGCTTCCTCGAGCGCGTGGTCGGGTTGGACTGGACGCTTTTACACGACGAGGCATGCCGGTGGGAGCACGTGATGAGCGACGACGTCACCAACCGTCTCGATGCCCTGATGGGCCACCCATCGCGTACCCCATACGGGAACCCGATTCCTCCTGTGGACCCAGATGAGTGGGACCCCCTTGCCGACAGTCCAGAGGTCTCGAACCTAGTGCGCTTCCTGCACGATTTCGGTTCTGAATGCGAGGCGCGTATCGAGTGGATCGGCGAGACCGTGCAGGCGTTCCCTTCGCTTCTCGAGCAGCTCAAGGACGCCGGTGCGATGCCGGGTGCACGGGTGGTGTTCTCGCTACACGGTCCGTCGGTGTTGCTGCATCGGGCAGACGTCGGGGTCGTGCTGGAGTTGCAGCACGGCACGGCAGCGGACTTGTTCGTGCGACCGTAACCTCGTCGCATCTGCATGCTGCAGCCGTGAGTCGGCGGTTGCTACGTCGCCGCGGTCCCGGGGTGCGACGTCGCTGGGCCTCGCCGCAGCAGTGCACGAGCGTTGCGCCGTAGCTGCGCTGCCTGTTGCAGCACGTCCTCCGCGTGCACGGCGATCAGTGCATCCGCTTCGTCGCGGCGATCCCCGCGAGCGAGTTCGCCAACATGGATCATCTGTGCGGTGGACATGCCGGTAGCGCGCAGCAGCATGACGGTATCAACCCAGTCCAGGTCGGCCTTGTCGTAGCGGCGGTGGCCGCCGCTCGTCCGGCGTGCGGGCGGGAGGATGCCCTGCTGTTCGTACAGACGTAAGGTCGCGACCGTCACGCCGTATCTGGCCGCGGTGTGCGCGATCCGCTTCCCGTGCTTCTCGCCGCCCCGCTCATCCGATACAGTCGAACTCATAAACACAAGTCTAAACCTCGTATGAGGTTTAGACTCCTCGATGCAAGAAGTGTGGGAGACCAGGATCGGCTCTGCCGGCGGTGGAATCGGACCTCTGGTGGGACTCGGATCGGGCCGTCTGGATCGGTGCGGCGGCCGGGTGACCTGCGGGGCCTGTTGGAGGCTGCTCCGGTGCCGTCTGAGGGTAATGCTCCACGGTGAGTGACAGGCTCGGGGCGGTGCTCGAGGACTTGGGCATGATTCTCGCCCGGTCGGGCGGCAGCTACGATCGTGGGCGTCGTCTCCCGTGAGGTCGCCCGCCTGCGCCGCGCTCGGGGCAGCCCCGGCGGTGGCGTGCGCGGGTCAGAGTGCGGGGCCGTGCTCGGTGGTGTTGCCCTGGTCGTAGGGGCGGCGCGTCGGGGTGGCGCGTTGCTCGGCAGCGTGCTCGGGGGGTTGCGGGCTGACGGGTTGCGTGCGCGGGGTGCCGGGTTGCGGGACGGTGCGCATGCGTTGCCGGAAGAGCGCTGCACGGTCGCTGTCCTGCAACGGGTGGGTGATGTCGTGCAGGATGCGTTGCAGCGCGTCAGGGTCGAGACGGAATGCGTCGATGGTGGCGTCAACGAGTTGCGTTGCGGGAACCTGGGTCCAGTCGATGCGATATCCGGCGTGCTCGGCGACTTGTTGCATGAACAGGCGGCTGGTGCGTCCGTTGCCCTCGAGGTGCGGATGTATCATCAGCAACCCGGTGAAGGTCGACGTGAGGGTCTCGAGGAACTCGGCGCGCGGCTGGGTGCGGAAGCGGGCGGGGTCGCCGAGATTGTTCAGCACAATGTCGAGGAGCCGGTCGATGTCTTCGGGGTCAGCGAACTGGCTGTCGCCTTTCAGAGTCGTGACGACCCTTGGGGATCCGGACCATTCGTACACATCGCGGAAAAGCCAGCGATGCAGAGCGTGGTAGTGGTCCGCGTCGAAGGTGCGGGCGACGTGCTCGGGATGGGCGATGAGTTCGGCGGCGCGGATCGTGGTGAGTTGTCGTTCGAGGCGAGCGAGCTCGTCGGGGTCGTGGATCTCCCGGCCGTCGGTAACGGTCTGGTGCAGGATGTTGCGGAGGCACTCTTCGTACTGGTCGGGCCACCAGTAGTCGCCCCAGTTCTGGAACATGGTCACAGCGGGCAGACGTGCTCAGCGCGTGGTGGCGGTGTCCTGCTGCATGAGCGCGAACGCGATGCGGGCGTCGATCTCGCCGCGGGCGACGCGTTCGAGGACGGCCATCTCGGCGTCGGTGACGTGCTGGCCTTCGACAGCCCAGGAGGCGCGGATGTTCTCCAGCTCGTGCCGCTGTGTCGCGGTGAGCGGTGTGCGCGTCGTAGCTGTCATGGTGGGCTCCTCGTGGTTCCTATTCTATC
Source organism: Microbacterium sp. JB110 (assembly GCF_003335195.1). Taxonomy (NCBI): domain Bacteria; kingdom Bacillati; phylum Actinomycetota; class Actinomycetes; order Micrococcales; family Microbacteriaceae; genus Microbacterium; species Microbacterium sp. JB110. Next base: position 15,986 of record NZ_QPGM01000003.1, on the reverse strand, counting down.
GCTCGTTACTGACACCAGGAAGGTGCCCGGCGTGCGGGCGCGTCACTCCCCCGCCGGTGCCGTGGTGATCGTGGCACCCGTGGTGATGAGATCGAGCACGCCCACTCCGGTCTCCAGGAGCGCATCGACGTCACCGGGTGAGTCCCACCTGGGACAGTCGTTCGTATCGGGGAGGGTGCACGCAGGGAGCGTGTCGGTGGCGATGATGCGGCCGTCGCGGATCCAGGCGATGTCGATGGGGAACCGCATCCCCGCCATCCAGACACGTCGGGGGCCTGCCGGGTCGAAAGTGAACAGCATCCCGGCGCCTGCGGGGAGACTGTCGCGTCCTCCGAGGCCGGTGCGCTGCTCCTCCATGGTGCGGGCGTGCTCGACCGTCAGGGTGAGGTCGGTCCCGATCATGACGCGCAGCGGTGCCGGTTCGGGCGCGGGCGTGCAGCCAATGAGCGTCAAGACGAGGGCCATGAGTGTTGCGGCGATGCGTGGCGTGTGCGTCATGGCTGATGCTCCATTGGATGCGTGCTCGTGGTTCTACTCGGTGACGGGGTGTTCGACCCACTGTTTGGTGCCCGCGCAGGTCAGACGCCCCTGTTGGTAGGTGCTCGCCCGGCCCCAGTAGTCGTCGTGCTCGCCTTCTTCCTCTACGCGCACCTTGTGCGGGGCGAACAGTCGCGACAGGATGCGGGCGAGGGGGTGGATGCCGTCGATCTGGTATGTGTGGGCGTAGGCGGCGAGCCGGATCTCCCCGTTCTGACCGTCCGCTTCCGCCCAGACGCGGACCTCTGCGTCGGGGATCTCGAACGCTTCGGCGAGGCGAGTGAGGATCTCGCGGGCGCGAGTAGTCTCGGCTGCGGTCTCGGGGATGTGGTCGATGGTGACGGTGGTGTCCATGGGCATGGCAGGGGTGTCCCTTCGTGGCCGGTTGCGGATGGTCAGGGGCTATCGGGCGGCGGGTGAGTTGAAGCGGCGGGCCTGTTCGGTGATCCATGCGGCGGCGGGGTCGGAGTGGATGGTGTGCTCGGATATGACGTTTTCGCAGCCGCCGTCGACGTCGAACCACCATTCGAGGTTCCCGTTGTCCGGGTCCGGGTCAACGCCTGCCGTGTCGGGCGGGTCATCTGTGCCTCCTCTGCGTCCGAGGTCGATGTGCAGCGCCCAGGTGCCGCCCATGTCGGCGTCGAGTTCGACGGGGAAGGGGAGAAGGGCGGCGACCTGTCTGGTGCGCTCGTCGACGAGGGCGATGTTCGCCTTGTAGTGGTCGGTGGTGTCCATTGCAGGTTCTCCTTCGTGTTCGGGTGGGGTTACGCGCCGGTGGGGTGGGTGGCGGTGTGGGAGAGGTCGAAGCCGTTCCAGGGGCTGCGGCCGGGGACGTGGCGGGTGCCATAGCGCGAACGCTCGGTGATGACGGGTGCACCGGGGAGTTGCCACTCGGCCGGGTAGTGTTCTTCGATCCAGGCCCGGTACTTCTTGGAGGGCCGGTTCTGGTCGTCGGTCTTCGCGATCTTCGCGGGGATGACCGGCAGAGTGCGCCAGCCCGGCCAGGCGTGGTCGTGCCAGGCTTCGACGACGCCTGTCTCGGTGCCGTCGTGGTGCCAGGTGCAGGGGTGGCAGATGCCGCGGGTGAGGCTCCCGCCGACGCAGGCGCAGTTCTCGCGATAGTGGTCGCAGCGGAGGTCGACGTCGAAGATGCGCAGTTCGTGGCCTGCGGTGGCGGTGTTCGCGTGCGCGGTGGTGATGCCGGGGTGCCACATGTGGGAGCGTTGCAGGCATCCGAAGTTGCCGTGCTCGAACACCCACCGCTCGAATGCGGCCTCCAGGTCGTCGGGCGAGTGGTAAGCGGTGGTGAAGTGCAGGGGCGCGCCGTCCCAGGCGGCGGCGTTCTGTACGTCGAGTTCGTGGATCATCTCGTCCAGGTCGAAGGCGAGTTGTCCGTTCGAGGTGGGGCGGCTCATTGCGGGTGCTCCTGTTCGGGATGGATGTTCACGGTGGTGTCGGGATGTAGCGGGTACTCGGCGGTGTCGGTGAGGTAGCGGCTCCCGTCGAGGCGTTCGGTGAGGTACGCCGGTGCAGTGTCGTTATCGCCCAGAAGGGTCCGGAAGGTGACGGATAGGAGCACTTCGCCGGGCCCGTAGCAGAGCCATTCGAGGGTGCCGATGGGGGTCTCTGCGGGGAACAGGGCTTCCGGGTCGGGAAACAGCCAGCTGATGCCCGACCCGATGTGCGCGTACCCGATCTCACACGCCCGCATGCTCCGCTCCGGGGTCGGTGAAGGCGACATGGGTGAGAGCGTCGCCGAGGGGGTCGTAGGCGGGGGCGTCGGAGCGGTAGAGGAAGATGTTGCCGGTGCCTTCGCCTTCGTCGGTGGCGGTGGAGGGCACGAGCGTGACGGTCTCGTGGTGCCCGGATGGTGCGGTGATGACGTACCCGAGGCCGTGTTCGGTGATCACGGGCGTGTACGTGTAGCCCTCGCCGGTGGTGATCTGTCCGTGCTGGATGTAGGCGCGGATGCCGTCGGCGATGAACGCGGCGAGCTGGTCGATGTCCTCGATGACCGGCTCGTGCGCGCCGGTGGCGGGGTTGGTGCGGTCGGACAGGTCGACGGTGTCGGTGATCCGGCGGGCGATGTCGGCGATGGTGCTGGTCATGGCTGATGCTCCGTGGGGGTGAGGGTGAACAGGGCGGGTGGGGCTTGGTCGAAGTGGTCGGTGAGGACGGTCTTCACGTCGGCCCACAGGTCGGTGCGGTCGCTGTCGTAGTCGCGCTGGCATGCCCAGCGAAGCTCGCTGAGGAACTCTTCCTGTCGGGCGGGGGTCGAGAACTTCTCGTCGTAGAACCCGTGTCGGTTGTAGTGGGCGATGAACCCGAAGTAGCCGTGGTTGTGGAGCCCGTCGTAGAGAGCCGCGGTGAACTGCGATTCGGGGTAGCCGGCGTCGATGAATCGGATGAGCGCGTTGACGAATCGTGCCTTCTTCGCGGACGTTCCTGACGGCCAGCCGGAATCGGCGAACTGGTCGGGTAGGTAGCGGGCGTTCACAGGTCGCGCCCTTCTGGCTCGTCGGTGTTGTCGGCGCTGATGTCGAAGTCGAACGGCATCATGGTTGTGGAGTACAGGTCGGTGCCTTCGCTGCCGATCGCGGATTCCCAGTGATCGATGCCCAGTTCTCCGTCGAGGTAGAGGACGGTGACGAACAGGCCCAGCTCGCTGTAACTCCAGATGCGGCGTACGTCGTCTTCTCCGTTCGGGGCGGGAGCGGTGGGCGCGTCGCACCAGGCTTCGATGAGGCGCTGGGTTTCGTCGTGGGTGAGGAGCCATCCCTCGTCGAAGATGTAATCGTCGGGTTCGGCGTCCAGGGTGAGGGGGTCAGGGAGCGGGTAGCCGCTGATGGTGATCCGCATGGTCAGTTCTCCTTGTCTTGTTCGGCCTCGTCCTGTGCGGCTTCGTCGGCGGCGAACAGGTCGGGCACGGAGGTGATGAGCGGGTTGACGGGTTCCCACTGCTGGGCGGCGGGGATGAACTGGCCGAGCTCGAGGCGGGGCTTCCCGTCGACGGTGTAGAAGAAAAGCTGTCCGTATTCGACGCCGTCGATGTGGAGGTAGATGTTGCCGCCGTATGCGGCGAGGTCAGCGTCGTCGAAGAATCCGACCCCTTCCTTGCTGCTGGGTGCGCCCAGGTCGAGGTCGAGGGGACGCCCGCCGTGGTCGAGGGTGAGTCGCATGATGTTCTCCTTCGTTCAGATGGGTGAGGGGTTAGAGGGTCTGCCAGGTGCCGGTGTGGTCGCGATACTGGATGGTCACGGCTCCGGCGTTGGGGGTGCCGTAGCAGTCGAGGGGCTGGAACTCCGCTTCGCCGCGGTAGTCCTCGGCGTCCGAATCGTCGATGAAGAGGCCGTGGTAGTACACGATCTGGTCGTCGTCGAGCATCCGGAACGGCTCCCCCTCTCCCGCGTCGAGGCGGGCGAGGGTCGCGGGGCGGGCGGTACGGGGGCCTTGTACGCCGACGCCGTAGCCTTCTTCGTGCTTGCGGGTGATGAAGTCTCGGGTGATGAGGAAAGCCATGCGGGTGTCCTTCGGTCAGTTCGTGCGGGTGGTGGATGCGAGGGCGAGGATCAGGTCGGGGCGCAGCCCTGACCAGTGCTCGATCAGTTCCCCGTCCGCGCCGGTGACGGTAACGACGGGGGCCTGTCGGTGGCCGAGCCGGGCGATGAGGTCACGGACAGGGCCGGTGTCCTGGATCGGCGCGGTGGTGTGCGGGATGCCGGAGCGGGTGAGGAACTGGTGGGTGCGTTCGCAGTTGCCGCAGTCCGGCAGGGTGTAGACGGTGACGTGGGTGGTCATCGGTTGCTCCTTCCTGGTCCCCTTCAATGCCTCTCGATCGCTGGGGGCGGGAGTGGCTTGTCAAGGCCGGAGAACGAAAAATCTTCGATCAACGGCCCCGCCTGCCCGATCGCGGGGCGGAGAATTTTCGTGTGCCTTGACAAGGTGCTCACGGCCCCGGACACTCCATCCGGTATGACGCCGGCTGTGCCGGCGTCCGAGAACACAGGGGTCGCGAAGCGACCTCCGATGCGCGGCACCACCGGGTCGGTGCGGCTCCTCGCGCCCGATTTCCGGGGGTGGACGGCCCGTCGCGAGACGTCCACCCCCGGCGTGGGCTACGCGTCGAGGTCGATGCCGTGGCGGTAGAGGAGTTGCCGGGTGGTCGCGGCGCGGACGCCGTCGAGGAGGGCCAGGAACTCGCGCTCGACAGAGCGGGCGTTGCCGGTGAGGATGTCCTGCACCTCACGCTCGGGGAGCTCCCGCAGGATGCCCAGATGCTCGGCGGTGAGGGCGGGGTCGTCGTCCCAGTCTGCGATCAGCACATCGACGCTGTCCAGGCTCGGGAAGTCCCCGCTCCCCGGAGACGACAACGCCCGTGCGGGCTGGAGGGCGTGTACGTCGTGGGCGTTGGTGACCGGCACGGCTCTCCCACTGCGCAGCAGTTCGTGGCATCCGGTGGACGCCGCGGATGTGATCGGCCCGGGCACTGCGCCGACCGGTCGGCGCAACGAGGTCGCGTGCGCGGCGACGTGGAGGGATCCGGAACGTGCCCCGGCTTCCACGATCACAATCCGGTCGGCGAGCGCGGCGATCAGGTGGGTGCGGCGCAGGAACCGCCAGCGCGTCGGGGGGAGCGTCGGGGGCGTCTCGGTGAGGATGACCCCGTTGTGCTGGATGATCCGGTCGAACAGTCCGGCGTGCCCGACCGGGTAGGGCCGGTCCAGGCCGCCTGCGAGGACCGCGATGGTTGCGCCTCCCGCTGCCAATGCGGCCCGGTGTGCTTCGGCGTCGATCCCGTAGCTGCCGCTGGCGAGGATGACCTGGCCGTCTTTGACGAGGTCGGCGGTGAGTTCCGCGGCCACGTGTGTCCCGTAGGTGGTGGCGGCTCGGGCTCCGATGATCGCCACGACCGAGGGCGATGCCAGGAGTTTCTGGTTTCCGCGGGTGAACAGGACGAAGGGTGCCCGCGCGCCGAGGTCGGCCAACCCGTGTGGCCATTCCGCGTCGGACGGGGTGAGGACGTTGATGTTGAGGTTCTCGAGGGTGCGGAGCACCCCGGCGACCATCGTCGAGGTGAGGGTGACGGGGGTGCGGCGGCGTAGCTGGTTGAGTTCCTCGGTGTTCACTCCGGTCGCGGTCGTGGTGTCGTCGGCCAGCAGGCGGAGCGCGCCGGGTGCACCGTGGACGGCGATGAGCCGTCCCAGAGTGGTGTCGCCGGGCTCCGCCGCGACGGAGAGGACGATGCGTGCGTAACGGTCGGCGTCGGGGCTGTGCTTGCTGTTGAGGGTGTGCAGGATATTGCTGGTTATGGTCATGGTGTGTCTCGCTTTCGAAAGAAGGGGGTAGGTCCGGGGGAGGCGGGCAGGACGGGGGTGGGCCGTCCTGCCCGTTCGGGCTCAGTCGCGGGCGGCGGTGCAGTTCTTCGCCCAGCCGGTCCATTCCTCGCCTTCGTGGGTGATGTCGGCGATCACCTGCTGGTGAAGTCGGGCGAGCACGGTGCGGCTGAATCGTGCGGTGGGTGCCGGGGTGCCCTCGATCGCGGGCAGGGGGCGGTTGTCGCTGTCTTCTCCGAACGTGAGCGCCATGCGGCGACTGATCCCATCGGCGTGCTGGCGGGTGGCGGATGCACGGTATCCGTGTCCCTTCCAGTGGCTGGTGGAGATGTTCAGTTCTATCCGGGTGCCGTCGGGACGCGTGACGACGGTTGTCGTGCTGGAGAGGGTGCGTCCGTCGGCGGAGGCGACGGGGCGGGCGAAATCGATGGTGGTCATGGTGCGGTTCTCCTCGGTGTGTGCGTGGGGCCGTCCGGGCCGGGTCGGTGAGACCTGTCGGGCGGCTCCTTCTTGCTTTTCCGCCCTCGCGGGCGGGAGTGGCTTGTCAAGGCCGAAGAACGAAAAGTCCTCGATCAACCGCCACGCCAGGGCAGCGCTCACTAGGAGGAGTTTTCGTGTGCCTTGACAAGGTGCTCCCGGCCGCGAACACTCACACCGATGTACACAGGAGGTGCGGTCGCTGCCGAACGGTGTTCAGGCCAACTGTCGTTCCCAGAGCCGGGGCAAGACCTGGTCGATAGGCTGGGCTGGTGATGTTCTCTCCGATTACCAGGCAGCCGATTCGGCTGAAGGGGTACCGCGCCTCAGGTACCCGCCCTGTCGTGAATCGGCGTCAGCGGCCGCGGTCGCGGTGCCCCTCCGCTTTCTGACAGAGCTTCACGTCTCGGCGCACACACGCAAGCTCGACCCCATGTTCACCGTGGTATTGGTGGAACGGGGGCAGGGGATCCTGACCGATCGTCATGGTCAGCATGAGACGCGCGCGGGGGACGTGGTCATATTCGAACCGGGGGCGGAGTTTCGATACACTCCTGTGCGCCCTCAGCAGATTTCCATGATGATCGTGGATGAGGCGCTCGTGCTGGACATGATGTCATGGCGGTACGCGCCGCGATCAGCCGCGGGCCGCGCACGCATCCGGGCTATCGGCTCCACGTCCCGCCACCCGGTGATGGTCCTTCATCCCACCTCGGCTCAATCCCGCCGGCTACGCCGGCTGTTGCATGCCGCGCTCGAGTTGCAGGCCCAGCACGACCCCGACGGCACGGATCTCATCCCGAGGTTGCTGACGATCTTCGCTCAGCTGACGGAGACCCTCGATCCTCTGATTCGTAGCGACCATCCGGATCCGCAGTTCGCTCCGCAGGTCCGGGCCGCCGCGGACCTGATTTTTCCTGACGTGAAACACTCAGGTGTGCGACGGGCGTTGGAGTTCATCGCCGCGCAACCGGCGAACGAATGGTCCCTGGAATCGCTCGCGAAACAGGCATCCCTGTCGTCGGGGTACTTCTCCCGAGTGTTCACCGCAGAAATTGGCATCCCACCGCGGCAATTCCTCTCCCAGCGACGGCTTGATGAGTTCGTCGTGCTCGTCCAAACGACAACACTGACCGTGACGCAGGCGGCTCGGATGGTGGGCTGGTCGTCAAGCAGTCATGCGATCGCCGCGTTCCGCAGCCACTTCGGCGAGACCCCTCACCGATACCGTCACGGGCCCACCCGCGATAATGATGACTCGATCATTCGTCCCGATGAGACGCCGATTCCGCCTCCGGGCGTTGAACCGCAGCGCCCCTGACTGGTAGGGGTGAGAGTCCGAGCTCCTGCTCGGAGCGGTGACCGAGCGTCGACCGGTCACCGCTCCGGTGGGGTTGGGGGGACCGGTGCACCTCCACAGGAGGCAGCACGCACAAGGCTGTGTGCACCGGCAGGGAGATACATCGACGATGACTGATTCACCGCTTCACCGCGAGCGTCCTCAAGCCCGCTGCAAGATCCGCTGCGGGAGGACAGAGACCGGGCATGGCATCCATGATGGCACAGACCCGCGTCGCATCAACCCTGGCGTCGGGCTGAGCCGGCTGAGGTGAGAGACGATGAACTCGCCTGCCCCTGGGGGTGATCGGACGCCGCTGCTGAGAGCCGCGCTGGAATATGCGGCGGCGGGTGTTCCCGTGTTCCCGTGCGTGCCGTTGGGGAAAGCGCCGTTGACCCGGCAAGGGTTCAAAGATGCCAGCAGGGATCCTTCCCAACTGGCCCGGTGGTGGCGGTGGCAGCCGGAGGCGAACATCGGCCTGGTGACAGGTTCTGCCCGCAGTAGCATCGATATCTTCGACATCGACGTGCACCCCGGCGGTGACGGATTCGACGCGCTCGTGGCCGCCGAAAAGGCGGGCCTGATCGACACCTGGTCGCGGATCGTACGGTCCCCTTCGGGCGGTCTGCACCTGGTGTTCCCCGCGAACCCGTCTCCGAAGCAGCGCAGCTGGGCGGTCCCGACCGCACATGTCGATTTCCTCGCCGACGGCAGCTATGTGCTCGCACCCCCCTCACGGGTACGCACCCGCAGCGGCGCCATCGCTCCGTACACGGTCGTCGCCCGCGGGCGCTCCCCCGCACCGGTCGAGGGGTGGCGGCTCGAGCAGCTACTGCGGCCCGCCCCGACCGAACGACTGACCGCCACCTCCGCAGCGGCAGCCTCTACCCGCAGCGCAGGCACCCGGTGGGATGCGGGACGGCTTGCGGATTGGGTGGCGGGCAGGCCGGAGGGAAACCGAAACCGGTCGTTGTTCTGGGCCGCGTGCCGGCTGACCGAATCCGGGCCCATCACTGAGCAGTCATGGGAGATCCTCGCTCAGGGGGCAGTACGGGCAGGTCTGAACGAGATCGAGGCGGTGCGCACCATTCAGTCCGCGCAACGATCTGTCCGTCCTGCCCGGCCGGCATCGGCACCGCCAACGTCGGGGGCGCCCGCGCAGCAGAGTCGGTTGCGGCTGTGACCGACACACCCTTGCGAACAGCCGCCACCGGGATGTGGGCGGTGGTGGTCGCCCGCGCCGGGACAGTACTGATCGATGTGTGCGCGTTCTGGCTGTCAGCGACAACGCTGACCGACCTGGCAAGGCGTGCCGGGATCGACCCCATGCAGGCGTGGATGTGGCCGGTGATCGTCGATGGCATGATCGTCGTCGCCACGGTCGCGATCGTCGCCCTCGCCCGCCATGGGACCCGCTCCACCGTGTACCCATGGACGCTGCTGATCGCCTGCGCGGCGGTATCGGTGACGGCCAACTGCATGCACGCGCTCGTCGCAACCAACTCGGATCTGCCACCACAGTTGGCCGCATCCGTCGCAGCCGTCCCACCTCTGGTTCTGCTGGCTGCCACCCATCTCACCGTGCAACTCGGGCGGCGCATCAGCGGCGCTGCGCGAAAGACGGCAACCAGTCACGACGCGATACCCCCACCCCTCTCAGCCACGGTGCACACGAACTCACCCCGCCCCGATATGTCAAAACCGCCCGCCGCGACAACGGCGGCGGTCTCCCCCCTGCAACATTCCCCCGTCCTGCCAACACAGCAGCAGAGGCTCGGCCAGACGCGCCCTACCGGACAGTCACGTACTGCTCCGCTCACGACGCCGATCGCGTCGAGCTCGGATGCAAGAAACGATGCCGTGTCGTTGTCGCGTCAGGGACTGTCCAATAGAGCGATCGCTGCCCGTCTGAACGTGCACCCCTCCACGGTAGGACGCTGGCTCGCCATCCCCGGCAGCCCCGCCCCCAGCACCGCGGACACCGCCAACCACGGTGGCACGTCCCGCGGCGACGTTGCCCCCGCAGGACCCCCGAAATCCGAGAACCCCACTGCCGAGGAGGATTCATGACCAGCCCCGACGCCACACCCCTGGACGATCTGCCGCCTGGTGATCATCGAAGAGCACATGATGACCCTGCACCGGCTCCCCTGTCCGATACGGAACCTGATCACGATGATACGGACGCCGCATCGCTGCTACGTGCCCGCCCGGACCCGTCCCTCGCAGACGGAACCTCGGATGCGGGCGAGGATGTCTCCCCGGATTCGCGGCGTCGAGTGGAATGGGTGCGCCCGATGGACCTGATCACGAGGATCAGCGCTCGAGCGAGCGAACGAGGCGTTGAGTGGAACGTCCGCGCGCACATGTGGGCGCGGACGCAGACGCGCGCGACGATCTCCGAGGCCAGACTCCACAGCGCTCGCACCGCGCGGATGATCACCGCCCGGCTGACCCGGACCGGCCCCGAGCCCATTGAGCAGGAAGCGGCCCGCCTGTGAGCGGTCCCTGATGCGGCCAGCCCGCCACCTGTCCTGACCACGAGCTGGTCTACGCGATCGGTGGAAGCCGAAGGGCACCTTCTCGACAGGGAAGGGAAGCCACCGCACGATGACTATGAACGACCACGATCACCGGGAGCTATGCCACGAGCCGGAGTTTCTCACTTCGGAGGGTTTGCGTGCCCTGCTGCACCGTCTCCACGATGCCGGACCCGGCGCCTGGCAGCACGACGAGTCTGCCTCGGCGCTGCTGAGCTACGCGATCGAAAAGTACCGGCGCCTGGCACGCAAGTGGAACCGTGACCCGGCCGATGCCGGCTATGCCGCGTTCGACGCAATGCGCTCCGCCAACGTTCTTCAAGCCCGGGACCCGTGGGGGTATGTCACCCGCGTCGTGCAACGCAGCATCATGTCCGAGGCGATCGGCGATCGCCTGCTGATCTCGCCCGCCCGTGCCCGCAAAGGCGGACCCATGGTGGAAGCGCCGACCCGCACCGGAGATCGGCACTGGCTGTATGACCAGCCCACCTCCCCCGGTCCCGCAGCCGAACTCGACGATGACACTGCCAGCGATGACGTGCTGCTCCTGCGCAACGCGATCGCCGACATCGTCGAGCTCCTGATCGGGCTGGGCTGGCCGGACCTCATCACCGACGTCGCCGTGGACTATGTCCTCTCCCGCACCGGCGACGCGGGAAGCATCAGCAATGCCCGAGAGGTACTCCGCAAAGAAACCGACATGCCGGCCCGGCTGGGCCTTCCCGATGACTCATGGCCGGGACTGCTCCGCGTCCTCCTCGGTGGGAAAAGCCGGCCCGGACGCCCCACCTACAAGGGAGTACTAGTACGGCTCCTGCACTACGACACCCTCGACACGCTCCTGAAGGACGACGAACTCATCGTCGAGATCGCCCTCGCCGCTCCGACCGAAAAGGGCCGGCATGGGTGAGAACTACTTCGAGACGAAACGACCGATCTCCGACGTCTTCCTCGGACACCGGATCCGCCAAGACGCCGGCGACCTCCGAGCCCTGATCGCCTCGATCCGCATGATCGGATTCATCCAACCGATCACCATCACGCCTGCCGGCGCGGTGATCTCCGGCGGGCGCCGCCTGCAGGCCGCCCGAGCCCTCGGATACAAGACCGTGGACGTGTGGGTGCGGACCGACATCTCCACCGAACTGGACCTGCTGCTGGCGGAACAGCAAGAAAACCAGAACCGCAAACCGTACACACGGATCGAACAAGCACGATTCTTCGACCAGCTGCGCCGGATCTTCGCCGAGGACGCCGCGATCAGACAACGCGCCACCCGCTTCGGCGCATCGCCCGGTGCACCAGAATCTGGTGCACCGCCCAGCGCCGTCGACCCGGAACTGGCCGGTGAGCGCACGCAGGCCTCCAAACGTGCCGCGCTGATCGTCACCGGGAACCGTTCCGATTACACGCTCGGCCGTGTCGTGGAGCTGCTGAACCTGCAGAACGACCCGACCATCTCCGAACACCTCCGCCGGGTCGTGGAAGATGCCCTCGCGAACATCGACCCGCACGGCCCCGTCGAACCCAACTACCTGCGAGTCAAGATCGCACAGGACACCGAACAGCTCGAGCTTCTCGCCACCGGTACGCACGTCGACCCTGAGATCGGTTCGGCCGCCCGCGCCGAACTGGCAGCGCTACCCGCCCAGGGCCGCCCCGCCCAGATCCGTCAGGCCGCGAAGGCCGCCCTGCAACGCGCGACCGCAGCGATAACAGAGCGACGCACCGCGCTCGTCGAGACACGCCGACCACCGACGACGATCCGCACATACTCTCCCCGTGCGCTGACAGAGATGATCACGGAACTGGACTACTGGTGGTTGCACTACGACCCCGTCGACGCCGCCGCTACCCTCACCGCCGAGCAGTGGGAACAGCTCACCGACTGGGTCCACCACACCGTCCAGTTCCTTGAGGAAGCTGCCGCGCACCGCAAGCACCCCGCCGCGTAACATCCGGGGACGCTGCGGGTGGAACCGTCGGGGCACCTGTCTGGCATGGACACCTCCGCACGCCGCCGCTTCCTGATCATCCTCATCGGGACGCTGACGATCGCCGTGCTCCTGGTCGGTGTCGGTGTGTACGGGCTGATCCGGGGCCCCGCACCCGCCACAACGCCAGATGCGCCTGCGGCGGGAACCACACCCGTCCCGTCCCGCCCCGTGCCCACTTTGCCCGCGACGCTCGCCCCGTCCACCGATCCCGTCCGCTACGCGCGGGAGATCGCGGATGCGTTGTTTGCCTGGGATACCACCACGGGGCACACTCGTTCCGATTATCTCGCCGCCCTCGCCGGCGAAGCCGCGCCGGACGGGGAGGAAGGCAACGGGCTGGTTGCGGACCTGAATGGCTACTACCCCACCGTCGAACAGTGGCGTCGGCTCCTCGAATATCAGACCCGGCAACATCTTGTGATCGACACGGCCGTGATCCCGGATTCATGGCCGCAGATCGTCGCCTCCGCTGGAGACAAGCTCGCCCCCGGGACGGTCGCGATCACCATCCGAGGTGACCTGCATCGCAGCGGATTCTGGGCAGGTGAGACGGCCGAAAGCGTGCACAAGGTGGCGTTCACAGTGTTCGTGCTCTGCCCGTCCGATGGTGATCGCTGCCACTTACTGCGTCTGTCCGCGAACGGAACGCCCTTGGAGTGAACCGTGAATAAACTCGCCTTGCTGCTGACCGGTGTCCTCCTCGCCGGACCCGCCGTCGTGCTGATCTCCCCTGCGTTGATCGCCAACCCCGCCGTGCTGCAGGCAGCTTCCTGCGCCGCGTCTTCTCTCGTGGTGATCGCCGAAGTACCCGACGAACTGACGGCAACCACTACGAGCGGAGAGACGGTCACGCTGAACAAAACCCAGCTCACCCATGCGCGTACGATCATCCAGATCGGTGCGGACATCGATGGTGTCGGACGCGACGGGATCCTGATCGCTCTGATGGCCGGGCTGACCGAGTCGCGGCTGCGGATGCTCGCCAACAGCACGTACCCGGAATCCGCCAGCTACCCCAACGACGGGGTCGGTGCAGACCATGACAGTCTGGGCATCTTCCAGATGCGCCCCCAATCCGGGTGGGGCAGTGTCGCGGAGCTGATGAGCTCCACCTATCAGGCGCAGGCGTTCTTCGGGGGACCGAACGGACCGAACTATCCGTCGCCGCGCGGATTGCTCGACATCCCTGGATGGCAGCAGCTCACCCGCGGGCAAGCCGCTCAAGCCGTCGAAGTCAGCGCGTTCCCGGACCGGTATGCGAACTACGAGCCCGTCGCCGAGACGATCCTCACCGCCCTCACCGTTCCCCGAACCTCCGGCGGCGGGTCCGTGCCGGCCGCGGGGGACATCGCGCCGACGACCCGGATCGTGGTGCCGATGCCGGAAGGCAGCTACATCAAAACCAGCCCTTTCGGGATGCGAGAGGACCCGAAGAAGCCGGGCCTGTACCGGATGCACTACGGCACCGACTTCGCCGCCCCCGACGGCACTCCCATCCTCGCCGCCGCCGACGGGGTGGTGTTGTGGGCCGGATACCGGGAAGGGTGGAACAACATCCTCGTCATCGAACACAACATCGCCGGCGCCAGGGTCGACACCATGTACATGCACATGTGGGACCACGGCTACCACGTCACCACAGGTGATCGGGTGCGCGCCGGACAGCACATCGCCGACGTCGGCTCCCAGGGGTACTCCACCGGTCCGCACCTGCACTTCGAGGTGCACCCGGGCGCGTGGACCTCCCCCGCCGTCGACCCGGACGCGTGGCTGGCCGAACACAACGCCGAAGGCGTCACCGACCCCGGGACCAGTGTGCGCGGGTGCACACCATGACCCGGCCACGACGCGCGGCCCGCATCCGTGGGGAGGGAACCCGTCATGGTTGAGGCGGATGTGTATCCGGACTTCAGCGCCGTCACCGGCGGGCAGCTGCAGCTGATCCTCGGCGCACTGCTCACGATTGTGCTCGTCGTCGCGGTCCTGATGATCCTGATCTGCGCGATCGTATGGGCGGTCTCCTCCTCGCACGGCAACCACACCGCCGTGTCGAAAGCGAAGACCGGCCTCTGGGTCGGTATCGGCGCCGCCGCCCTCGCCGGTGCCGGCGTGACTTGGCTGAACTTCCTCATCTCCCTCGGCGACCGCCTCTGAACTCCCGCCGCCACCGGCTACACGCGCGGCCGCCGGTGGGAACGGACGAGCACCTCCTGACATGTAGGTCCGACTGCGGCCCTACACGCGAAGACCACGTCCCTGCCAGGAGGCCACCATGTCCGTGCTCACCCCGTCTCTGCTCGCGCCACGCCTACTGGCCCTTGTCACGGTCCTCGTGCCCATGCAGATCGATATCAACCCCAACGACACCGGGCTGCCCGGTATCGCACAGCTGCGCACCATCGTGGGAGCGGTGATGACCATCGGACTCATCCTCGCCGTGCTCGCCCTGATCATCTCCGCGATCGTGTGGGCGATCGGCTCCAACGCTTCCAACCCTCACCTCGCCAGCCGCGGAAAGACCGGGGTGCTGATCGCCTGCGGCGCCGCCGTGATCTGCGGTGCCGCCGTCACGTTCGTGAACTTCTTCTGGGGCGTCGGGCAAGCCGTCTGACCCGCACCCGCACCAGAAGGGAAGTACTCGGATGAGTCTGTGCGATGTGCCAGTGCTGTCCAACGTCTGCGACGTGGTCGGCGACACTGCTAGTTCCCTGGTGACCGCCCCGTTCGAGTGGCTTGCACAGGCCATCGGCAACACCGCGGCACTCATGTTCGAAGGCGTGTGGGCGGTGTTCGATCAGACCACCCTGGTCGATGTCACCAGCGACGGGTACGTCGGGGTGTACAACATCCTCTTCGGCATCGCCATCTTCTTCATGCTCGGCTTCTTCCTGCTTCAGCTGGTGACTGGGCTGATCCGACGAGACCCCGGAGCGCTCAGCCGCGCCATCGTCGGGCTGGCGAAGTCCGTGCTCGGCAGCTTCCTCGTGATCACCCTCACCGGGCTGCTGCTGGAGATCGTCGACCAACTGTGCATCGGACTCATCCACGCCTCCGGCAACACCCTCGAAGGCATGGGCGTCAAGATCGGTGTCCTCGTCGCGGGGCTGACCGGTCTCACGATCGCCTCCCCCGGTGTCGGGGCGATCGTGATGATCTTCTTCGGCTCCCTCGCGATCGCCGCCGCCGCGATCGTGTGGTTCTCGCTGCTGATCCGCAAGGCCCTGCTGCTGGTCGCGGTCGTCCTCGCTCCCATCGCGCTCTCCGGCGCCGCATGGGATGTGACCCGAGGCTGGTTCGGGAAATGGGTCGGCTTCGTGGTCGCGCTCATCGTCTCCAAGCTCGTCATCACCGTCGTGTTCCTCGTCGCGATCACCCAGGTCGACGCACCCATCGACTTCGACCTCGCCTCCCTGTCGGACCCGATCGCGGGAATCGTGTTGATGGCGATCGCCGGCTTCGCGCCCTACATGACCTACAAATTCGTGTCCTTCCTCGGCTTCGACCTGTACCAGTCGATGAGCGCCGAGCAAGAAGCGAAGCAGGCGCTCAACCGTCCCGTCCCCCTGCCCTCCGCCCCCAAGGCGCAGACCCCGAACCCCGTCCTCGACGGCGACAGCAGCCCCTCCTCCAACAGCCCCACGCCACCATCCACCCCACACCCAGCCAGCGATGGCGCCACAGGAGGGGTAACCGTGGGCGGGGGCGGCGCCACCGGAAG
This sequence comes from Microbacterium sp. JB110, assembly GCF_003335195.1. NCBI lineage: Bacteria > Bacillati > Actinomycetota > Actinomycetes > Micrococcales > Microbacteriaceae > Microbacterium > Microbacterium sp. JB110. Next base: position 45 of record NZ_QPGM01000003.1, on the reverse strand, counting down.
CGCGGCCGCGTCGGGCGCCGCCGGAGGGTCCGCGGCACCGAGCGC